>DATNLQ010000404.1:0-6149 GCA_035602785.1 Solirubrobacteraceae bacterium
CCCGCCAGATCGCGCTGCGCGATCGCCTCGGCGCGTTTGGCTGTGGGGATCATCACCGCGCCGAACAGCGCGCCGATCACGATCGCTGCTGCCAGGCCCCACTGGACGAAGAATTCATTCCAGTGATGGCCATCGCTGGCCAGGAAGATGCCGGCTGCCACCACCACCAGCAGCCCCGGGTTGATCAGCAGGCGCTCGATCGTGTACTCGATGCGGTGCAGGATCGGCAGGCTGCGCGGATCGCGCCGGGCTGCCACCGCGAACATGATCGGGTAGGCGAACGTAACACCGAACGCCACCACTACGGCCATCACGTGGATCGCCAAGACCACTTCGTAGATCGACGTGGCGATGTCGACGACGATCACGGCCACAGACACTAGACGATCGGTCATCCGGCTCGACGAAGTCCACGCAGTGTGCTCCTATGGATCTGCGGATTGATCGCGGCGCGCTCGAGCGGGCATTCCCATTGCGGTTGCGCCCGAGGGGACGTCGCGTGTGACCACCGCTCCGGCTGCAACGGTGGCGTTCGCCCCGACGACCACGCCCGGGAGCAGGATCGCACCTGCGCCGACCGTGGCGCCTGACTCGATCCGCGGACCCTCGAGCCTGCGGTCGTGGCCAAGGGGCTGGCGAGGCTGGTTGTCGTTGGTGGTCGCCACCAGGATGGATATGAAGGCCCCGTCGCCGATCTGGGTCCCGCCGGTCAGGTGTGTCGCGTCCATGACCTTCACGTCGTTGCCGATCGTCACGTCGTAGTTGAGGGTGACGCAGCGCGAGACGATGCAGCGGGAGCCTATGCGGGCCCCCTCGCGGATGGATGCGGCGTCGCCGACCAGAGTGTGGTCCCCGATCTCTACGTCGTAGTAGATCGTGGCGTGCGAGCCGATCGCGCAGCCATCGCCCACGTAGAGGCGGTGCGCGAAAGAGGGATCTCGCGCCGTGGCTCCCGCGCTGCGGGGCTCGCGGCCGACGACCGCCGAATGCAGCAGCTCGACCCCCTCGCCCAGCACGACGCCCGGACCGACAACCGCGTGGGGATGGACGATGCAGCGATCGCCGATCCTGGCGTCTGCTCCTACAAGGGCGTGAGAATGCACGACACACGCGGCGCCCACTCTGGCTCCGCGGCTGATCAGCGCGAATGGTCCCACTGTGCAGCTCGGTCCGAGATGTCCGTCAACGATCGCAAACGGACTGGTCTCGCCGGTGCCGTGCATGCGCGAGCAGATTGAACGCCTCAGAACGTCGGCGCGTATTTGCCGAACACGTCCTGCATCGCTCCGCATACCTCGCCCAGGGACGCGCGGTCCTTGAGCGCCTGGCGGACGGCCGGCAGCAGGTTGCCCTCGCCGCGAGCCGCGTCACGCAGCTCCTCCAGCCGACGCTGCACGAGCTCCTGGTCGCGCTGCGCCTTGAACTTGGCCAGGCGCTCAAGCTGTTCGCGCTCTGACTCGGGATCCACGCGCAGCAGGTCCGGCACCTCGACCTCCTCTTCCTGGAAGGCGTTGACGCCCACCACGATGTCCTGTCCAATGCGGTAGCGCTCCTGGTAGCCCCAGGCGGACTCGTCGATCTCGCCGGTGATGAACTCGATCGCGTTGACCGAGCCGCCGAGCGCGTCGACCTTGGCGATCAGCTCGTTGGCCCGTGCTTCGATCTCGTCGGTGAGGGCCTCGACGAAGTAGGAGCCGGCGAACGGGTCGACCGTGTCGGCCGCGCCCGACTCGTTGGCGAGGATCTGCTGGGTGCGCACGGCGATTTTGGCAGCGTGCTCGGAGGGCAGCGCGAGCGCCTCGTCAAAGCCGTTGGTGTGCAGCGACTGGGTGCCGCCGCAGACCGCCGCGAAGCCCTGCAGCGCGACGCGCACGATGTTGTTCTCCGGCTGCTGGGCGGTCAGCGTGACGCCGCCGGTCTGGGTGTGGAAGCGCAGCATCGTGGCCTTCGGGTTGGTCGCGCCGAAGCGCTCGCGCATGATGTGCGCCCACATGCGCCGGGCGGCGCGGAACTTGGCGACCTCCTGAAAGACGTTGTTGTGGCCGTTGAAGAAGAAGGCCAGGCGCGGCGCGAACTCATCCACGTTCAGGCCCTTGTCGATCGCGGCCTGCACGTAGGCGATGCCGGAGGACAGCGTGAAGGCGACCTCCTGCACGGCCGAGCAGCCCTTCTCGCGGAAGTGATAGCCGGAGATCGAGATCGTGTTCCAGCGCGGCACGCGCTCGTGGCAGTACTGGAACAGGTCGGTGGTCAGGCGCATCGTTGGGACGGGCGGGTAGATGTAGTTGCCGCGCGCGATGTACTCCTTGAGCACGTCGTTCTGGGTGGTGCCGCGCAGCTGCTGGGAGGGCACGCCCTGCTCCTCGCCGACCAGCTCGTACAGCAGCAGCAGGCAGGCGGCGGGGGCGTTGATGGTCATCGACGTGGACACATGGTCGAGGGGGATGCCGTCGAAGGCGGTGCGCATGTCGTCGATCGTGTCGATCGCCACGCCCGTGCGTCCGACCTCGCCCAGGCAGCGGGGGTTGTCGGAGTCGAGGCCCAGCTGGGTGGGCAGGTCAAAGGCCATCGACAGTCCGGTGGTGCCCTTGGACAGCAGGTAGCGGTAGCGCTCGTTTGACTCCTTGGCCGAGGCGTAGCCGGCGTACTGGCGCATCGTCCAGGTCTGCTTGCGATACATCTCGCGGTGCACCCCGCGCGTATAGGGGAACTCGCCGGGCTCGCCGAGGTCCAGCTGCGCCGGGAGGTCGTCCTCGCCGTACAGCTCTGAGATCTCGATGCCGGAGTCGGTGAAGCGGCGCGGGTCGTCGGGGCCGACGATCGGCGCGACCGTCAGGCGCTCCTCCACGGCCGCCTCTGCGGCGCGCTCCTGCGCGGCGTGCTCCTCGGTGGCTGCCATGACAGGAAGGATAGTCCCGCCAATCGCATAAGCTTGCGCGCGATGGCCACATGCCTGGTAACGGGGGGAGCGGGCTTCCTCGGATCGCACCTGTGCGACGAGCTGCTCGCGCGCGGCAACCGCGTGATCTGCGTGGACAACTTCGAGACGGGCTCGCTGGCCAACATCGAGCACATCCGCGACGTCGAGCGCTTCCTGCACATCGGCACGGACATCATCGAGCCGTACTTCGTCGATGAGCCGATCGACTTCGTCTACCACCTCGCCTCGCCCGCCTCGCCGATCGACTACCTGCGCCTGCCCCTGCACACGCTCAAGGTCGGCTCCTACGGCACCCACCACACGCTCGGGCTGGCCAAGGCCAAGCGCGCGCGCTTCTTGATCGCGTCCACCAGCGAGGTCTACGGCGACCCGCTCGAGCACCCGCAGTCGGAGAGCTACTGGGGCCACGTCAACCCGATCGGCCCACGCGGCGTCTACGACGAGGCCAAGCGCTACGCGGAGGCGCTGACGATGGCTTATCACCGCCAGCAGGGGGTTGACACTGCGATCGTTCGTATTTTTAATACCTACGGGTCGCGAATGAGGCCCCACGACGGCCGCGCGATCCCCACGTTCCTGCGCCAGGCGCTGACCAACCGCCCCATCACGGTCTTCGGCGACGGCGGCCAGACGCGCTCGTTCTGCTACGTGGCAGACCTGATCCGCGGCATCATCGCGCTGGCGGAGTCGGGCTTCCACAACCCGGTCAACATAGGCAACCCCGACGAGTTCACGCTGCTGGAGCTGGCGGCGGCCGTCAAAGAGCTGACCGGCTCGACGTCGGAGATCGTCTACGAGGCGTTGCCGACCGACGACCCCAAGCAGCGCCGCCCGGACATTTCGCTGGCCCGCGAGCTGCTGGGCTGGTCACCCGAGGTGTCGCTGCGCGACGGCCTGCGCATGACGATCGAGCAGTCGGGCGTGGAGATGCTCATCGGCGGGGGCTCCTACTGACCGCCGACGCGCGCGGGCGCCGGGCGGTGACGCTCGGTCTGAGTGGTCGCGTTCGACCGGCCGCCAACCGCTCCATGTGCGAGGCTGGGGTGTTGTGAGCAGCACTATGGGACCCCGCTCGAGCGCGACGTCCAGCTCATCGGCCCCGCGCGTGGACGCCTCGACGCAGGCTCCGCTGCCGGCGCGGACAGCCATCACGGGCGGGACAGGCGGGACGATCATCTCCGAGGCGACCAGGCGCCGCGAGATCTCCGACCGCGACATCCGCAGCAAGCGCCCCCCGGCCCTGTCGCTGCTGCTGCGGATGGGCACTGCGATCCGGGTGGCCCGTGTGGTGTCGCTGCTGGCGCTGGACTTCGCAGGCGTGGCCCTGGCGATCTTTACCGCGCTGGTGCTCAAGGCGGTCGTGTTCGACCGCGTGCAGCTCACGCCGGCGCTGCACGAAACCGAACGGATCCTGCCGTTCGCCTATCTGCTCACGGCGCTGCTGTTCGCGCGCTCAGGTCTGTATGCCCAGCGCGCTGTGCGCCCAGGGCTATCACGCATCGTGGGCTCGCTGTTTCAGGTGGCGTTCGTGGCGCTGATCTTCGCGGTGGTCAACGGCGAACACTTCTCCAGCTACTACCTGTTCTACGGGTCGCTGGCGTTCGCGATCTTCTACGTCTCGTCGCTGCGCGCGGGCTATGAGATGGCGACGGCGGCGACGCTGCGCGCGGACGGCTATCGCCGGCGCACGGTGCTGGTCGGCAGGGGCAGGCACATCGGCGACGTTGCCAGCGCGCTCACGGACTCGCCGCATTCGATGATCGAGCTGGTCGGCTTCCTCTCCCCCCAGCCGCTGCCGGCCAACGGCGTACATCCGCTGGGGACCCTGGCGGACCTGCAGCACGTCCTCGCCGACGAGCATGTGGACGAGGTGATCATCGCCGATCCGGACTTCCCCCAGGTCGATGCGGTCGAGCTGGTCGACCAGTGCCACAGGCGCGGGGTGCGGGTGCGCCTGGCGCCGTCGACGATGGAGATCCTGATCCAGCGCGCGGAGTTCGTCCCCGGACAGTCGGTGCCGCTGTTCGAGCTGCGCCCGCCGGTCTTCGAGGGCATCGACTTCGCGCTCAAGCGCGCGTTCGACATCGTTGGCTCGACGCTGCTCCTGGTGCTGCTCAGCCCGCTGTTGCTGGCGATCACGTTGGCAGTGCGGCTGACCTCGCGCGGGCCGGTCCTGTTCCACTCCACGCGCCGCGGAATCGGCCAGCGTCCGTTCGCGTGCCTGAAGTTCCGCACGATGCACACCGATGCCGAGCAGAGCCAGGCCGACCTGGAAGAGCTCAACGAGGCCAGCGGCGCGCTGTTCAAGATCCGCAACGACCCCCGCCTGACACCCGTGGGGCGCCTACTGCGGCGCTTCTCGCTGGACGAGCTGCCCCAGCTGGTCAACGTGCTGCGCGGCGATATGTCGCTGGTGGGGCCGCGCCCGCTGCCCGAGCGCGACTACGAGATGCTGGCCGACTGGCACCGCAAGCGCTACCTGGTGCTTCCGGGCATCACCGGCCTGTGGCAGGTATCGGGTCGCTCGGAGCTCGACTTCGACGAGCTGGTGCACCTGGACTTCATCTACCTCGAGCACTGGTCGCTGGCGCTCGACCTGACGATCCTGCTGAAGACGATCCCCGCGGTGCTTACGCGCCGCGGCGCCTACTGATCCGTCGCGTCCCGCGCGCCTCCCCGGCACAGGCCATCGCCCGCTCATAGACGCCCCAGGTGGCGCGCGCGGCATCCTGCCAGCTCCACGAGGGGGGAGGCGGGGCGGGGCGCCTCGCCGCCTGGGCGGCCGCGATCAGTCCGGTCATGTCGCCGGGTGCGACGAACGTGGCGCGCCTGCCGAGCACCTCGCGCAGGGCGGGCGCCTCGCAGGCGACCACGGGCGTACCGCAGGCGAGCGCCTCGACGGCGGGCAGGCCGAAGCCCTCGTCCTCGGAGGACAGCACGAGCGCGTGCGCGCCGCTGTAGATCGCCGCCAGATGCTCGTCGGAGACCTGGCCCGTGAGGATCACGTCAGGGAGCTCGTGCGCCCACGGTCGGGTTGAGCCGACCAGCACCAGCGGCAGCTCGCGGGGAGCGGCGGCGAGCTTGACGACGTGCTTACCCGGGTCGGGGTGGCGCAGCCCGCCGACCCACATCAGGAAGCGCTCGGGTAACGCAAAGCGCGCTCTGACTGCGGCGATGTCCTGCTCGGTACGTGGATACATCGCAGCGT
>DATNLQ010000329.1:0-26964 GCA_035602785.1 Solirubrobacteraceae bacterium
GGTCTTGCCCGAGCCCTGCAGCCCGGCCATCAAGATCACGGTTGGCGGCCGCGGCGAGAAGCTCAGCGTGGACGGACCGTCATCCGATCCGCCCATCAGCGCGGTCAGCTCCTCGCCCACGATCTTCACGACCTGCTGGCCGGGGTTGAGCCGCCCGACGACCTCCTCCCCCAGACAACGCTCCTTCAGCTGTGAGGTGAACTGCCTGACGACCTTGAAGTTGACGTCCGCCTCCAGCAGCGCGAGGCGGATCTCGCGCATCGTCGCGTCGACGTCCTGCTCGGTGAGCGCGCCGCGGTTGCGCACGTCGGCGAGGGTCTCTTGCAGCTTCTCGGCGAGAGCATCGAACATCAGGCGTTGATTGTGCCAGCAGGCCGGCCGACTTCACGGCAGCCGGTCGGCTCGGTCAGGCGCAGCTGCGAACCCGCCGTCAGCCGGTGGCGTCGCCGGGCGGCCGCAGCGGTCGGGGTGGCGGCGGCTCGGAGGCGGCCTCGCGACGCCCCCTGATCGCCTCGCCGATGCCGCCGAACGCCTCGGCGAACTCGGATGGCACGACGAACACCTTGTTGGCTTCCCCTTCGGCGAGCTGCGGCAGCATCTGCAGGTATTCGTAGCTGAGCAGCGCCCGGTCGGGCTTGCCCTCATGGATTGCCGTGAAAACCGTGTCGATCGCCTTCGCTTCGCCCTCAGCGCGCAGGATCGCCGCCTGGCGCTCACCCTCGGCAGTGAGAACGGCGGCCTGCTTGGCGCCCTCGGCGGTCAGGATCTGGGCCTGCTTTTCGCCTTCAGCGGTGAGGATCGCCGCACGCCGGTCGCGCTCGGCGCGCATCTGCTTCTCCATCGCCGTCCTGATGTCGGCGGGCGGGTCGACCGACTTGATCTCCACGCGGTTGATCCTGATGCCCCACTTGCCCGTCGCCTCGTCCAGCACGACGCGCAGCTCGGTGTTGACGTTCTCGCGCGCGGTCAGCGTGGCCTCCAACGTGAGGCCCCCGATCACGTTGCGCAGCGTGGTCACGGTCAGCTGCTCGATCGCCTGCAGCGGGTTGGCGATTTCATAGGTCGCCGACTTGGGGTCGGTGATCGTGAAGTACAGGACGGTCTCGATGCCGACTACGACGTTGTCTTCGGTGATCACCGACTGGGGCGAGAAGTTGACGACCTGCTCGCGCAGGTCCACGAGCGGCCTGACGCGGTCGATGAACGGCGTGACGATCGTCAGCCCCGGCTCGAGCGTGCGGCTGTAGCGGCCGAGCCGCTCGACCACGCCCGCACGCGCCTGCGGTATCACGCGGATTGTGCGCGCGGCGAGCACCAAGGCGAAGATGACGAGCACGACGATGACGATGAGAGCGACCATGGCTGTCCTTTCAGTGCATCACTAGAGCGGTTGCGCCGCGTATCTCTACGACCTCGACGCGCTCGCCGGCGTCGATGACCTCGTCATCGTCGTAGCTGCGGGCGGTCCACACCTCGCCGTTGTCGATCTTCACACAGCCGACGCCCTCGCCGTTGGCGATCCGCTCGAGGACCATCGCGCGGTGACCGACGAGCGCGGCGGCCCCGGTCCTGATCGCGGGGGGCAGATGGCGGTGGCGGCGGGCGACGGGACGCAGCCCTGCGAACACGATCACAGACGCGAGCGCGAACACGATCGCCGCCAGCGGCGCGCCCACTCCGAGCGCGCTGACGATCGCCGCGAGTGCCGCACCGATGGCGAACGGCATCAAATAGAAAGCGCCCTGGTGCAGCTCGCCCAGCCCCAGGATGCAGCCTGCGATCAGCCAGATGACCCAACCGTCCATACCTTCAGGTTATCTCTCCGCTGGCCGGGCAGCGCTGGCGCAGCGGCGCCTGCACGTCAGCGACGCCGGTGCGTCAAGCCTGTTTAGGGGTCTGCGATCAGCGCGCGCGCGAAGTCCTGCGGGTCAAACGGCCGCAGATCCTCGACGGACTCTCCCACTCCGATCAGCTTGACGGGCAGACCCAGCTCGGCGGCGATCGCCAGCGCGATGCCTCCCCGCGCGGTGCCGTCGAGCTTGGTCAGCACCACGCCGGTCACGTCGGCGCTGTCCGCGAACAGCTTGGCCTGGCGCAGCCCGTTCTGGCCGGTGGTGGCATCGAGCGTGAGCAGCGTCTCGTGCGGCGCGCCGGGCAGCTGGCGCGAGATCACCCGGCGCACCTTGGCCAGCTCGGCCATCAGGTCGTCCTGGGTGTGCAGGCGCCCGGCGGTGTCGACGATCACCACGTCGATGCCCTGGCTGTGCGCCTGCGCGACCGCCTCGAAGGCGACGGCTCCCGGGTCTGAGCCCTCGGCGCCGCGCACGACGTCCACGCTGGCGCGCTGCGCCCAGCCTTCCAACTGCTCGCCGGCGGCCGCCCTGAACGTGTCGGCGCCGGCCAGCAGCACGCTGCGCCCGAGCTCCTGGCGCAGGTGCCAGGCGAGCTTGCCGATCGTGGTGGTCTTGCCGGTGCCGTTGACGCCGACGGCCATGATGACGGTGGGCTGCGCGCGAATGTCGATGCGTCCGTCTGCGACGGTGGCCGTGTCGGCCAGCAGTGCGATCAACCGCTCGCTGAGCGCCGGGCCGCCCTCGATCTCCCCCGAGCCGGCCTCGGCCTCGAGCTTTTGCACGACCGACGCGGTCGTGCGCGCTCCCACGTCGGCCATGATCAGCGCCTCCTCCAGGCGTTCCCAGGTTCCCTCGTCCAGCTCGCCGAACAGCGTGGCCTGGATCTCTGAGCCGAGCGCCTGGCGCGTCTTGGCCATGCTCTCGCGCAGGCGACGAAACAGCCCGCGCCGTCCCGGCTGCTCGGAGGCGGATCCGTCCTCTCCCGGGCCGCCGTCGTCGGCGGTGATGAACAGTTCGCTCCAGTCGCGCGCCACGGGCCGCGCGACGATATCAGGCGACCTCGGCCACCTCTGCGTCGCGATCTGCCGGCTGGGCGTCGGGCTCGTCCTGCGCGGGCAGCGGCCGCGAGAGGACCTTGGAGACCCCGTCTCCGCCCATCGACACGCCGTACAGCCAGTCTGCGGCCTCCATCGTGCGCTTCTGGTGGGTGATGACGATGAACTGCGCGCGGTCGCTGTAGCGGCGCAGCAGTGCGAGGAAGCGATCGAGGTTGAGGTCGTCCAGCGCAGCCTCGACCTCGTCGAGGATGTAGAAGGGGCAGGGGCGTGCGAGGAACACGGCGAACAGGAAGGCCAGCGCGGTCATCGACTTCTCACCCCCCGACAGCAGCGAGAGCCGCTTGGTCGACTTGCCGGCGGGCGTGATCTCGATCTCGACTCCCTCGAGGTCCTCCTCTTCGGCGTGTCCGGGCTGCGCTCGCTCGGCCTCGGCTTCGGCGGCCGCCTCGATCGCCTCCGCATCGGGCTGCTTGCCGTTGGCCGACAGAGGCTGGCCGCCGAGCACCGGGCGCGGAGAGTGCTCGTCCTTGACCAGCGTCAGGCGCCCGGAGCCGCCGGGGAACACGTCGCCGGCCAGCTCTTCGAAGTTGCGCGCGGCGGCCGCGAAGGTCTCCTGGAAGGTCTCCCGGATCTGGCGGTCTGTCTCGCGGATCACGGTGCGTAGCTCGCGCAGCGCGGTCTCCAGGTCCGTGCGCTGGCGCTCGAGCTCCTCTACATGCGCGACCGCCTCGGCGTACTCCTCCTGGGCCAGGGGATTGACGGGTCCCAGCTGCTCGCGCCTGCGCGTCAGGCGCTCCACCCGGGCCGTTAGCGCCTGCACCTGCTCGGCGTCCAGGTCCTCCTGCTCGCCGGCGCCGTCATCTGGCGCGAGCCCCAGCCGCTGGGCGATGCCGGCTAGCCCCACGTCGGCGTCGGCCGCCTGGTCGCGCAGGCGCTGGGCGGCAACCTCGGCCTCGGTGACCAGCTCGCCGGCCGCGCGCAGCGCGACCTGGATGTCTGCCTCCTCGGCGGCGCAGGAGCGCAGCTGTGCTGTCATCTCCTCGCCCGCGGCGCGGTCGGCTGCAAGCTGTGACTCGAGCGCCGCGATGAGCCCCTGGGCGGCCTCGATAGCGACGTGCAGCGCTTGCGCCAGGCGTTGCACACGCGGCACGAGCGCCGTGTCGGCGGCGTGCCCGGCCCGTAGTCGCTCGATCCTGGCTGCCCGCTCGACACGCTCGCGGTGGCGACGCTCGGCCTGCCGGCGCTCGGCCGCGAGCTCGCCCTCCAGCTCGGCCTTCCTGACCGCCAGCGGACCGTGCTCGGGCGCGCTCCTGCGCTGCTCGATCAGCCAGCTCGTCCGGCGCATCGCCTCGCTCGTCTCGGCCTGGCCGCGTTCAGCCTCGCGCAGCGCCGCTTGCGCCTGCGCGCCGGCCTGCTCGGCGGCGTGCACCGCAGCCAGCGCCTGCTCGCAGGCACGCTGGGCAGCCTGCTCGTCCTGGGCGGCACGCTCGGCCGCGGATATCAGCCTGTCGCGTTCGTTGCTGCGAGCGAGCACGCGCTCGGTGCCACCCTCGCCGAGCTGGCGCACCTCGCCCAGGGAGCCCAGCAACGCCCGTCCGCCACGCGTAACGGCCAGGCCGACGAAGTCGCGTGGCAGGTCCTCCAGGCGCTCGACCACCCATGCGTCGGCGAGCAGACGCCCGGCCAGAGCCAGCACCGCGGGAGGCCCGCTGAGGAGGTCTGCGAGCCTGACGGCGCCTGGCACGGGCTCGCTGCCCGGCGACATGGCGGTTGCAGTGGAGCCGTTCTGCGCGTGTCCGGCGCCCAGCAGCAACGCGGCGCCCCCGTCGGGACCAGCGCCGTCGAGCAGCGCCTGCGCGCCGGCCACGTCGGGCACGAGCGCCGCGTCCAGGCGGCCGCCCAGCGCGGCGGCCAGCGCGAGCTCAAATCCGTCCTGCACACGCAGCTCCTCGCTGAGCGCCTTGGGCGCGTCGTCTCGATCTGCCCCCACCCGAGCATGCCCGCGCAGGAACTGGTTGGCAGCGGCAAGCTCTGCGCCGACGCGCTCGGCCTCGCGTCGGGCGTCCTGTGCGCTGCGCTCGGCGTCCAGCAGCCGCCCGCGCGCCTGCTCGGTCTGCGCGTCCGCCAGCTCGCGCGCGGTGCGGGCATCCTGCGATACGTCCTGGAGCTCCTGCAGCTGTGCGGAGTGACCGTCGCGCAGGCGCTCGAGCTCGGCGGTCTCGCGCTCGATCTCCTGCTCTCGGCTGGCAGCGATCGCGGCGAGCTCTGCTTCGAGCACCCCGATGCGATCGGCACCCGCGTCTGCGGCATGGTCGTCGCCCGGTTGGGCGCCGGCCCGCTCGAGCGCCTCGAGCTCGAGCTCGACGCGTTCGATGCGTCTGGCCAGCGTGTGCGCGGCGGCACCGGCCTGCTCTGCGCGCAGGCCCAGCCGCTCGCGCGCCGAGCGTGCGCCATAGGCACGCTGGGAGAGGGCGTCGTGGCGCTCTGCGCGCTCGGCCAGGGCCCGCTCGGCGGCGCCCCTGCGCTGCACCGTCTCGGCCAGCCTGGACTCCACGTCGCCTCGCTTAGCGCGCGCCTCGCCGACGCGCGCCTCGGCCCCGGCGAGCTCGGCGCGTAGGCGCCGCGCGCTGTCGCGGGCGAGCTCCAGGCGCGCCTGCAGCAGCTGGCGCTCCAGTCGCTCGTGCAGCTGCGCGGCCTCGGCCTGGCGCTTGAGCGGTCGCAGGCGCGTGCGGGCCTCGCGCTCGATGTCAAGCGCGCGGTCGAGGTTCTGCTGCGTGCGCTCGAGCTTTAGTTGGGCGCGCCGGCGGCGCTTTCGGTGCTTGCCCAGCCCGGCGGCCTCCTCGATCAGCAGGCGCCGCTCGCGCGGCTTGGAGTTGACGATCGCGTCCACGCGTCCCTGAGAGATGACCGTGTGCGTCTCCTTGCCCAGGCCGGTGTCGGACAGCACCTCGATCACGTCGGTCAGGCGACAGCGCGCGCCGTTGAGCCGGTAGCCGCCCTCGCCGTTGCGATCCAGGCGTCGCACGATCGATATCTCACCGACGGGCAGGTCCACCGTGCCATCAGAGTTGTCGAGCACGATCTCGACCTCGGCGGCGCTGCGCGCCTGCACCCCATGCCCGCCGCCGAAAATGACGTCCTGCATCGACTGGCCGCGGATGGCCAGCGGCGACTGCTCGCCCATGGCCCACAACACCGCGTCAGTGACGTTTGACTTGCCCGACCCGTTGGGCCCCACCACCACGCTCACGCCCGGCCCGAAGTCCAGGCGCGTGCGATCGGGGAAGGACTTGAAGCCGGCGAGGGTGAGCGACTTCAGGCGCATGCCCACCTCACATGCCTCCATGGGCCGCGTGCCTGCTCATGGCTCGCTGGCCAGCCGCTCTACGGCCACGCGTGCGGCCTCCTGCTCGGCCTGCTTCTTGCTGCGTCCGGTGCCGCTGCCGAGCTGACGCTCGCCTGCGCGCGCGACCACCGAGTAGGTGCGCGCGTGCGGAGGCCCATCCTCGGCGGCCACCTCGTAGCTGACCTCTGCGCCGCGCCTGGCGAGCAGCTCCTGCAACGCGGACTTGAAGTCCACGGGATGGTCGAGCGCGGTCTCGATCTCCGGCGCGAAGGCCTCCACGACGGCCTGGGCGGTGCGCTCGTAGCCGGCATGCAGGTAGCAGGCGCCGATCACCGCCTCGATCACCGAGGCGAGCACGCGCTCGGTCGAGACCAGCGCGGCGGCGTTCTGTGCCACCCCGGCGGGCGCGGCCGCGCGCAGGCGCGCAGGCAGCGCCAGGCGTTCGGCGACGGCGCGACAGGACACGCCCGAGACGGCCTGCGCACGGATCTTGGTCAGCCGGCCGGCACCGAAGCGCTCGGCCTCCAGACGCGGGTACAGGTAGGCGGTCACGGCGAGCGCGAGCACGCTGTCGCCCAGGAACGCCAGGCGTGTGTAGGAGTCGCTGCGCCGCTCGCTCCAGGAGGCGTGCGTGAAGACCTGACGCACGAGATCGTCGGGCAGCTCGTCCAGCAGCTCGTCGAGCAACATCATCAAGCCTCATTGGGTTTCCCGTTTCGGGCGAGCACGAAATCGACCGCGGCGCCGACGGTGAGGATCTGTGCGGCCTGCTCGTCGCTCATGTGCACGCGGTAGCTGTCCTCGAGCTCCTGCACAAGCGTATAGAGGTCCAGCGAGTCGGCCTCGAGGTCCTCCTTGAAGCGGGTGCCCTCAACGATGGCGTCGGGGTCGACGTCGAGCTCGTCGGCCAAGTGGGTACGGATCAGGGTGAGCACTTGCTCGCGGGTCATTGTGCCTGGCGCAGGCTAGCGTCAGGCGCGGACACGGGCGGGCGCCTGAGCGCGTCGGCCTGTTCGAGCGCGCGCTGGGTCTGGGCAACGATGTTCTCGCTGGCTCCGCGCTGCGCGCGTAGGATCGCCTGGGCGAAGCCGGCGCGCGTGAAGCGCCCGTGGGGCACGACGCCCAGGCCGCGCAGCCCGAGCAGGTAGGCGCCCCCGCTGGCCTCCGGGTCAAGCTCGGCGCGCAGGCCGCGCAGCGAGGAGCGCAGCAGCGCCCCGCCCACCTTGCCGCGCGTGGTGGAGGTTGCGGCGTGGCGGATGGCGCCGAGCATCGCCTGGGATACGCCCTCCATGAGCTTCAGCGCGATGTTGCCTGTCAGCCCGTCGCAGACGATCACGTCGGCCCTGCCGGTGACCACGTCGTTGCCCTCGACGTTGCCGACGAAGTCAAACAGGTCGATACCGTCCTGGGCACGCTTGGCGAGCTCGCCGTGGACGTCGAGCACGAGCGCGCTGCCGCGCGCGGCCTCCTCGCCGTTTGACAGCAGCGCCACGCGCGGGCGCGTCACGCCGAGCACGGTCCGCGACAGCGCAGCGCCCATGAAGGCGAACTGCACGAGGTGCTCGCGCCTGGCCTCGGCGTTTGCGCCGACGTCGAGCAGCGTGACCTGATGATGATCGCGCCCCCCCACGGGCAGCGGGATGGCCAGCGCGGGACGGTAGATGCCGCGTGCGCGCCCGATGTTGAACGTGCCTGCGGCCAGCGCCGCGCCGGTCGCGCCGGCGCAGACGAGCGCGTCGGCCCTGCCGTCGGCGACCGCCCTGGCGGCCTGCACGATCGACGCATCCGGCGTGGTCCGGGCGGCGCTGACAGGGTCGGGTGCCTTGGCGATCGAGATGGGCGCGTCGACCACCTCGACGCCTTGCGGCAGCTCGCCGAGCTCGCGGGCGGGCCCGAACAGGATCACCCGCGCGCCCTGGCCGACGGCGATGGCAGCTCCCGCGGCGACCTCGGCCGGGCCGAGGTCTGCGCCATTGCAATCGACTGCTATGACCGGCGCGCGTGGGCGCTCCGGAGGGTGTGGCGGCGAGGAGGACGAGTCCCCTGGCGTCACTGCGCGCTACTCGTCGTCGTGCTCGTGATCGTGCGCTCCGGGCACGACGATCTCGCGCCCGGCGTAGGTGCCACAGACTGGGCAGACGCGGTGCGGCCGGCGCGGGCTGTGACACTGGGGGCAGGCGTTGACGGCGGGTGTGCCGATCTTGTGCTGCGCGCGGCGCTTCGCGGTGCGACTGTGCGATTGCTTTTTCTTAGGTACGGCCATGGCGGTGTGAAGGCTACCAGCCGCCCGACGGCCACCGGGCGCGACCCACCCGCGCGACGGCGGCGACCGGCCGCGGACCCGCGCTCTAATCCAGGCGCAGCTCACGCAGCTTGGCCCAGCGCGGGTCCGGGGCGGCCTCGTGGCGGTGGTCGGGGCCGGCGAGATTGAGGTCGGCGGCGCATACGGGACACAGCCCTGCGCAGTCCTCGCGGCAGAGGATCTTGGTGGGCATCGCCAGGGCCAACGCGTCGCGCGTCCAGGCGCTGAGATCCAGCGTCTCCTTCTCGAGGTAGGGGCTGTCTAGCTCGTCGCCGCCGCCGGGCCTGTCGACCTCGCGCGCCTCGACGTCGATCGTGGGGCTGGCGGGCCCCAGGCAGCGCATGCACGGCCCGCTGACGGTCGCGGCGAAGCTCAGGCGCAGGGCATAGCCGCCGCCGGTCATGCGCGAGACATCGAGCTGCACAGGAACCTGGCGGGGCTCGGCGGCGTAGCTCTCGCTGCCCAGCAGCAGCGGCTCGATCGGCACCGTGAGCTTGAGCCGGCGCCCCTCGCCGGCGCTCAGGCGCAGGCCGGCGAGGTCAATGGAATGGGTCTGGGCGGCCATGCCTCCCAGGCTAGCGACGAGTTAGTCGCGCGCTGCCAGCGTGCGCTTGAGGACCTTGCCGGTGGCGTTGCGCGGCAGTTCCTCTAGGAAGACGACCTCGCGGGGGACCTTGTAGCGGGCGAGGTTTTCCTTGACGTAGCCCTTGACGGATTCCTCGGTCAGCTGCGCGCCGTTGCGAGCGACCACGAAGGCCATCAGGCGCTGGCCAAACTCCTTGTCCTGGACGCCGACCACGGCGGCCTCTTCGATCTCGCGGTGGTCGGCGAGCAGGTCCTCGACCTCGCGTGGGAAGACGTTCTCGCCGCCGCTGACGATCATTTCGTCGTCGCGCCCGTCGACGAACAGCCTTCCGGCCTCGTCGAAGTGGCCGACGTCGCCGGTGCTCATCAGCCCGCCGACGATCTCCTTGTTGCCGCCGCCGGTGTAGCCCTCGAACATCATCTCGTTGGCCACGAAGATCCGCCCGCCCTGGCCGGGCGGGACCTCGCGGCCGTCGGCGTCGAGCAGCTTGACAACCGTCCCGATCGGCGGCTTGCCGGCGGTTCCGGGCGCGGCGCGCAGATCCTCGGGGGTGGCGATCGTCGCCCAGGCCACCTCGGTGGAGCCGTACAGGTTGTAGAGAACGTCGCCGAACAGGTCCATCGCGCGTGTGGCGAGCTCGCCGGGCAGCACCGAGCCGCTGACCGCGATCACCCGCAGCGAGCTGACGTCATAGCGTGCGATCGTCTGCGGATCGAGCTCGAGCATCCGCTGGATCATCACCGGCACCACGGCCAGCGCGCTGGCGCGATGGCGCGCGACGGCCTTGAGCGTCTCCTCCGGATCGAACTTCCTGGCGAGCACGAATGTCGAGCCGAGCGGCAGGCCGAGGGTGAAATGGGCAAAGCCCCAGGAGTGGAACATCGGCGCGGCGATCACCGTGGTCTCACGCGCCCGCAGTGGGATCTTGGAGAACAACGCGGCCATCGGCTCGATCGACTCGGGCTCCTTGCGCGCGGCACCCTTGGGCGTTCCGGTCGTCCCGGACGTGAGGATCACGACGCGCCCGCGCTCGGCCGGCGGGCGCAGATCGCCGTCTACCCCGGCCGCGATCAGGTCCTCGATCAGCGGGTCGGCGGGGAGTGCAGAGCCGTTGGTGGCAGTGGCTGGCGTGTCCTGCCAGGCGATGAAGCGTTTGCGATTGCTGGCCGCATCACCGATCAGCCCGGCGAACTCCTCGTCGTAGATGACCGCAACAGGACCCTCTCGGGCGATCACGTCGGCGATCTGGGGGCCGGCGAAGGCGGTGTTCAGATACAGCACGCTGGCGCCGAGCTTGGAGCATGCGACGGTGGCGTCGATGAAGCCGCGGTGGTTGCGGCACATGATCGCCACCCCAGCGCCTTCACCGATGCCGGCCCTGCGCAGCTCGTGGGCGAGCGCGTTGGTGCGCCTGTGTACATCGCAGAAGGTGAGGGTGCCGCGCTCGTCGATGATGGCGGTGCGCTGCGGGTAGCGGGCGGCGGCGCCCGTGTAGGCGGCCGCAGGCGTGGGTCCCCAGCGGTGCAGGGCCGACAGCGAGCGCAGTGTCCTGTCGGGCCGTGACGGGCGGAACATACCCGTCTCCATGAACGTCTTTGCGACCTGGAGCCTATATCTGGCCTTGTGCGCGTTCACACAACAGACCCTACCCGAAAGAGGCCCGCAAAATGCGCCAACCCAAGCGCGGCAACGGCCGCGAACGCGTCTTGCATCCGCAGTCGCTCAGCTGACTTCGGCCGGTTCGTCCTTGCCCTGCAGCCGCTCGCGTCCGCGCTGGACGGCGGCGATGAACTTGGACAAGTTGACCTCGAGGGTGTTGAGGATCTCGTCGGCGTAGTCCTCGGCGCCGAGCCGGATCTCGCGCTCGCGCGCGCGGGCATCCTCGACGATGTCCTCGGCTGCGCGCTCGGCCTGCTTGGTGACCTCCTCCTCACCCACCATGCGCTCCTGGCGCTCGCGCGCTTCGGTGATGATCCGCTCGGCCTCCTTCTTGGCCTCGGCGAGCATCTCCTGGCGCTCCTTGACGATCCAGCGCGCCTGCTTGATCTCCTCGGGGATCGTTGCGCGCATTTGGTCGAGGATGTCGTAGATCTCCTCCTTGTCGACGCGTACGGAGTCGCTCAGGGGGATCGATTTGGCGTTGTGCACCAAGTCGTCGAGCTTGTCTATGAGTACCAGGACGTCCATATGTGGCGAATACCTCCGAGGGGCATCCAGGCCCCTCATTTCGTCAGCGCGTGAGCTCTTCCTGCAAGCGGACCGCCACCTCTGCCGGCACGAGATCGTCGATCTTTCCGCCGAAGGTGGCGAGCTCCTTGACGCCGCTCGATGAAAGGAAACTGTACTGTGGCGAGGCCATCAGGTACACGGACTCGATCTCGGGGTCCTGGCGACGGTTGAGCTGGTTCATCTCCAGCTCGTACTCGAAGTCCGAGATCGCCCGCAGGCCCTTGACGATGGCCTTGGCGCCGACGGTTCGCGCGAAGTCGACGACGAGCGTGCTGAACGGCTCGACGCGCACGCTGGGCAGGTCGGCGATGGCGTGCTCGATGAAGGCGACGCGCTCGTCGATGTCGAACAGGGCGCCGCTCTTGCGCACCGAGCGGTTGACCACCGCCACGACCACCTCGTCGTAGAGGTTGGCCGCTCGGCGGATGACGTCGAGGTGGCCGTTGGTGATCGGGTCATAGGAGCCCGGACAGACGGCTGTCGATTGATCGGCTCGGTTCATTGCTGGCGGTGGATTGTGATCGAAGTGTCGCCGTAGCGCCGCTGTCGCTCAATCTCGAGCGGGAGCTCGAGAGGCGCGCGGGTGGCGCTCTCGACGACCACGCGCGCGGCGGGGCTCAGCAGCGACGGCAGGATCGCCGCCAGCTCGTTCGCCCACTCGCGCGCCTGCCTGTAGGGAGGGTCTATGAAGATCAGATCGTATGTCTCTGCGCGCTGTCGTGCGCTGCGCAGGGCCAAAAGCGCATCGGCGCGGCGTACCTGCGCGATGTCGTCGGCCAGCTTCAGCGCGGCCAGGTTGGCGTGCAGCACGGCCACAACGCGGGCGTTGCGCTCGACGAACACAGCGCTTGCGGCGCCGCGCGACAGCGCCTCGATGCCCAGCGCGCCGCTGCCGGCGAACAGGTCCAGGACGTGGCAGTCCTCGACCTGGCCGAGCATCGAGAACAGCGCCTCGCGCACCCGATCGGAGGTGGGCCGCGTGACCGTTCCCGTGGGCGCCTTCAGGCGCCTGCCCCCAAGGCGTCCGGCGATCACGCGCATGCACCAACGGTAGACGCCACCGCGCTAGGTGGCCCCCCGGGCCGGCGCCAGGGCGTGCCGTGGCAGGGCGAGTGGCGTGCCGGCGACGGGCAAGCTCAGACGGAGATCGGCTCGCTCGCGTCAGCGCCGAAGCGCCTGTGCAGCGCAGCGCTCAGCAGCACGTGCTCTGGCGCCTGCAGCTGCGGGTCGCTGCCCACGATCGCCTCGGCGGCGGCGCGGGCGCGCTCGAGCAGCTGGGTGTCCTGGGGCAGGCAGGCCACGCGGAAGTCGGCAAGGCCCGATTGGCGGGTTCCGATCAGCTCTCCCTCGCTGCGCAGCTGTAGGTCGATCTCGGCCAGGCGAAAGCCGTCGCGGTGGGCGACCAGCGCGCGCAGGCGCGGCGAGCCGCGCGAGCCGGCGGGCGCAAGCAAGAAGCATTTGCCCGGGTGCTGACCGCGTCCGACGCGCCCGCGCAGCTGGTGCAGTTGGGAGATGCCGAAGCGCTCGGCGTTCTCGATCAGCATGACGGTGGCGTTGGGCACGTCGATGCCGACCTCGATGACCGTGGTCGCGACGAGCACCTGGGCGCGCCCGGACGCGAAGGCGCCCATCGCATCCTGCTTCTCGCGCTGGCGCATCGCGCCGTGCAGCAGCGCCAGCTCATAGCCGGCGAGGTCGCCGTCGCGCAGGCGGGCGAGCTCGGCGGTGGCGGCGCGCAGCTCAGACGGCGCATGCCCGTCGGCGTCCTGGGCGCGATCGCCGATCGCAGCCTGCTCGTCGGGCTCGTCCACGAGCGGGCACACGACGAAGGCCTGGCGCCCCGCCCGCAGCTCGGCGCGCAGCTGCTCATAGGCGTCCTGGCGGGCGCGTTGGGAGCTGACAAGCAGCGTGTCGATGGGCTTTCGCCCGTGCGGCAGCTCGCGTAGGGCGGTCGCGTCGAGATCGCCATAGCGAGCCATGGCCAGCGTGCGCGGGATCGGGGTGGCAGTCATGTGCAGGACGTGGGGTGACACGGCATCAGCCTGGGCGAGCTGGGGTTGGCCGCGGTCGGGCTCGCCCAGCGCGGCGCGCTGGCGCACGCCGAAGCGGTGCTGCTCGTCGATGACGGCAACCGCGAGGGAGTTGAAGCGGACGTCGGGCTCGATCAGGGCGTGCGTGCCGACGAGCAGTGACAGCTGTCCGCTGGCGAGCTTGCCGAGGATGTCGCGCCGCCTGGGCGCGGGCGTGGAGCCAGTGAGCAGCGCGGCCGCTATCGGCTCGGCCCCGACGAGTTGTTGAATCGTGGCGAAGTGCTGCTCGGCAAGTGTCTCGGTCGGCGCCATCAGCGCGGCCTGGCGGCCATGCTCGACGGCGCGCAGCATGGCGTAGAGCGCGACAACGGTCTTGCCGCTGCCGACTTCGCCCATCAGCAGCCTCTGCATCGGCTGAGGCGCCTGCAGGTCGCGACGGATGACGTCGATCGCCGCGCGCTGGCCATCGGTGGGCGAGAACGGCAGCCCGTGCTCGAGCCAGCGTGCGGTGAGCGTCGGCTGGTCGCAGAGGGCGGGAGCGCTCGCGTGCGACCTGCGCGTGGCGCGGCGGCGCAGGAGCTCCAGCTGGGTCAGCAGCAGCTCCTCGAAGGCCAGCCGACGGCGCCCCGCGCGTACGTCCTCGGGGCCGCGCGGAAAGTGCATCGCGGCAATCGCGCTGGCTCGGTCGGGCAGCCCCTCGGCGACGCGCGTGCCGGCTGTGAGCGGCTCGACGATGTCTGCCAGCGCGTCGCGAGCGCCCTGCACGAGCGTGAGGATCTGGGTCGAGCTGACTCCCTCGGCGGCGGGGTAGTGGGCGACCGCTCCGCCCGGGCCGGGCGGGTCCTGCGCATCGCCGCTGTCGTCCGTGGCGGGAGCATGATGGGCGACGCCGAAGCCGCCGCGCGCATCGGCCTTGCCGTGCAGCAGCAGGCGCGTGCCCGGGGGGTAGCGCTCGACCAGCCAGGGCTGGTTGAAGAACGTCGCGCGCATGGTTGCGGTCGCGTCGAACACGACGGCCTCGACCAGCGGGCGCATGCCCCTGCGGCGCACGGGCCGTGCGGCGATGCTGCGAACCCGCACGGCGACGGTGGCCTGCTCGCCGGCTCGCAGCGCGGCGACGGTGCGCGCCTGGCGGCTGTCGCTGGGCAGGTGCTCGAGCAGGTCGCCGACCGTGTGCAGGCCGAGGGTGCGCAGGCCGGCGGCCGTCTTCTTGGCGGGCGCCGACAGCGCGGCGCGCAGTCGTGTCGGTCGCGGCCAGCGGATCGGGGCGGCGATCATCTCGGCCCCACTCATGCTGCGGGTGGACGCGAACGCGCGCACGACGATTCCGCGACGTAGCGAGTAGTCCGACGATGACGGATGGTCGTGCATATGCGGCGCGGTCGCCGGTGTCATGCGCAGCGCATCATGATTGTCGCGGCGGTCGTTAAGGGTCGAGCTCGGAGCGGAGCCTGCTCAGCCCGAGTCGCATTCGGCCCTTGACGGTGCCCGGCGGCAGCGCCAGTCGGCTGGCGATCTCCTGGTGGGTGAGACCGTCGAAGAACCCCAGCCGGATGACCTCTCGCTGCGCTACGGGCAGCCGTATGAGCCGTTCCGTGAGCTGTAATCTTTGGATGCATGCTGCGAGGTCTGCGGGCAGGTCGTCTTTGGCGGGCTGCTCATGCAGGCGGCCGAGATCGTCGTCGCGCTCGATGACGATGCGGCGACGTGAAAGATAGGCCGCGCGGTGGCGCACGATGCTCATTACCCAACCGTCTACCGGTCCTCGCGAGGCTTGATAGGTCGAGCTCGAGGACCAGATCGAGAGGAAGGCGTCCTGCACGGCGTCCTGTGCGCACTCGCGGTCGTGACAGATCGAGAAGGCGCTGCGATACGCCCTCGAGGCAAGGCGGTCATACAGTTCATCGAGCGCGATGCGTCCCCCGGCCTGAACACGCTTCATCAGCGTTCCGTCAGTCGGCTGAGGGGCGCATGTGTGGCTCATGGATGGGCGGGAAGCGGCGCGAGGAAGAACATCTCGCAGGCGATGCCGGGGGTGGTTTGGTTAGCGCTCATGAACGCCACGACCGGGCGCAGCGTGAGCGCCTCGACGGCTGCGGTGAAGGCGTCCTCGCGGTCGGCCTGGAAGGCGACGCGCGCTTCGATGACCTCTTTGCCTGCGCCGTCGGCAACCAGCTTGCGCTCGGGGGACGTAAGGATGTCCTCGAGGATGCACACCACGACGTTGTCGTTGATGTAGGTGCTTGCTGTGGTCTGCCCGCGCCCGTAGACCTCGCCGTAGAGCTTGACCATCGCCGCGGAGATCGCTCGCGTCAACTGCTCGCCGCCCGGTAGAGCAGGAACGTCTGGCATTGCGCCTCGGTTCTCCCAGCTCTATCGATGCGCGCACGGACCGGAGCAGAGGAGAAGCCCGGCGCTCGTCCACAGAACTATACGCCATTACCAACCGCAGGAACTTGCCGACTGTTCAGACGCCGACGCGTCGACGCTGTGCACACGACGAGCCTTGCCGGCGCGGCGGCGCCAACGTGCCGAGCCCGCGCAAAAACTTTACGTCCCGAGTGATCCAAAACCGCGCGAGCGAACTACACCTTAATAGAGAGGTTAATTACTTCTCCTGGCGGAGACCGCTCTGGCTCCGCTTCACGCGAGGCTGGGGGTTTCCATGTCGCGAGCATGTCTGTCTGGGCGAGCATCTCTGTCTGGCCATTTCCATCTACTCGTGTTCGTGGCAGCGGTGGCGCTGCTGGCGCTTGTCTTTGGTTCGCAGCCGGCGGGGAGTGTCGCGGCGACAGCCCCTGGCGCCAAGCAGGAAAGCCGCGGTGCGCCGGCGGGCGAAACCGGACAGCTGATCGCGAAGTACACGACCGCCAACTCGGACACCTATCAGCTGCCCGACGGGCACATGCTGACGAGGGTGTTCTCCCAGCCCGAAGCGGTCGGAGGCGCTTTGCAGGCGCTGGCGCCAGACGGCGCGCTCTCCTCGCCGGCGTCTGAGACCACGCCGGGCGCCACGCCCGCGCTGGCCACACAAGGGTCCGGGAGCGGGACAGACGAACTTTCGTGCACGATCGACAAGTCGACCCCGACGACCTCCGAATGCAACGGAGCGACCTTCCGAGCGGGCTATGAACCGACGACGCAGGAGAGGCCGGTTCACGGCCTGCTGCAGTTCGCGCTGCCAAACCTCGACAACGACGTCACCGTGCTCAACGCCAAGCTCGAACTGTACGAGACGGCCAGCACCACGACCAGCGAAGTGGCGATGACCGCCTCTACCGTGCTGGGGCCGTGGGGCGCCGGCGTGACCTGGAATACGAGCAACGGCAGCACCCCGTGGGAAACGCTCGGAGGCGACTACGTCCAGGGCAACAACGCCGATGCCGCCTCGGCAGAGGCTGGCAGCGCCAAAGGCTGGCACTACTGGTACCCAACGGAAGTCCTGCAGAGGTGGCTCAACGGCACCGGTGCGCCCAGAGAAGAAGGCCAGCCCAACCTCGGACTGTTGATCGGCGAGGAAATCGAAGGCTCGGTCAACAACATCGTGAGCTTCGCCGGCAATGGACACACCGACGCGCCCGCCCTGATCTTCGAATGGATACAACGTGGAATAGGCAGCGCTGCCAACTACACGATGCTGCCGGTGCCCGTGAGCGCCAGCGCCAGCCTGGAAGTCAATGTCGCCAGCGGCAACCTGATGGCCAAGAGCAGCGACCTTACGATCCCCAGCAGAGGTACGCCGTTTGACGTCGCGCGGGTCTTCAACAGCCTCGCACCCGAACAGTTCGGCTACGGCGCCGGGTGGGCCGACGTCAACACCCCCCACATCGAAGTCAACCCCAACGGCTCCGTGCGTTACGTCTCAGCCAGCGGAAACACCTTCGTGTTCGACAGGGCGGGCCTGAGCGCAGGCAAACCCGCAGGGCTGCGACGCCCACCACAGCTGGCCTCGGGCCCTGAAGAAGCGGTCATGTGCGAAAACGCCAGCACGAATACGCCCTGCCCCAAGACGGTCGAAAAAGGCGCAACCTATGAGCTGTGGTACCTCAAAAGCGAATTGAAGATCTTCTTCAAAGGCACATCGGGCACCATCTACCCCTTCGCCATCGAATACGTCGGCAACGAATCCGAGACACCTGCCTACACCACGGGTGAGGTGCTGCCGACCTCCTGGACAGACAGCGCAAAAGAAGCGATCAGCTACACCGAGAGCACAACCCTCGGCTATACCAAGGTCGCCTACGAAGCCAAAAAAGAGTCGGTCACCTACACCGAGAAAGCCGACGCGGCGAAAGTCAACAAGCTCGTGGAAGTCACAAACGCCGCCAAAGAAAAGACGACCTACACCTACGGAACCGGCGCCGAAGAAGGACTCCTGACCAAGATCGAAGAACCCGGCGGCGTGCACGTCACCATATCCTACGACTCAGAAAAGCAGGTCGCCAAGATCGTGACCGCGAGCACCGCCGAACACCCAATCGGGTCGACGACCACCTACAGCTACTACGAAGTCGGCAAAGCGCCCTCGCCGTGCACCGCCAAGCAGAAGGCAACCGTCGTCACCGAAACGGAAGGCGGTGAAGAATCTCCGTTGATCTTCTGTGCGAACGTGCTGGATGAAGTGGAATCCATCAACCATGGCGTGAGCACGGGGCAGAGCGGCTGGTATGCCTTTGAAGGGCAGAACGTGAGTCAGACGGAAAAAGCGTCGGTGGACCTGGCCAGCGGGAACCTGCTCGTCAGCGCCGAAGACGTCGCACCGGAAGAAGCGACCCACCAGCTCTCGTTCATGCGCTACTATAACTCCCAGGCGGCCGCGAAGGTGGGCACGCTCGGCTCACGCTGGAGCTGGGGGACCGGCCCGGGCGTCTATCTGCGAAACAGGGGGCCGTTTGTGGCGCTGCGCGGCCCGAGCGGCTACACGGCGTTCTTCACGCAGACCGGCGAAACGACGTATGCGTCACCCGAAGAATTCCTGGGGACGCTCACGAAAAGCAAAGCGGGCACGTATACGCTGGCGATGGAAAGGGGCGTCACCTACCAGTTCAACGCGGAAGGGACACTGACAAGCGAAAGCATGCCGGAAGGGGGCTCCTTCGCGGTGGGCGACACGACGCTTTCGGGCGAAAGCGTGCTGCATTCGCTGAGCGGCGAATCGGGCAAACCGCTGGAAGTCGCCTACAACAGCGGCGGGAAGGCCGCCGAAGTGCTCGACCCCGCCGGGCTCGCGCACCGCTACGCCTACAACGCCTCGGGCGAGCTTGAAAGCTACACCGCCCCCTCAGGCGCGAAGACCGAATACGGGTATGCGAGCAACGGCTACCTGGACAAGATCACAAGCCCCCAGGGCACGACCACCATCACGATGAACGGCAACAAGGTGAGCGAACTCAGCTACACCTCGACGAGCGGTGAAACGAGCGGCGCGAAGTTCAGCTATCAGACCCCCACGGCGCCGGCGTGCAACCCCGCCACCGATGCCTATGAGACGGTCATCACCTCGATCCCCACAGAAACGACGGACACGGTCTGCTACACCGCACTTGGCGAGCATACGAGTCCCGAAGAAGAAACAGAAGCACAAGAAGCCGGTACCAGTCCCGTGGAAGTTCCCGCCGGTTACTGTGAAGAAGACCCAGAACTAGGCAAGAGCGACTGCGGATATGAAGATGCCCCACCGGAAGAAACCGAAGACCTACACGCCGAAAACTACGGCATCGCCGATAACAACTGGCTGAACGTCTATGCACCGACGAAGAAGCAGGAAGAAGAAAAAAAGGCCAAACACGAAAACGAAAAGGAACCACACCCGCACTTTGACATCTTCACACAGCCGGCGTTCACGGCGTTGAAGGTGAAGTGGGTGCGCCGCGTCGTGCCGTGGAACATGGTGTCAGAAGCCGAACACGACGAAGAAGTGCCCGAAGACAACCCCGGTGCGCTGCAGAACCTCGAGGACGTCGAAGAGTGGATCAAAGAAGTCAAGCATTCCGGGGCCGAACCGTTTGTTTCATTCGACGACACCTGCTTTACTCCGGCGCCCGAATGGGCGACACCAGGTAAACTGCCAGAGCCGGCACATCCGTGCAGCCAACCTCCTGGCAAACATGAATATGAAGAGGCTGTGGCAAAGTTCCTCAAACCGAGTGCAAAGCACGCGATACTAGCCGAAGTCACGAACTTCGCGGCACTCAATGAGCCAGATAACGCGAAAACAAATGAAGCAAGCGAACACATCAAACCGACGTATTCGGAGAAACTTACGAGCGAACAGGAAAAAAGAGGCGAAAAATCCTCGGGTGCCGAACTAGCGGGACAATATTGGCGAGCCTTGAGCTATCTTTGCTCCAAGGCAGTGCGCGAAGCTGAAAAAAAGAAACCGTGCGCAGTTTCTGCTGGTGAGTTCCTTGATGAATATATGCGCGACCCGTACAATGCAAAAGGGAAGAACAATGGGTACGCCTACCTCAAGGCGTATGTTCATGGAATGGGGCATCCGCTGACGGCCACTCGCTGGGCGTGGCACGCCTACCGGGACGGCGCTAACGTAATCACCCTGGACCACGGAGGCAGCCCGAAGCAGTGGTGGAGCGCTTTCCACTACTACGAAAAAGCCATTGACGAGATCGAGAAGTATGGCATTGACACGAAACCAAACATACTTCTAACCGAGCAAGGCGTGGAGTTTTTCTTTGCAAATAAAGAAAATGAATCAAAAGTGTGGGCCAACCGTGCGGCTGCTGAAGGGGACATGAATGCGTATGTCAAAAGCCCAAATCAACTCACCGACCAAGGGCACCAGATTTCAAAGTTCTTCTACTACTCAATGCGCGGCGCCCCAAACTTCGACAGCGGATTGCTAGAAGCAGAACAACTCCCGGAAGGGTTCAAGGGTGAGTTGCCGACCAATGCCGAACGACCGATCTATCGCATCTTCAAGCAGAAAACGCCCGGAGGATGAAGCGCATGACCGGCACCGACGGCCAGCGGACACCGGCTCAAAGAGCGGTGCTTGCGCGGCGGCGCTTAGCGTCTGTTCGTCGGGCTCAAAAGTCCGGATCCACGGAGGGCCGCGCAACTTGGGTGCCTTCAGAACGTTGTTATGCCATATGGAGTCGAAAGAGCGTTTGAGAGTGCGGATGCCTGCGTGTGTTATCGCTTCGGTGGTGTCGATGCTCTGTATAGTGGGGTGGTCGGCTGGCGTGGCGGATGGCTCTGTGTTCCGGCGGCTTGCCGGAGGCGTCGCGTCGTTTGCAAGCGATGGGCAACGGTTCGTGGCTTGGCAGCACGCGGCAGGGGGCCCGATCGAGGTCTTCGACACACGCAAAGGCTCTGTTAGCTCGTTCGCCATCCCTGCCGGCTGCATGCTCGCGAACGAAGCAGAACGCGTATACGGTCGCGTAGCTGGTGGTGGACGGTTTTTGCTCGATTGTGCGCCGCCGCACACCGAAGCACAGCTCTTGCTCGATGCTAGGAGTGGCGCGCTTATTGAACTTCCGCCGCTGGGCTACGGAGACCACTGGGTAACAGTGGGTACGGATTATGCGCTCGGAGTGAGCTACCCGACGGATGAAGGCAAGCCCGAACCGAGCTTCTGCCCTCAGTCGCGCTTCGAACTCGACCAGCGGATTCCATGTCTTGCGATCATGGGTTTCTCGCAAAAGATGGTCACCTATCGGCCCGAGTCGCTGTGGCCCGATCTGAATGTGGGCGGCGCGCCGGAGATCTGCCCAAAGCTTCGCTCCAAGCTGATCAAGGAAACACGCGAGAGCATCCCACGCTTTCTCGACTATAGCGAAGGCTACTACGCGCAGCCGACCCAGAACGACAAGTTGGTAGAACTGGATAGGTGCTCCGGTTCACGGATACTCCTGCGCCCGGGGGGCACGGCCGGCGAACCGGAGAACTTTGACGTACGTGGTGGCCTGCTGAGCTGGGACACAGGCGAATCATCCGGCGTAGACGTAGAAAGAGGCTCTCCGCGGCGGTTTCTTTCTATTTACCAGTATCGTGCTCGACGGGTGCAGCGGTGGAAACTCCCGATAGAACGCATCAGGGAAAAAGGTAATGGTGTGTCACTTAGCAAATATCCGCTCGGATATTCCACTCACACCGCGAACGCGGTGTTTTGGATCGCGACGGAAAGCTGCGAACCCACAAATGTAGGATGTGTCGCGCGGTCGTCTGTCGTGTTTGCGGCACGGATGCGATGAGGCTGCGTGGGCCGACGGTCCCGCCGCGGGGGCCAACCTACATTTTCGGTGATCATCAAACTTCGTCAAGGCGATTGACCGAGTCGGAAATCCATGTACAACCAGACATCTGGTTGACTGAGCAGGGCGTCGTCTACGCTTACGGCAAGGGCAAAAGCGAAGAACAGTCAGCGGGCAAACACAAGGTATCGCCGATGCGATCATGGCCGCCTACGAACGGGAGATGGATGCTTACGTCAACAGCCCTCACCAGCTCAACGCTTTCGAGGGCCTGCGCGCGCGCGCCTTGCGGCGCTGTGGCTTGCGCTGGCCCTCTTCGCGGCGGGCTTTCTTGCGGCTACGCCGCCAACTACAAGACGGTCGAACTCGATCGGTGCTCCGGCGCTCGGGTCCTCCTGCCGGCTGGCGGGGAACCGGAGAACTTCGACGTGCGCGGCGGCATCTACTCGGCGGCCAGCAGCCACCAGTAGGCGGGCTGCCCGCCGTGGCGCAGCTCCAGCTCGACGCCGCCGTTGACCATCCCGTCGAGCTCGTCCAGGCCGAGCGGAGCGTGCTGGCCGTCGAGCACGCTGATGAGCTCGGGTGGGCCGTGGCCGTTCTCGTCGCTGGCGAGCTTGTGCAGGACGGCCTGCAGGGTCGCGCGCGGATCCCCCCACGCGTGCACCTCGTCTCCGACGAAGCCGACTGCGTCGCCGCGCTGGAAGCGCCCGTTGGCGTCGTCGCGCGCGGCAGGAGCGACGGCGCCGGTGCGCACGCGCGCGAGCACCTGCGAGAGCGCCTGGGCGTTCTCCTCAAGCGAGCGTTCCGGCGCGAAGGCGACGGCCGCTGCGAGGCCGGCCTGCTGGCTGGTGGTGGGCGAGACGTGCACGTCCTTGTCAGACAGGCGGGCGGCGTGCTCGGCGGCCATGATGACGTTTGCGCTGTTTGTCAGCAGCACGACCTCCTCGGCGGGTGCGTCGTGGATGCCGGCGAGCAGGTCATAGGTGGAGGGGTTGAGCGTGGGACCGCCGTCGATGGTCTGCACGCCAAGCTCGTTGAACAGCTGATGCAGCCCCTCGCCGCTGACGACGGCGACGGCAGCGCAGCGCGGCTGGACTTCGAGCCTGGCGCTGCGATCGGCGTGTGGCGAGTCGACGGCGTCGTGCGTGGAGTCGGCGCCGGACTGCCCATCGGACTCGCCGTCAACGTCGTTGGGCAGGGTGCCGAGGCGCTGCTGGCGCTGGGCGACCTGGGCGTGCATGTCGGCGACATCCAGGTGCGAGACCTCGCCGGCGTCGACGAACACGGCGGTGGCGCGCTCGGGCTGGTCGGTGTGCAGGTGCACCTTCAGCGTGTTGGCATCGCCGACGACCAGCACCGAATCGCCAATACCTTCCAGGGCGGCGATGAAGCGGTTCGCGCTCAGCCCGCTGCCGGTGACGGCGAAGTTGGTGCAGAAGCGGTAGGTGCTGGAGCTGTGCTGGGGATGGGTGATGCGCGCGGGAGCGTGATGATCGAGCGGCGGCGGGTCCTCGCCGCGCAGGGCGGCGACGACGCCGGCGAAGATGATGGTAAGCCCGTAGCCGCCCGCGTCCACGACGCCGGCTTCGCGCAGCGCGGCGAGCAGCTCGGGACCGCGCTTGACGGACTCCTGGCCGGCTACGACCGCGCGTTCGAGGGCCTCGGCGATGGCGGTGTCCTGCTCGCGCGGCTCGGTTGCGGGGCCCAGGCGCGGATCGGGCCCGTGGGCGACGTCGGCGACGATCTTGTGGGCCATCTCGCGCGCGACCGTGAGGATGGTGCCCTCGGCCGGCTGTCGCACGGAGGAGTAGGCGCGATCGGCGGCCTTGACGAGCGCAGCGCCGATGAGCGGCGCGTCGATCAGCTGTCCGGGACGGCTGACGAGCTCCTCGGCAGCGCCGCGGATGAGTTGGGAGAGGATCACGCCGGAGTTGCCGCGGGCGCCCAGCAGCGCGGCGCGCGCGACCGACTGGACGATCTCCTCGCGGCCGATCTCGTCGATCGTGCGGTCCTCGTTGGCGCCCTGCAGGCGGTCGAGCTCGTCCAGCACGGCGCGCAGCGTGAGCGCCATGTTGTCGCCGGTGTCGCCGTCGGCGACGGGGAAGACGTTGAGGTCGTTGACCTCTTGGCGGCGCGATTCCAGATGCGCCAGAGCGCGGGCGACTGCGACGCGGAAGCGGCCCAGGTTGCTGTCGGTCACGGCAACACGTCTATCAGCTTCGCCGTCCAAGCGGCGGTGCGCAACGGGCGTGTGCGGTCAAAGAGCCTTTGTCACCTTGCCGGCTTTCAGGCACCGCGTGCATACGTACACGCGCTTGGGCGCCTTGCCGACGAGGATCCTGACCTTCTGCAGGTTGGGGTCGAAGCGTCGCTTGGTGGCGACCATCGAGTGGCTGCGGCTCTGGCCGAACGCCGGGCCCTTGCCGCAGTTGTGACATACCTTGGCCATGGCGGCAGTCTAGCCGCTCGCAAGCTGTGCGCGCAGTTGCGCCATCCGCAGGACGACCTCGGCGGCATGCCGGCCCTGGTCGCGCTTGTCGCCGCCGGCGCGGGCGAGCGCCTGCTCCATGGTCTGACAGGTGAGCACGCCGAAGGCGCAGGGCACGCCGGTGTCCAGTTGCACACGCATGACCCCGTGGGCGGCCTCGGCGCAGACGAAGTCGTAGTGGTCGGTCTCGCCGCGGATGACCGCGCCGAGGCAGGCGACGCCGGCGAAGCGTCCCGAGCTGGCGGCATAACGCGCGGCGAGCGGCAGCTCGAAGGCGCCGGGCACGTCGAACACCTCGACGTGGTCGTGGCCGGCGTTGGCGAAGGCTGCGCGGGCGCCGGCGAGCAGGCGCTCGGCGAGATCCTCGTAGAAGCGCGCGAGCGCGATGGCAAAGCCCATGGCCGGCTCTAGCGTCCCTCGCGCGGGTCGTCCTCGCGCGCCTGGGGCTCGGGCGGAGCGCCCTCGCGCGGGTCGCCCTGGCGCCGATCGGGCTGGGGACGCTCGGCCCTGCGCCGCTCGGCCTGGCGCCGCTCGCTGTGCAGCAGCTCCTCGTCGAGGTTGAGCCCCTGATGATGCAGCGTGTGGCCCATCCGCTGGGCCTTGGTGCGCAGGTAAGCCTCGTTGTGCTCGTTGGGGGCGTGCTCGATCGGTATCTGGGCGCTGACGGACAGCCCATAGCCCTCCAGTCCCTTGATCTTCTTGGGGTTGTTGGTGAGGATGCGGATCGAGCTGAGGCCGAGGTCGACGAGGATCTGCGCGCCGATGCCGTAGTCGCGCAGGTCGGCGGGCAGGCCCAGGCGCTCGTTGGCCTCGACGGTGTCCAGGCCGTCCTCTTGGAGCTTGTAGGCGCGCAGCTTGTTGAGCAGGCCGATGCCGCGGCCCTCCTGGGAGAGGTACAGCAGCACGCCCTGGCCCTCGCGCTCGATCATCGCCAGGGCGGACTCCAGCTGCTCGCCGCAGTCGCAACGCAGCGAGTGGAACACGTCGCCGGTGAGGCACTCGGAGTGCACGCGTACGAGCACGTCGGCCTGGCCCGCTACGTCGCCCTTGACGAGCGCCACGTGGTGCTTGTCATCGATCAGCGAGCGATAGCCGATCGCCTGAAAGTCGCCGAAGGTGGTCGGCAGGCCGGTGGACACGACGCGCTCGACAAGCATGTCGTGGCGGCGTCGGTAGGCGATCAGGTCGGCGACGGTGATCATGGACAGGCCGTGGCGGGTGCAGTAGTCGGCCAGTTCGGGGACCCGCGCCATGGTGCCGTCGTCGTTCATGATCTCGCAGATGACGCCGGCGGGGTTCAGCCCGGCCAGGCGCGTGAGGTCGACGGCGGCCTCGGTCTGGCCGGCTCGCTCGAGCACGCCGCCGGACCGGCTCTTGAGCGGGAAGACGTGGCCCGGCTGCACGAGATCGGTGGGGCGGCTGGCAGGGTCGATGGCGACCTGGATGGTGTGGGCGCGGTCGTGCGCGGAGATGCCCGTGGTGACGCCTTCGCGTGCCTCGATGGAGACGGTGAACGGTGTTTCGAAGGGCGACTCGTTCTTGGCGGCCATAAGGTCCAGGCCGAGCTCCTCGCAGCGCTCGGAGGTGAGCGACAGGCAGATCAGCCCACGGCCCTCCTTGGCCATGAAGTTGATCGCCTCGGGCGTGGCGAACTGAGCGGCGAGCGTGAGGTCGCCCTCGTTCTCGCGATCCTCGTCGTCGCAGACGACGACCATCTTGCCCTGGCGGATGTCCTCGATGGCCTGCTCGACGGTGGCGAAGGCGTTGAGCGATCGAGACTGGCTCATACCTGTTCTCCCACCCCGTCTGATGAGCCCATCATCAGCCGCTCGACGTGCTTGGCGAGGACGTCGGCCTCGATGTTGACGCTGTCGCCCTCGCGCAGGCGGCCGAGGTTGGTGCGCGCGAGCGTCTCGGGGATCAGGGAAACCATGAATCCATGCTCGCACAGCGCGCTGACCGTCAGGCTGACGCCGTCGAGCGCGACGGAGCCCTTCTCGACGAGGTAGCGCTCCAGTGCGGGGTCGCAGCGGATCTCGAGCACGCGCGAGAATCCCTCCTCGCGCACAGCGCCGACAGTGCCGGTGGCGTCGACGTGGCCCTGCACGACGTGGCCGCCGAGGCGATCTGTGGCGCGCAAGGGCAGCTCGAGGTTGACGGGCGAGCCCTGGCCCAGTGCGCCGAGCGAGGAGCGCGCGAGCGTCTCGTTGATCGCCTGCGCCTGGAATTCGCCGGGACGGATGCGGGTGGCGGTGAGGCACACGCCGTTGACGGCGACCGAGTCGCCCTCGTGCAGTTCGCGGGCCAGGTCGGCTGCGATCGTGAGCGTGGCGCCGTCGCAGTCGCGCTGCAGGTCGGCGACGCTGCCGAGCTCGGCGATCAGGCCCGTGAACACGTGCTCACCACTCGCGCAGTCGCGCGGAGATCAGCAGGTCATCGCCGACGCTCTCACAGTCGAAGCTGAGCGCGCGCAGCGCGTCTGAGATGTGCGCTACACCTTCGCCCTCCAGCGGGTCGCGGGCGGCGCTTCCGCCGAGCAGAAGCGGCGCGAGGAACAGCCTGATTTCGTCGATCTCGCCGGCGTCGAGGAAGGCTCCGGCGAGATGCGGGCCGCCCTCCAGCAGCACCGAGTGGACACCCATGGCGCCGAGCTGGTCCAGCGCGCCGCGCACCCGCGCGGGCTCGTTTTCGCCGGTGGCCAGCAGCACCTGCACGCCGGCTGCTTCCAGCGCGTCTGTGTCGGCGCGCGCGGCGGCGCGCGAGACGACGAGTGTGAGCGGTATCTCGGCGGCGGCGGCCACGAGTTGGGAGGTGGGCGCCAGGCGCGCGAGCGAGTCGAACACGACGCGTCGCGGCTGC
>DATNLQ010000337.1:0-11777 GCA_035602785.1 Solirubrobacteraceae bacterium
CCAGTCGCTGGAGCGCCGGTAAGGACCTCGAGTGGGTCGGGTTGCGTCCCGAGCTCGTCGTCGAGATCGACTTCGACCACGTCTCCGCCCAGCGCATCCGCCACGGCGCCAAGCTGCGCCGCTGGCGCGACGACAAGGCACCCAGCGAGTGCACGTTCGAGCAGCTGTTCAGCTGAGCGTCCGGGTCATGCGCGCGAGTCTCGTCTAGGCTCCGTATGTGAGCGGGGAGAGCGCCAGCACGGCCACCGTCGCCGAGGAGGAGTATCTGCAGATCCTGTTCTGGCTGCAGGAGGCAGGGCTGCCGATGACCGGTGCCAACGTTGCTCGCGCGATGCAGCTGTCGGCGCCCACCGTTCACGAGATGATCGGGCGCCTCGAGCGCGACGGCTACATCACCCGCGGCTCAGACCGCGCGATCGCCTTCACCGCCGACGGCGCCGAGCACGCCGAGGGCATCGTGCGCCGCCACCGGTTGATCGAGCGCTTCCTCACCGACGTGCTCGGCGTGCCCTGGGACGAGGTCCACGAGGAGGCCGAGCGCCTCGAGCACGCCATGTCGCCAGTGTTGGAGGAGCGCATGCTCGCGGCCATCGGCGACGCCAAGACCTGCCCCCACGGGCACCCCATCGTCGCCGGAGCCCGCCTCGCAGGCGTGCCGCTCGCCGATGTCGAGGTTGGCGCCAAGGTGCGCATACTGCGCTTCGAGAACGAGGCCGAGGATCTTCTGCGCTACCTCAAGGTCTCCGGCGTGGAGCCAGGGATGGACGCGGTCATGGCCGAGCGCGGCCCCGAGCACGTCGAGCTGCAGACCGGCGACGGGCAGCGTATCGGGCTGACCATCAGTGTCGCAGAGACGGTGTCCGTCATCGCCGATCCCTCGCCGCCGCCGCGCACCGCGCTGCCCGAGCAGCTGGTGCTGGGGCAGCGCTACGGGCGCTAGCGCAACGCCTCGACGCGGCCCCGGTTGTGAGCCGTCTGGCACCCGCTCTCAGCTGCTCGCCAGCGCGAAGTCGCTGAAGGTCATCAGATATTGCGATTCCAGTTCTGGTGACAACGTGACCGTCCCTGCCGGATTGGTGACCGGAGTGAGCACGAGCTGGTTAATCCCCGCTTTGAGCCGTATCGGAATGCGCACACGCTGCCTTTTGGCAGAGAGCCGATAGACATGGCTCGCGCGCCCCGGACCGACGACACGAACCACTAGAAATGCAGCCTGCAGGGCGGGACCGACAACCGTATTTGCAATCAGGGCGTCCGCTCGACTGTCCGGCGAGACGATCGTGATGTCGGCTTCGTCGTTGGCAGTCAGTGAAAAGCCGGTCACTTCCGTACCATAGTCACCGTAGCCGGGGGGTGCCCGTAAGATGTTCGGCGTATACACTTCCGCGAGGATCGGACGGCCTGCCATTGCTGTTATCGCCGTCGAGACGGGTGAACCGAGATCGACCAGCGTGCGCCAGGTGCTGGGGTGCTTCTCGATTTCCTGGTAGCTGATCGCCACGCCGGCCACACAGCTCCACGCGGCCAGCAGTCCGCCACCTGCCCGCACCAGCGCTCGGGCGCGTCCGCGCAGCTGATGTGACAGCGCCAGCCATGCGCTGATGGAGCCAAACAACAACAACGTGATGTAATCGGTCTCATACCGCTCAGTGCTGTCGCCGAACTCGTACGCGAGGAAGATCGTGCAGGCGATCCCCGCGACCGCCATGACCAGCAGGACCGGCACCAGCGATCCGAGCAAGGCCGGGCGGCGACGCCAGAGCCAGGGCAGCGCCGCAAGGAAGACCGCGATCGGGGCCATCGCCAGCAGCCCGCCCGTTTCTTCGGAGATCGACAGGTAGTGCGTGGGCAGGGCAAAGGGATAGCTGACCTGGGGATAATCGATGAAGACGAACGGAAAGAGAGCGCCGATGCGCGGCGGGGCGATCAGATATGACCACAGTCCAGGGGCGAGGTAGCTGAGTTTGCCGTAGTGCGCGGTGTAGGTGGTGATGCCGTTGATCTGATATTCGGTTCCGTACTGGAAGGGATCTCCAAAGCGCGCGAAGTTGTATGCGCCCAACAGCAACAAGCATGCTCCGAACGGGGCGAGCGATGAGGCGAGCAGTCCTCGACGCGGCCGGGTGGAGCGCAACGACAGGTAGACGGGCACGAGCAGCAGTCCCAGCAGTCCAAGCGTCGGTCTGGTGGCGGTCGCAAGTCCGATGCACAGGCTGGTGAATACGAGGTGCTTGAGCGACGCCCTGTGCGCAGCCACCGCAGACACCGCTCCCCAGATCCCGCCCATCGCAAAGCAGTAGCCCGCTGCGAGCGCCTCCTGGTATACGAAGGGAAAGCGCAGCAGGTAGGGCAGCACCGAGGCGCACGCCAAGGTCAGCCCCGCAAGCATGCACAACCACAGCGACACCCTGCCTATCTGTCTGAGGATCACCCGCAGCGTCGCCAGCGCAAAGCCAAGCCCGACGATCGCAAAGGGCGCGGCGATCGCGCTGCCCGAGGGCTCCAAGCCGAGCAGGTGCAGCGGGACGAGCCAGACCAGGACCGGCGCTGGACCCCAGGTGATGTATAGGTAGTGGCCGTATAGAGCGTAATCGGGGAAGCCGAAGAGAAAGGCCGGGCGTTCAGCCGGGTTGTACGGATTGCCTGAACCCAGGATTCCTTCGGGTACGTGTACCACCCACAGGTGGAAGTGGAGAAACGCGTCCGCGAGCCGGTTGTACGGGCTGCTCGATCCGCCGTGGAGCGCAAACGGTTCTGCGTAGTTTCCCCTCCACAGGTAGAAGGCGCAGGCCAGCACGAACACAGCGGCCAGCGCGATGGTCGGTCGATCTGAGATCAGCGAGGATGCGCGCGACGAGAGCCGCGTGCGGCGTTGTCCGCCTGCGGCTGATGTCGGTAGGCTGGCCATTCACGCGATGCGGGTGACTGCTGCGTTTGCGCCTTGCGATTCCGCGCGTCGAAGGTACCAGCGAGACTTCGCGGTCGGCCCGAGATCGCCGACGTCGCCGGCTGCTCGAGGGTCATGTCACGCAAAACGCTCGCCGGCAAGCCGATTACCTACCGATCGGCAGCGCGTACCTGACCTGCGAGGTGTTTCTTACCAGAGAGGCAACTGAACGACAGACAGCAACCCGCAGTTCTGTCAGAGCGAACGGTACGCTTCAGCCAAACGTGCCGCACCCATCCTGATCTGCTCGGTCGTCACGCCCGAGTAGGCCAGGCGCAGCGTGTTCTCACCGCCCTCCAGCAAGAAGTCGCTGCCCTTCACGAATGCCACGCCGCGCTCCGCGGCCGCGTGGTGAAGAGCGTCCACGTCGGTACCCTCAGGCATGGTCACCCACATGAAATAGCCGCCCTGCGGCGCCACGAAGCTTGCCTCGGGCAGATCGCTTGCCAGCGCCTCGCCGAGCGCCGCCGCTCGCTCCGCCAGGGCCGTGCGCACCGTCTGGATCGAGCGATCGATCGCGCCCGACGCGCAGAACTCGTACACGATCGCCTCCGACACCATGCCGGGGGAGATGTACGTGTTCGTAGCGCGCCTGGCGATCCCCGCTATCAGGTCGGGCGGGCCGACCAGGTAGCCCACCCGCACGCCAGGGCAGACCGTCTTGGTGAACGACGACGCGTACACCACGCGATCGCCGTCCAGCGAGAGCATCGTCGCCAGCGGCTCGCCGCTGAAGCGCAACTCCCCATAGGGGTCGTCCTCGAGCACCACGAAGCCGTGCTCGGCCGCCAGCGCGAGCAGCGCCTTGCGCTTTTGCAGCGACAGGGTGTAGCCCGCCGGGTTCTGGAAGTTGGGGATCACGTGGGCGAGCTTGGGGCGCGCGCCAGCCTGCAGCAGGCGATCGAGCGCGTCGGTGTCGATGCCGTCCTGCTGCAGCGCCACCGGGTGCACGCGCGCGCCGCGCTCGCGCAGCGAAAGCAGCGTGCGGTCATACGTGGGGCTCTCCACAATCACCTCGTCGCCCTCGCGGACAAGGTGATCGAACAGGAACGCGTCAGCCTGAAGCGAGCCGTTGGTCAGCAGCACGCGCTCGGGCTCCACGCCGTGGCGGTCTGCGATCCACGTGCGCAGGCGCGGATAGCCGACCGACGTGCCGTACGCGGTCGTGCCCTCGGGGTCTGAGTCGAACGCGCGCACGGCCGCTTCGCGCAGCCCCTCCACGTCGATGATGTCAAGCGACGGCACGCCGCGGGCGAATGAGATGGTTGGTCCGGTGGCTGTTGGCATAGCCGCGTAGCTTAGGCGCCCGAGCAGCTCGTCGTACTCGTGGGTCAGCTCGAGCGCCGTGCGCTCCAGGCGATCGCGAAAGCGCAACAGCTCGGCTGCGCTCGGCCGCCGCGGCACGTCGGGCGGTGGCTGGGACGGCGCGGGCGCCGGCGGCGCAGGTGGCGGCGCGGGAGTTGGCGGCTGAGGTGGAGCGGGACTTGGCGGCTGAGGCGGCGCTGGGGGCGGGGCAGCGGCCTCGAGCGTCTCGTCGACGATCCTGCCCCAGGCGACCGACCGTTGCTGGGACGCCGCAAGCTGCGAAGCGGCGGGCGCCGGGGCGGTGGTCTGGGCGTCGCCGCCGCGTCCGATCTGGCCGAGCGTGCGCTCCAGCTCTGTGAGCTTGCGCTCGAGCTCGCCCAGCGTCTTTGCCACCTCGGCGTCCATCGCGGTGCCTAGCCTACTGCTGCGGCAGGCTCCTGAGCTCGAGGACGGCCGCCTCGGGGCGGTCGGCTCGGGGCTCAGCCGTAGAAGGCGGGATGGCGGGTGGGGCAGTAGTCGCGGGTGCCTTTTGCGGTGGGGTTTCCGAGTCGGATCCACACGCCCGTGCCGTCCCCCAGCGTCACGCATGGCGGCGGGTCGCCCTGTTCGACCTGGCGGTGTGCGAAGGTGGCGTCCCGCGCGCTCAGCTTGTTCGCCGGAACGCCATAGAGGAGTTTCAGCCCGGCGATTTCCGACAGCGCGGTCAGCCCCACCAGGGAGAAGTCCGGTTCGATCAGGAACTTCTCGGACAGCTCTACCGACCGGACGCCGTGGTCTCGCAGTGCCTGCAGGGTGGCGAGCATGTCGCCGTCGCGTATCGGCTTGCCGACCAGGAAGCCACCGTTGTCGAAGATCATCACGTGCCCTTCGTCTTGCAGGGTGTTGGTGCTTGCGAGCGTGACGCCGACTTCCCTGCCGACGCCGAAGCTGGCTCCGAGCGTGTTGACCATTGCGATGACCGCCAGAATCGAGATCAGAGCGATGCGCGCGTTGCGCTTGAGCTGCACTAGCCAACCCGTGCCGATGACGGCGAGGTAGACGAGCAGCGGCTCGCTGTAACGATTGTCGTGCACGAAGGTCTCGGTGATCGCATACCATGCGACCAGCGCGCCGATCATGAGCTCCGGAGTGAGCTTGACCGGTTTGCGGCGCGCGAGACGCACCGACATCCAGATCCAGCCCGATGCGGCGAACAGGAACAGCGGAAGGTACAGCTGGAAGTTGAGGAAGTTCCAGAAGTACCACGACAGGTTGTTGAGCGTGTAACGCGCAGGTGCGATGTTGTTCGTGTACACCGGGTTGTTGGCCTGTGCTAATGCCACCACGGCAACCTGTTCGACATACGCATACGCCTTGATGTACCAGGGCAGAGCGACCGCGAGCGCGACGAGCGTGAATGCCCCGAGCCCCAGCAGCCTTCTTGGCGAACGATCGCGCACGCAGCCTATGCCCATGCGCACGAGCGTCACGGCCAATATCCCCGCTACGAAGAACACGAATGGCTCCTTCGTCAGCAGCCCCACGCCCACCGCGAGCCCCGCGAGGGCCGAGACGCCCACGCGCGAGAAGCCCTCCGAGGCGATGATCAGCCACACGGCGACAGCGACCATCGCCGTCTCGGGGGCGTCGAGCATGAACACGTGAAACTGGGCCGTCACAAGCGGCGAGCCGAGAGCGAAGACGACCGCCAGCAGGCCGGCCGTCGGGCCGAACGCACGCTTGCCGACGTGATAGCAGCCGAGGGCCAGCAGAGGGACGAAGAAGAGGTTCTCGGCGAGGATCGGAGGGGCGACACCCAGCCCTGCGACGGCGACCCCGAGGTCGCCGATCAGATAGGCGAACGGCGGATACGGCCTCTCCAGTGTTACGGCGCGGAACACGTGCCCGGCCGACAGTTCGTGGTAGATGCGCTGCAGGTAGCTGAGCTGGAACCCGGCGTCGAACGTGGGGATGGCGCGATCCTGGGTAAGCCACCAGCAGGTGATGGCCAAGAACAGCGCCGTTAGCGCAATCGAGCCCCAGGCCTGCGCGCTCCAGCGTGGTGCACGCACGCGCGTGCGCACCAGGAACGCGCCCGCGGATGGTCGCGGCAGGGGAATGTCCGTTGCCATCGGACCAAGTTAGCCTCGCGACCAATCGCAATCAACAAATCGAACTGTTTTGTTTCTCAAGCCGCGCCGACCGACGCGCCGCCGAGCGTCTCCACGGCGATGTCGGCGACCTCCGTGGGCGTGCGCCCAACGCGGACCCCGTTGGCCTCGAGCGCCTGCGCCTTGGCCGCCGCCGTGCCCGCGCTGCCGGACACGATCGCGCCCGCGTGGCCCATCTGCTTGCCGGCCGGCGCGGTGAAGCCGGCGATGTACGCGACCACCGGCTTGCTCATGTGCGCAGCGATGTACTGCGCCGCCTCCTCCTCGGCCGAGCCGCCGATCTCGCCGGAGAGCACGACCAGCTCCGTCTGCTCGTCGGTCTCGAACAGCTCGAGGATGTCCACAAAGGAGCTGCCCGGCACGGGATCGCCGCCGATGCCCACGATCGAGCTGCAGCCGAAGCCCGCCTGGGCGATCTCGTTGCCGATCTGGTAGGTCAGCGTCCCCGAGCGCGACACCACGCCCACGTTGCCCTCGCTGAAGAACGAGGCGGGGATGATGCCCACGTTGGCCTTGCCCGGCGAGAGGATGCCCGGGCAGTTGGGGCCGATCAGGCGCGTGTTCGGATGATCGCGGTCGAGGGTGTTGTACACGCGCAGCTCGTCGTGGGCGGGGATGCCCTCGGTGATCGCGATCACGAGCTCGACGCCCGCCGCGGCCGCCTCGAGGATCGAGTCCGCGGCGAAGCGCGGGGGCACGAAGATCATCGCCGTGTTGGGCCGGGCGGCCTCCATCGCCTGCTCCCAGCTGTCGAACACGGGGATGCCCTCGACGTCCTGACCGCCCTTGCCTGGCGTCACGCCGCTCACCACGTTGGTCCCGTAGCGGCGGTTGTTGAGCGTGTGGAAGGAGCCCTCGCGACCGGTGATGCCGGCCACGCACAGGCGCGTGCTCTCGTCGACGAGGATCGCCATCAGGCGCCTGCTCCGACGGGCTGTCCGGCGGCGAGCGCGACGACCATCTCGGCCGCCTCGTCCATCGTGCGCGCCGCGTGGACGTTGGGCAGGGCGGCCTCCTGCAGCAGTCGCCGGCCCTCGACGTCGTTGGTGCCGTCCAGGCGCACCACGAAGGGAACCGAAGGTTTGATGTCCTCGAACGCGGCGATCAATCCTCGCGCGACCTCGTCGCAGCGCGTGATGCCGCCGAAGATATTGAACAGGACCGCCTTGACCGCATCGTTGGAGAGGATCAACGCGACCGCCTGCTTGATCTTCTCGGCGTCCGAGCCGCCGCCCGCGTCGAGGAAGTTGGCCGGCGCGCCGCCCGCTCCGGCGACCACGTCGAGCGTCGACATGACCAGGCCGGCGCCGTTGCCGAGGATGCCGATGTCGCCGCCCAGCGCGACGTACTGCACGCCCTGTTCCTTGGCCCGCCGCTCGATCGGGTCTTCGTTCTCGCTGTCTGACAGCGACTGGCTCTCGGGGTGGCGATACAGCGCGTTGCCGTCCAGCGAGACCTTCGCGTCCAGCGCTCTGACCTCTCTCTCGGGCGTGACGATGAGCGGGTTGATCTCCGCGAGCGTCGCGTCCTCGGCCAGCCACACCTCATACAAGGCCAGCAGCGCGTCGGCCACCCCCTCGATGACGTCTGCGTCGGCCCTGCCGTCGGTGGCGATCTGCACGGCCTCCTCGCGCGACAGGCCCTCCAGCGCGTCGACGTGGTGGCGGATCAGCTTCTCGGGCGTCTTCTCGGCGACCTCTTCGATGTCCACGCCGCCCTCCACGCTGAACATCACCAGCGGCTGCTTGGCCGAGCGGTCGAGCAGGACCGACGCGTAGTACTCGCTGGCGATGTCGGACGCGTGCTCGATCCACAGCTTGCGCACGGTGTGCCCGCGGATGTCCATGCCGAGGATGTTGCCCGCGTGCTCGCGCACCTCGTCGGCGTCGGACGCGAGCTTGACTCCGCCCGCCTTGCCGCGCCCGCCGATCAGCACCTGCGCCTTGACCACCACCGGGTAGCCCACGCGCTCGGCTGCCGCCACGGCATCGTCGACGTTCTCCACAACCTCGCCCGAGGAGACCTTCAGGCCATGGCGGGCGAACAGCTGCTTGCCTTGGTACTCCAGCAGGTCCATCGCGGCGCGGGACTCTAGCCGAAGTCGAGACCAGACAGCGTCGATCGCCCGCCACAGGGCATAATGCCGCGCGATGCCGATCCCCAAGAACGTCTCCTTCCTCACCTTCGACGTGTACGGAACCCTGATCGACTGGGAGACGGGCATCTACGAGGCGTTCGCCAAGGAGGCCGCGCGCGACGGCGTGGAGATCGACCGCGCGACGCTCATCCAGATGTTCCACGAGATCGAGCGCGAGATCGAGGGGGGCTCCTACGAGCTGTACGCGGAGGTGCTGCGGCGCACGGCGATCGAGATCGCCAAACGCATGGAGTGGCCGCTGGAGCCGTCGCGCTCGGGCTTCCTGCCCGACTCGGTGCAGCGCTGGGGCCCGTTCAAGGAGACCAACATCCAGCTGGCCAAGCTGGCGAAGAAATACAAGCTGGGGCTGCTCGCCAACGTCGACGACAAGCTGCTGGGCCAGACCCGTCGCCACATCCCGACCGACTTCGACCTCGTGGTGACCGCCCAGCAGGTGCGCTCCTACAAGCCCGAGCTGCCCCACTTCACCGAGTGCGCCAGGCGCATGGGCGGCAAGCGCGGCTGGGTGCACGTGACGGCCAGCCACTACCACGACGTGGTGCCGTGCCTCAAGCAGCGCGTGCCGGTCATCTGGGTCAACCGCACCAAGGAGGTGCTCGAGCCCTCCCAGAAGAAGCCGACCGCCGAGGTCGTCAGCCTCAAAGAGGTCGCCAAGCTGCTCGGCGTCAGCTGACGGGCCGGTCGTCTAGCGCGATGCGGTGATCTGCTCGAGCAGGGCGTCCGGCGCGCCGTTGGTTTCGGGGCCCTTGTACTGCTTGCATTCGGAGATAACGACGTAGCCGGGGCTGCAGCTGGTCTTGGCGATCCAGTTTTTCTGGTTGTGGATGGCGAGCTCGAGGACAGCGCGCTCGAGGGCTTCCCTGCCTCCCTTGACAGTCTTGCGAAGGGCCTGTTCGTGCTTGGCTCCGATTCGAGCGTCGAGGAGATCGCGTTTTATCAGGTACAGCTCGTCGGAAACCGACCACTCGCGGCCAGCGAGGTAGGCGGCGAGTTCTGCTTCCTTGGGATAGCGTTCGGCCTTCAGCCTTTCGAAGGCCTTCTGGATTTCGGCGCTGGAGACGACGATGCCTTCCTCTGCGCCTTCGGCGACACTCCACAGGCCCTGTATAAGGTACGCAAGCGCCTGCTGCTTGAGGCTTTCGTAGAGCTGGTGGCAGTCTCCCACGAGCCCCGAATGGATCTGCTGTGGGGTTTCGGTGGTCGTCTTGGGCGGCCCGATCGTTTCGATCGCGGCTACGCAGCGAGGATAGTTTGGGGGGTCCGATACGAGCCCCTTCGGCGCAGGGTGTGAGAGGCTCTCGTCGTAGTCCCCGCCGACGATCGTTGCCATCCAGTGGCTGAGCGTGCTCCTCGTGATCGAGCTGCTGCCGACCTGGGCGACGATCGGACCGCCGCTGCTGCCATCGCTGCTCGCCTGTGTGGCGGTCCCGCTGTTGCTACTGCCGCATGCGGTCAGCCCAGCGAGCGCGAGGGAGGTCGCGACGAGGGTGCCAAGCAAGTGAGTGGTCCTGTGCATGATCGCGGCAGCATAGTGAACGCGCCTACAACTGTGTGGCGGTGTCTCCGATTACCTGCTGAGTTTGCGCTGCTGCTGGTGTGAATGACCACGGATTCACCCCAGGATTCCCGGGCGCGCCGGCCGATCTCGGACAGCTGGCGCGACTGAGCAGTTTGTTTCTCTCTATGATCAACACGTCGTTTGCTAGGAATCGGTGCGAGTCTCCGGCATGGGTGATGGCACCAGCTGCGTGTCGACGGCGACCGCGTTGCTGTCAGCGGGGTAGGATGGCTCGAGGCGAGACAACGACCCACGGGACCCGAATCGCATCCGAGGCGGGACGGTATGGCGGGCCCGGCAATGCGTGGCGAACCCGATGTCATCAAGGTCCGTCACGTCAATGCGGCGCGCAGAAGGCGGGTGGCGTATCGCCGCTTCTCGCGCGCTATGCACCCAATCCCTACTGTGGGACTCTGGTGCTGTTGGGCGGTGGGGCAACCCTGGCCGCCCAACAGCTCCCTTCTTTTAGTCTATGTTGTGTCTGGTGCTGCTGGTTTGGTCGGCTATTCCATTATTTCTTGTTCGGTTACTAAGAAGCCGATTGTGTCTTCTGTGTTCTCGCCGGCCTTAACAGCGGCTTTGGTGTCCGTTTTTGACGTCAGGGTTTCTTCGGTGGTGCTGCCTTCGCATTTTTTGACTTCCTGAATGGCGCCACTTGATTTCCAGGAGATTAAGAACGCTAAGTGTTTCGATTTGTAGGGTGTGATTTTGCCGATGGCGATGCCTTCTATTAAGATTAATTCTTTGGCGGCTTCTAAGTGGATGGGTTGGATGTGGAGGGCGGCGCCTATTTCTTCTTTGGCTTTGTTGATGTAGCAGAGTAATAGGTTGCCGTGGACTAAGATGACTTCGGTTTTGTCGCCTAAGGAGTGGGCGCCGACGAGACCGAGGATTTTGCATCCTTCCAAGTCGATGGTGACTAATGCTTCGGTGCTGCTGAGCAGTACGCCTTCATCTTTGTCTTTTGCGCATTCAAACGTGGGTGCTCCTTCTGCTTCGATCTTGCCTGGGCCGCTTAAGCTGGTGAACTTGGTTCCTGCTGTTCCGGGTAAGAATTCGGGTTGTGCGGCTGTTGCGGTGGTGGTTGTTAGGGCGCTGAGTAGCGCGGTGAGTGTGAGGATCGCGGTGATCGCGGCGCGGGTTGTGGTGGGTTGTTGCATGTCTGGTGCTCCCTTGGTTCTGCTGGCCGCTTGTTGGTTGGGCCTGTGTGTGTGTTGTGTCGCTGCTCGGCTGTGTAAGAGCTGGAGCTGGCGGGCCGGGTGTTAGGTGCTGTTTGGTGGTGCTGTAGGGCGGTGGTTGTGTTCCCGGCCGCCCTACAGCAACCATCTTTTAGCCTATGTCGTGTCTGGTGCTGCTGGTTTGGTCGGCTATTCCATTATTTCTTGTTCGGTTACTAAGAATCCGATTGTGTCTTCTGTGTTCTCGCCGCCCTTAACAGCGGTTCCGCCGTTCGTCTTTGACGTTAGGGTTTCTTCGGTGGCGCCGCCTTCACATTTCTTGACTTCCTGAATGGCGCCACTTGATTTCCAGGAGATTAAGAACGCTAACTTCTTCGATTTGTAGGGCGTGATTCTGCCGATGGCGATGCCTTCTACTAACACTAATTCTTTGGCGGCTTCGATGTGAACGGGTTGTGTGTGGAACGCCGCGCCTATTTCT
>DATNLQ010000369.1:0-2940 GCA_035602785.1 Solirubrobacteraceae bacterium
ACGGGGTGATCACCCAGAACGTCGACATGCTCCACCGCAAGGCCGGCACGCGCGAGCTTGTCGAGGTGCACGGCAGCATCGCCAGCTGCTCGTGCCCGGCCTGCGGCGGGAGCGTCGCCTTGGAGGAGGCGCGCGGGCGCATAGTCGGCGACCCCGACGGGATGCCCCGCTGCGAGCAGTGCGCCGGCCCGCTCAAGCCCGACGTGGTGCTGTTCGGCGAGATGTTGCCGCCGGACGCGCTTGAGCGTGCGTGCGAGCTGTGCCAGGCAGCAGACGTGCTTCTATGCATCGGCTCCTCGCTTGAGGTCCATCCGGTCGCAGGCCTGCCGCTGCTCACCCGCCGATCGGGCGGCGCCGTCGCGATCGTCACCACGGGGCCGACGCCGCTGGACGACATCGCCGACGTGCGACTGCGTGGCGACGTCGTGGGCGAGATGCAGGCGCTCTTGGCTGCCCTCGCCGGCGCCTGAGAATCCCTGCCTGCGTCTCAGGCGCGACGCGCTTTGCGTCCGATCACATCGTCGAGACGAGCTGGCGCTGCGGGTCGATCCCCCAGCGACCCGCCAGCACCGTCAGCTCTTCGTCGAGCCCCCACCGGTCAGCCAGCGCCGGACCCTCGTGTTCGAGGTTTGCTCCCTTCAGTGCCATGCAGCCAGCGTTCTCGCCGATCGCCCTGATCGCCGCCACCTCCTCGGCGCTCAGGCGCACGTCTGGATCCAGCGCCGCCAGCTCCGCGCGCTTGTCCTCCACCCGCCGCGCATCGGGGCCGGACTCCTGGATCAGCGTGGGCGCCACACAGCGCACCCCCGGCTGGGCCAGGTCCCAGGCGCATGCGAGCTGCAGCATGCTCAGGCCGTGGCGCTGGGCGTAGGGGCGCAGCAGCTCAAGCTTCTCCCGACCCGCCTCCACCCAGCCCTGCGGGCGAAACTTGCGATGGTCATACGCGGCAAACGCATGACCGGGCAAGACGTCGTCGTGGAACAGGCCGCCGTAGTCCACCACGCGCGTGATCAGGCTGACCCCGTGAGCCTCGGCGGCAGCGAGCACCAGCTCGCCCGGCCACGGCTCCAGCGGGTTGAGGATGATCATCGCCCAGTCGATCAGCTCCGAGAAGCGCTCCAGGCAGTCGATCAAGTCCAGCGTGAAGCCGTTGGCCGGGCCCGGCGCCACGCCCAGCGAGCGCGTCAGGCCGTCCTCACGCACGGCGTTCAGCGCATCCCACACCGCGGCGCTGGAGTAGCCGGTGCGGTCGGGGTTGTGCAACAGCAGCAGGTCAAAATGATCGACCCCGCAGCGCTGCAGGCTGCGCTCGGTGGCCATGCGGATGTAGTCCGCGTAGCCCTCCTGCGAGCGCAGCCGCGGATCGGTGAAGCGAGGAAAGCCCTTGGCGCCGTCGCGGTCGCCCGTATAGAAATCGTGGCCGATCGCGCCCACCAGGCAGTAGCGCTCGCGCTCGATCCCCTGCAACGCCCGGCCCAGCGCCAGGTCCGCTTCGCCTGCTCCGTACGCGTCTGCTGTGATCACCGTGTCGATACCGTCGCCGGGGCACAGCAGCGCAATCAGGCGCTCGTCGTCCAGCGGCTCGCCGAAGTGCATGAAGCGCCCGCCGCTCCACGTCCCTATCGCAGTCGTCGTCGGGTCCATGGCCATATCGCCATGCAGGTTAACGCTCGCCGTCAGGTCCGCCCGCCACCGCGAGGCGCCTCACACGCCCGTCGCCGTGCGCGCCCGCAACGCCGCCTGCAGCCGCTCGAGCGCGTGGGTCAGGATCTCCTCGTCGACGGGCTCACCGCTGCGCGCCAGCACCGTCTGAGCCTGCTCGGTCACCCCGGCGCGCAACTGCTCGAGCTCGGCCACGCGAATCGCGAGGTCCTGGCGCTGCTCGGCGCGCAGCTCGCCCAACGCCAACGCGTAGGCACGGTCGAGCTCCAGCACGGCGTGCGCCGGGCGCTCCTGCTCTAGGTCCAGTCGCGCGCGCAGCGCGAGCTCCTCGCACAGCAGGATCGTGGCCTGCGCTCCCATCAACCTCGCCAGGCGCTCCTGCGGGCGCAGCGCCGCCGAGCGCTCCGCGCGCCCGCCGCGTCGCAGCTGCACGAGTCGCCGGCCCGAGGCGTCCCAGGCCAGCTCGCGCGCGTGCAGCCAGCGCCCGTCTGCCACCTGCTCGCCCTCGCCCCAGCCCGCCCTGATCACCAGCGCCTGCGCCGGCGAGATCTCGTGCACATACGGGTTCGCCGAGGCGACCCGCTGGAAGTGCAGCACGCGGTTGACCACCCTCGTTGCCTCCTGAACGTCGCGCTCACGGTCCAGCTCGTCCAGCCACGCCTGGGCCTGGTGATCCGCCGACAGCGGGACCGGGTCGATGACCGTCACCCTGGTCGTCTGCACCGCAGCCGGCTCGGGCGTGGCCGGTGGACCGAGCGCGCGCGCGCTCAGCAGCGCCCTTCCACGTCGTGTCCTCCCGCCGCGTCGCTTTGTCGCACGCGCGGCTCCCAGGGTGCCGAGGACGACCACGCGCTCGGGCTCGCCGTCGGAGGCCCGGCGCAGCAGGTAGCGACCGTCCGCCGGGCCCAGCGCCCACGGGAACTCCATCTGGATGAAGATGAACAGCCGCGCGGGCATCGCTGCACCGTATCCTTCCTGTAGATGTCCGACGCGAGCCACGCCGCAAAGAGCCTGCGCGACCGACTGGGCGGTCACACCGAGGACCGCCTCGGCCGGGCGCTGTCGGACCTGCTCGACAACCCGCTGCTCACCGGCGCCATCGGCCGGGCGTTCGATGCGCGCGAGAAGGCCACTCAGGCCCAGGAGGTGGCCATGGGCGCGCTCAACCTCCCTTCGGCCACCGACATCGAACGGCTCACCCGGCGGCTGCGCTCGCTCTCCCAGCGCCTGGAGGGGATCGAGGACGGCGTCGGGCGCCTGGACCGCGCGCTCGCGCCC
>DATNLQ010000370.1:0-2544 GCA_035602785.1 Solirubrobacteraceae bacterium
GCCCAGCCTCCGTGAAGGCAGCGCACCAGACGCGACAGCGAGGCAAAGCCGGCTCCTGCCGGCCTGCCGCCGACGAGCATGTGACGCTCTGAGGTGAAGCTGAGCGCTGCGTGCTCGCCCGACAATCCCACGCTCGGGCGCGCCGCGCCGCGCGCCTGGGCGAGCTCGCTCGCCGCCAGCAGCGCCGTGGCCGTCGCGGCCACCGCCAGGTCGTCCACCGCCAGCGGCCCGCCCAGCCAGGCGCCCGTGTTGTGCACTTCGAGCGTGTCCAGGGCACGCACGTCGGCCCGCATCGCGGCCCAGCATGCGCTCGTCAGCTCGCCCGCGCCGGTCAAAGAGTCCCCCGCACGGCCAGCTAGGGTTACATAAATGGGTCGGCTGGTGGGCGCCGTGGGGGCGATCGGGCTTTTTGCCTGCGCGCTTGGCCCGCTCGCCGGCGGCGCGGACGCCGCGGGTGGCGCCTTCGTTCGCGTCAACCAGGTGGGCTACCCAAGCACGGCGCCCAAGCGCGCCTACCTGATGTCGACGGGCAATGAGACCGGCGCCACGTTCACGGTGCGCCAGGCCTCCGACGGCGAGGTCGTCTACAGCGCGCCCGTCGGTGCATCGCTGGGCTCCTGGAGCACCCGGTTCGCGCACGTCTACGCCCTGGACTTCGACGCCGTGCAGGGGCCCGGCACCTACACGATCTCGCTGGCCGGGCGTGTGCCGGCGTCATCGCCACTGTTCGCGATCGCGGCGCCGCAGGCGCTGTACGGCACGCCGCTGGCCAACGCGCTGTCCTTCTATGAGAACGAGCGCGACGGCCCGGAATACATCCCGTCGTCGTTGCGCTCCGCGCCCGCACACCTCAACGACCAGAGCGCGTTGACCTACCTCACGCCGCAGGTCAACGCCAAGGGCGAATTCAAAGGCGAACTGACCAGCCTCGGCGAAACGATCGACGCGTCCGGGGGCTGGTGGGACGCGGGCGACTATTTGAAGTTCGTGCAGACGACCAGCTATGCAGTCGACCTGCAGCTGATCGGCGTGCGCGACTTTCCCGCGCAGATGGGCGCCGCGGCGGGCAACGCCAACTTCACCGAAGAGGCGCGCTTCGGCGTGGAATGGCTGCTGCGCATGTGGAACGACGACACCCGCACCCTCTACTACCAGGTGGGGATCGGCGCAGGCAACGCGAACACGGTCAGCGACCACGACATCTGGCGCCTGCCCCAGGAAGACGACACGTTCGGCGGCGAAGATCCGCGCTTTCGCTTCATCCGCCACCGGCCGGTGTTCCGCGCCGGGCCGCCCGGCTCGCCGGTCAGCCCCAACCTCGCAGGGCGCGACGCGGCCGCGTTCGCGCTGTGCTTCCAGGTCTTCGACACCAGCCGACCGGAACTCGCCTCGCGCTGCCTGCTCGCGGCCGAGCACATCTTCGAACTGGCCAACACCAACCCGCACGGCCACCTGCTCACCGCGATCCCGTTCGGCTTCTACCCAGAGAGCGAATGGCACGACGACCTCGAGCTCGGCGCGACCGAGCTCGCGATCGCGCTGTCCTCGACCGCTGCGCTCCCAGCCGGCCTCACCCACACCCAGCCGCTGTACTACCTGGAAGAAGCCGCGCACTGGGCCAGCGCCTACATCGCCCACAACCGCGGCGGTGGCGAAGGACTGAACCTGTATGACGTCAGCGGCCTCGCTCACTTCGAGCTCGTGCGGGCTCTGCGCCAGACCGGCTTTCCCACTGGGCTGGCCGTCTCTGAAGCGCAGCTGATTGCCAGCCTCGGCCAGGAGCTGCAAAACGCCGTCGCCCAGACCCACCACGACCCCTTCGGCTTCGGCTTTCCCTGGGCCAGCGCGGACACCGCCTCGCACGGTGACGGCCTGTCGGTGATGGCCTCCGAGTACGACGATCTGACCGACGAAAACACTTACGAAGCGTTGGCCGATCGCTGGCTGGGCAACGTGCTCGGCGCCAACCCGTGGGGCTCGTCGTTCGTCATCGGCGATGGCAGCACGTTCCCCGACTGTCCCCAGCATCAGGTCGCCAACATCGTCGGCTCGCTCAACGGCTCGCCGCCCGTGCTCGCCGGCGCGGTCGTGGAGGGCCCGAGCAACGAAACGAGCGCCGGCAAGCTCGAAGGCATGCGGCCCTGCCCGGCCCAGGGCGGCAACGCGTTCTCGCAGTTCAACGGCGCCAAGGCCAAATATGAGGACAACGTGCAGGCGTTCACCAACACCGAGCCCGCGATCGACCTGACGGCCTCCTCGATGCTGGCGTTCGCCTGGCAGATCAGCTCAGCCGATCCGCTGGCCGGCGAACCGGGGGTCGCCGGCGGGCTCGTGTCGCCCCCGGCGCTCGCCGGCGCGGAATAAGGCGAGCCTGCCGGGACGAAGTGGTACGGTTCTTCCTAGAGCGATCTATCAAGTCTTGGAGAACGATGCAGATGAGCGTCACGCCCAACGTGGATCTGCCCGCCGAGCGCGTCGACAGCGGTCGGATCAGGCCCGGCAGCTGGGCGCCTGACGCATATCCCGAGCGCGGGGGCCGGCGGG
>DATNLQ010000373.1:0-5333 GCA_035602785.1 Solirubrobacteraceae bacterium
CAGATCCGCGTCATCGACCTCCAAGGGCAGCTCATCCGCGAGCTCACGCTCGACCCCACCCGCAACTACCAGCCCCTCACACGACCCTAAACTGTCCACGATCCCCCGAGACACGCGTCCAGCATGTCCCGAGACACAACACTAAGCGGATGAAGGGATTCGAACCCTCGACCTTCGCCATGGCAAGGCGTGAAAGACGCCCCGAGGCGCGCCAATACGCGCGATTTAGTCGGCTCAACATGGCTTATTTAGGCGCGTTTCGGCTGGTTCGCTACCCAAACCGCTACCCACGGCCAAACTGCTACCCATCCGCTACCCACGGGTGTAGACTCCGGCGATCGCACCCGATCCGAAAGCCTCGCTCCTCATCCGCGAGCACCGCGGCAGACCCTTCTACGAAGCGTTCTGGAGACTGAACGGCAAGCAGGTCAAGCGCCGCATCGGTCCCGCTTGGCTCGAACGCGATCCCGGCTCTGGCGAGTGGGGCCGGCGCCGGGGGCGCGTCCCTGACGGGTCCGATGACGAGCGCAGCGCCCACGTCGAGGCCGCCCGCCTCGTGGCCGAGTACGTGGCCGACGCCGCAGATCGGGAGCGCGTCCAGAAGGAGCGCCTCACGCGCGGCGTCACGTTCCGGGAGATCGCCCACTCCTACATGCGCTGGCTGGCAGACGTCGCCGGGGCGAAGCCCTCCACGCTGCGCGACCGTGAGACCGTCTTGGGCGAGCCAGGCGTCCCGCGCAAGCGCGGCGAAGGCAAGACACTCGGACACGTCATGGCTGCACTCGGCGACCGTCCGGCCGCGAAGATCACCACGCGGGAGATCGACGAACTGCTGGCGACGATCAGCGCAACGGGCGCGTCGGCGGCCACCGTCAACAAGTACCGCTCGGCCGTCTCGGCCGTGTTCAATCACGGCTGCAAGCCCTCCACGTTCGCGCTGCCAGCCAATCCCGTGATCGGAGCCGACAAGCGCCGCGAGCCTGCCCAAGCTCCCCTCGTGTTCTACGCGCCGGAGGAGATCGAGGCAATCGTACGTGCCTTGGCTGGGGGACGGCACCGCGATCCGGCTTATCCCGCCGTCAACGACGGCGAGCGGATGGCGCGGCAGGCCGAGGACCGGCAGGACGCCGAGATGGTCCGCGTCGCCGCCTACGCCGGGTTGAGACAGGGCGAGCTGCTCGCGCTGCGCTGGCGCGACGTTGACTTCGCCGGGTCCGCGTTGACGATCGCCCGGGCGATGAGCGCGGGCGTCGAGTCGTCGACGAAGTCCGGGCGTGTCCGCCGTGTGCCGCTCGCTGACCAGCCCGCCGGCGCGTTGGACCGGATGAGCCGGCGAGATCACTTCACGTCGCCTGACGACCTCGTGTTCTGCAACGTATTCGGGCGCCCGCTGGACGGCTCGGCGCTACGCCGGCGCTACAAGCGGGCCCAACTCGCTGCCGGCGTTCGTCCGCTGCGCTTCCACGATCTACGGCACACGTTCGGGTCGCTGTTGGCGGCGCGCGGGGTGGACGTCGTGACCATCCAGAAGGCGATGGGCCACAGCGCGCTCAGCACGACCAGCCGCTACCTGCATGCCCGCCCGGCGTCGGAGCAGGCCGAGGCTTTCACGGCGGCGTTTATGCCCACCGCGCAGGACGACGCCGAGGCGGCCCTGGCCTAACTGCCGTTGCCGGGAGGCCCGGCTTCCATCCGGCGCCAGGTCGGGTTGCTGAGAACTCGCTTGGCTGCGAGGCACGGCCGCCTCGCACGTCCCGCACCCACGGGCTATCACGAAGCCGAAGCGATCCAGTACAGCTTCTCGCGCGCGGGCCCCAACAACTTGCGATAGAGCCACTCGTTGTACTGCTGGCACACCGGCACGAGCGGCAGTCCGGCATGTGGGCCTCCCTTGAATACCCAATATCCGATCTCATTGCCGAAGCCATCGGTCGTCGAGCGGATCGTGATCGTGTCGGCGGTTTCCTTCAAGACTTCATTGCGCTCTTTCCAAAAGAAGGCGTGGGTCGCGTCCTGAGCGAGGCCATCCCACCACTCCTGAAAAGCGGACGGGCTGCCCGCTGCTCGGGCAGCCTCGCTGATCGAAACACCGATCTGGCGGACGCACACAAGCCAGAACATGTACTGCTCCCAACCCTCGTCGCCAAGCACTGCAGTTGTGCCCGAATCTCGAAGGTGGCTAGTCCGGTCGAGCAGCGCGTCAGTCCGGCGCTCAGCGGCTCGGAACATCCGCATCGCCCCGTCGATGCGTTCTTTGACAACATCGACCGCCACTAGGGTCACAGGCTCGACAAGCGATCTTGGCGCTCTTCATCGCCACGCCCTTGAGCTACGAGTTGGAACTCGCGCACGACCGCGAGGGCGTATCCGTAAGCGAATAGCCGATCCTGCTCTGTCACACCAGTGCGCGATGGAGTAAGGCCTTTCTCGGCGACTCCGGCGAGCCAGCGGTCGAGAGTGAGTTCTCGATGTTGGGCCGAGAGGCCGGGGATCGCTTGAAACAGCTCTGCGATGGTCGCTCGGTCTGTTGCGTAGAACGCTGCGGCCGCTATTGAAGGAATCGCACCGTCGTCAGCGTCCGCATACCTACGGACCATCTCGATGCTGACCTCGGCCACAGAGATCCATCTCGGGTCATCCGGGTCGCAGGCATCGGCGATGAGCTCCTGTTCGGCTAGGCGCAGCGCAAACCCCATCCAGCAGAGCGAACCAGCGAACGCCTTCGTGTCTTCACTGAGGTGACCCCAGACGGCCGCATCGAGGATCATTGTGGGTCCGGCCGTGACCGACGCGGTCGTCTGCTCGTTGGCCGGAACTGCGCACAGGATGACCGCGCGGTCCAAGAGTTCAGCCACGATGTCACCGTCTTCCGGCGCAGGCGTGGCCGGGCTAGAATCGCTGATCGCTTGCCATGCCGAGAAGGGAGCCTTCCCGATCCCGCGCATCAAGATGTCGGAGGGAATCCCGTGGGAGCCATAGTGCTCAAACTGCCTCTCAAGCGCGGCGATCATCGTTTCCCGAGTCTCCACCGTGGCGCTCTCCACCACCCAATTCCAGATCACCTGGTACATCACCGAGAATAGGAGTTCCTCCGCTTTCTCGGAGGAGTAGCTCGTCTCACTCCACAGCCGCCGCTTGTCCTCGTTGAGCCGGACAACGAAGCTGGCTGTTGCTGCGACCTCTTCGTCAGGATGCACGTCCGCCATCGGCAGAGCCTTGAATGTCATGTCTGCGTCGTGGACGGAGTATGCGATCTTCGCTCTACTGACCCATGCTTCGAACTCGTTGAGCGCGTGGACCTGGGCGGCGTTGCCGCGCAGCTCCTGCTGCCCCTGGACCGTAACGCGCAGGTTCGGGAAATACTGATCGAACGCGACACCCGGCAAAAATGGAACCAGGTTGCTGTCGCCATCCCAGTCGAGGGCAAATGTGCGGATCGCGTTGTCGTCCGGGCGTGCGTGGAACTCGACGTTGCCGTGCCCGACAATCCGGCCAGGACCCGTGCCCGTGCGTTTCCAACGCGCCATCCTTGGAGACTACCCGCCGTCAACGCCTGAACGAGGTGCACCGACGCCTGGCCTCTGGCGCTTGAACGCTTCTGATCTTTGGTCGGCGAGTCGCCTGCAACCGACCGGTGCCTGCCCGTTCAGCATCGCCGAGCGGTCATCTGGACCGCTGTTCTCCGGCGTGGTCGGTCAATGTCATTTCGATGTTCTGGCGTATGTAGAGCCTGCGCCTGCCGACCTTGACGCTTGGCAGGATGCCTCGGCGTGCCCAGTCTTCGACGGTCGAGACGGGAGCGTGCAGGAGGCGGGCGACGTCGCGGGCGGTCATAACGTCGTCCGCAGTAAGGCGCTTGGGTCGAGCAGACCCCGGCTGCCACACATCCCTTGCGACGTGTCCCGGCCGGGACACGCTCATCGTGTTCGCTCCGGCGGTGGTGGCTGGGCGGCGCGGTGGAGGGTGCGGATGATGCCGGGGAGGCGTGGGGCGTAGCGCTCGGGACCGCGGCTTGCGATCGTGCGGTCGAAGCCTGGCCAGCGTTCGTGGCCGGGTGGCTCTGGGTGTGCGAGTGATGGTGTTTGTGTGCGGCTGCGGCTCATGTCTCGCGCGAGGCGTTTGATGCGGTCGCTGTCGTGACCGGCCGTGCCGAGGTCAGCGCGGTTGACGTACCAGTCGGTGCCTTCGCGGGCGCGTGATGCCTCGACGTAGGCTGGCTCCTTGCTGGTCTGCCAGCCGCCCGTCACGACGAGCGTGCGGGTGACGGTCGCGCCCTGGGCGCGGTGGATATGGCTGGCGTACCCGAGTCGCAGCGATGCGAGGTCGTCGCCGGCGAGTGTTCGCCATTGGTTGGTGGCGTCGAACTGGATCAGCACTTCGCCGGCCTCGTTGATGTCGATCACTTCGCCGCGGGCGCCGTTCTCGATGCGATCGGTGCCTGGCTGGCGGTGCTGGTCGATCGTCGCTACCCGGTCGCCCGCGCGGATGCCGTAGTGCACGCCTGGGATCTCGGCTTCGATGTCGCCGAGTTCGCCGCGCTCAGCGCGGTAGTGCTGGGCCCGAGCGTTGAGCCGGTTGATCTCGACGTTGGATGAGTCGGAGATCAGCGCAACCTCGCCGATCGGGATGGTCTCGGTCAGCGTGGCCCAGTCTTGGACGGCGTGCTCGACGGCCTGGTCGCGGGTGTCGGTCGTGTGCAGCCGGCGTCGGCGGAGGTAGTGCGCCATCGCCCGGTCGGAGCGTCCTGCGCGTAGGTCTGCCCAGGCTCTCTGCTCGGCGGGGTCGAGAGTCCGCCGTACGTTTGACAGCGCCGCGCTCGGGGCGAGCTCTGTGAGCCGGTCGAACATGCCGCCGGCGCCGATCGAGGGGAGCTGCGCGCCGTCGCCGATCGCCACGAGCTTCGCCCCGGCCCGGTCGACCACCTCGGTCAGTCGGTCGAGCCTGCTGGTGTCGGCCATCCCCGCCTCGTCGAAGAAGATCGTCGTGCGCGCGTCGATGTGCAGCCGGCCGTGCTGCGCCCTGGCGACGAGCGCGTCGAGCGTGAGCGTCCGCCCGACGAGCGCGGGGCTGTCCTGGCCGAGGCGCTGCGCGGTCGAGCCGGACACCGCGATCCCGTAGATGCTTTGGCCGGTCAACTGCTCGGCGCGGGCGGCGGCATCGATCACCACGCCCTTGCCTGTGCCCGCTGGTCCGACGAGAGCCGCGGCGCGCTCCGGGCCGGTGACGATCGCGAGCGCGTGGGCCTGCTCGTCGCTGAGGCGCGATCCGATCCGCTCAGCGAGCTGGTCGCCCGCGACCCTGCGCGCTTGCTCACCCACATCTCTGCCGGCGGG
>DATNLQ010000380.1:0-4034 GCA_035602785.1 Solirubrobacteraceae bacterium
CCGGCACCGTCTTCCAGGACCCCGAGACGCAGGTCGTGATGGGCACCGTGCGCGCCGAGCTGGCCCTTGGCCTGGAGAACCGCGGCCACCCGCCCGGCGTGGTCGCCCGCGCCGTCGAGGAGGTCGCGCTGGCGCTCGGCCTCGGCCAGCTGCTCGACCGCTCCACGCACGAGCTGTCCGGCGGGGAGCTGCAGCGCGTGGCGCTTGCCGCCGCGCTCGCGCCCCGCCCCAAACTGGTGCTCCTGGACGAGCCCACCTCGCAGCTCGACCCGGTCGCCGGCGACGAGCTGATTTGGCTGCTGCGGCGCCTCAACCAGGAGTGGGACACGGCCGTGCTGTTGATCGAGCATCGCCTGGAGCGCTGCCTGGCGGCCGCCGACCGGGTGATCGTGCTCGACCACGGTCGGCTGGTATGCGACGAGGAGCCGTCCGCCTTCCTGCAGTGGGCCGCCCGCGCCAGCCCCGCGCTGCAGACCCCCGGCGCGCGCATGTTCGCGCGGGCGGGCATCGAGCCGGCGCCCGTGGGCGTCAGGCAGGCGCGCGCAACCCTGCGCGCGCGCGGCCTGCTCGACGAATGCACCGCCGCTACCGACCAGCCCGTGGGAGAGGACGCGCCCGAGCCGCCCCGCCCGCGCGTGGGGATCCTCGCCGCGCGCAGAGAGCGCCGGCGCGGCCGCGCCGATGCGGCGCTCACCATGCGCGGCGTCTGGCACGAGCTGCGCGACGGTCCCAGCATCCTGCGTGGCGTCGAGCTGACCCTGCAGCCGGGCGAGCGTGTCGCGCTGCTCGGGCGCAACGGAGCCGGCAAGTCCACGCTGCTGCGCCACGCCGCCGGCCTGCTCGACCCCACCCGCGGCAGCGTGCACAGCGCCGGTCGCGTCGCGCTGCTGCTGCAGAACCCCGGCGACTACTTCCTGCACGAGCACGTGGGGGAGGAGACGAGCGCGGCGGCGATCGAGCGCGTCGGCCTGTCCGCGCTGGTCCAGCGCAACCCGCGCGACCTGTCAGGCGGCGAGCGCCAGCGCCTGGCCCTCGCCATCGTCACCGACGGCGAGCATCCCGCGGTGCTCGCGCTGGACGAGCCCACCCGCGGCATGGACCGCGCCGCCAAGCACGAGCTTGCCCGCTGGCTCTGCGGGCGCCGCGCGGATGGCACGGCCGTGATCGTTGCGACCCACGACCTGGAGTTCGCCGCCAATCTCGCCGAGCGCGTGCTGCTGCTCGCCGACGGACGCCTGATCGCCGACGCGAGCGCCGCCGAGGTGCTCTCCGGCGGCTGGTACTTCAGCACCGAGACAGCCCGCATCCTCGACGGCGCCGGGCGGGCGCTGCTGCCCGACGACGGCAGCGAGATCCTGCGCCAGCGGATCGCCGGCCCTGCCCAGAGCGCACGGGTGCCCGCGTGAGCTGGCAGATCGCATCGCTGGCGATCGTCGTCATCGCGCTGGGCGCCTGCTTCTGGTGGTATGAGCGCACCCGCCCGTCCTCCAAGGAGATCGCGCTCGTGGCCACGATGGCCGCCATCGGGGCGCTCGGGCGCGATGCATTCGCCGCGCTGCCCGACGTCAAGCCCACGACCGCAATCACGTTCATCTGCGGCTACGCCTTCGGTCCGGGACCCGGCTTCGCCGTCGGCGCGGTCGGCGCGCTGGCCTCCAACATCTTCCTCGGCCAGGGCTCCTGGACTCCCTGGCAGATGCTCGCGTGGGGCATCGTCGGGCTCGCCGGCGCGGCGCTCGGGCGCCTGCTCGCCCGCCGCGCCATCGGACGCGTCCCGCTCGCGCTGTGCTGCGCGCTCGCCGCCGAGGCGTTCAACCTGATCCTCAACCTGTACACCTGGACCCAGGAGGGCACGTACACACTGGCCGCCTACGGGGGGTGGCTGACCAGCGCCTTCAGCTTCGATCTCACGCATGTGGTCGCCAGCCTCCTGTTCGGCCTCGCCTTTGGCCCCGCCCTGCTGCGCATGCTGATGCGGGCGCGCGCGCGGATGGAGATCGTGTGGGTGCCCCTTCCCGGTGCCTCTGCGACGGTGGCCATCGCGCTCGCAGCGCTTGCCGGCATCGCCCTCGCGCGGGCGCCCGCGCCCGCCCGCGCCGCCGGCCCCCGGGTCGCACAGGCCGCCGCGTTCGCCGGCCAGGCCGCCGTCGCCCGCGTGGACGTCTCGCGTGAGATCGCCTACCTGCGGGGCGCCCAGAACGCCGACGGTGGCTTCGGCGCCGCTCCCGGGCAGGCCAGCGGCGAGCTGTACTCGGGCTGGGCGGCGATCGGCCTGGCGGCCGCGGGGGTCGACCCACAGGGCGTGCGCCGCGACGGGCACAGCGTGCTGGACGCCCTGCGCGGGGAAGCACGGACCCTGGAAGGCGCCGGCGACCTGGAGCGGACGATCCTCGCGCTGCACGCCTGCGGCCTCTCGGTGCGTTCGCTGCCCGGCGTCGGCGCAGGTGGCGATCCGGTCAAGGCGCTGCTCGCCTTTCGCGACCGCGACGACTCGTTCGGCGAGCTGAGCAACCTCACCGCCTTCGCGGTCTTCGCCCTGCGCGCAGCCGGCTACGGCGCAACGGATCCGACCGTCCGCGGCGCCGGGGACTGGCTGGGCCGCCAGCAGAACGCCGACGGCGGCTTCGGCTTCGGCACCCGCGGCGGCGCCAGCGACGTGGACGACACCGCAGCCGTGATACAGGCGCTCGTCGACGCCGGCGTCTCCGGCGCAGGCGAGCTCGGTCGCGCCACGACATTCCTCGCACGCGCGCAGAACCCCGACGGCGGTTTTCCACAGCAGCCGGGCGGCCAGTCCAACGCTCAGTCCACCGCTTGGGCCGTACAGGGCCTGATCGCGGCCGGGCGCAACCCGAACGCCGTCACGCGAGCAGGCAGCCGCTCGCCGGTCGGCTACCTGGAGAGCCTGGTCGCTCCCGACGGCAGCGTGCGCTACTCGCGCACCGGTTCGCAGACTCCTGTATGGGTCACCGCGCAGGCGCTCACCGCGCTCGCCGGCAGCACGTTCCCGGTCGCCTCGCCGCACGCCTGAGCCGGCTTTCGCTTCAGCGGCGCTTAAGCAGCCGTCGTACCCTTGCCCTGTGAACATGTCTAGTGCCGCATACAGCGCTGGGCGCCTGTCGGCCCACCGTACGGCCAACACGACGTGGCGATCTGGTCCGAACGGCGCCCTTGCCGTCGCGGGCTTGTGTGCGCTCGCGCTCGCACTGGTGTGGCTGGTCGCGGAGCTCGTGCCGGCCGCCCACATACGCGATGCGGCGGCCCTGCACGACTTCACGCTGCTCAGCCGCCCGCGCATCGATGCGGTGGGCGAATTCCTGTTGCACCTGCTCGATCCGGTCCTGTTCGTGATCTGGGGAGTGGGACTGGTCCTGCTCGCCATCGCGCGGGGGCAGGCGCGCATCGCTGTGGCGGTCGTGGCGATCATGGCGCTCGCACCGTGGACCAGCGAGACGCTCAAGCCGTTGGTCGCCCACTCCCATGACGTCGTCGGCGGCGTGTTCATCGGCCCCGCTTCCTGGCCGAGCGGCCACTCGACCGCGGCGCTCGCGCTGGTGCTCAGCGCCGTGCTCGTCGCGCCTGCCCGCCTGCGGCCGCTGGTTGCGAGCATCGGCGCGCTGTTCGCGCTGGCGGTGGGCTGCTGGCTGCTGATCCTCGCCTGGCACATGCCCAGCGACGTCATCGGCGGATACCTGGTCGCGGGCTTGTGGACGGCGCTGGCGGTGGCCGCGCTGCGCGCCGCCGAGCGGCGCTGGCCGACCGCTCAGTCCGCCGACGGAGCGGCGCCCGCCTCGTGGGCGCCCGGCTCCCACAGCGGCTCAGCCGCCCCGTCCTTGCCGCTCTCGGCGTTGGCGGCGCGGCTGAGGATGAACAGCAGGTCCGACAGCCGGTTCAGGTAGCGCACGGCCTCCGGGTTGACGTCGGCGCCGACGGCGATCGTGCGCCGCTCCGCGCGGCGGCAGATCGTGCGGCATACGTGCAGGTGCGCGGCGGCGGCGCTGCCGCCAGGGATCACGAACGAGCGCAGCGGCGGG
>DATNLQ010000381.1:0-9866 GCA_035602785.1 Solirubrobacteraceae bacterium
CGAGCGAACGAGGACGCCGTCCGACGCCGCCATACGTGCCCAGGATCATTGGTAGCGCTCGCCGGCGTAGTTCATGAACTTGGGGTATTCCTTGTGGAAGGTCAGCGTGACTTTGCCTGTGGCGCCGTTGCGGTGCTTGGCGATGATCAGGTCGGCCTCGCCGGGGCGCTCTGAGTCCTCGTTGTAGTACTCGTCGCGGTAGATGAACATCACCAAGTCGGAGTCCTGCTCGAGGTTGCCGCTCTCGCGCAGATCGGACAGCTGGGGCTTCTTGTCAGGGCGCGACTCCACTGCGCGGCTGAGCTGCGACAGCGCGATCACCGGCACTCCCAGCTCGCGCGCGAGGATCTTCAGGCCGCGGCTGAGCTCGCCGACCGCGGTGACGCGGTTGTCGTAGCGGCTGTCGGTGCGCATCAACTGCAGGTAGTCGATGATGATCAGCCCCAGCCCTCCCTCGCACTGGCTGTGCAGGCGGCGCGCCTTGGCGCGGATCTCGAGCATGCCCACATCGCTGGAGTCATCCACCCACAGTGGCGCGTTGGACAGACGCGAGGAAGCCTTGACGATCTTGTCCCACTGCTTCTCGGGCACGCGACCCTTGCGCAGCTCCTCGCCCTTGATCCGCGCCTGCGAGGCGACGAAGCGCTGAGCCAGCTCGGTCTCGGCCATCTCCAGCGAGAACAGCGCCACCGGCTTGCCATGCTCCACCGCTGCGTTCTCGGCGATGTTGCACACCAGCGCGCTCTTGCCCATCGCGGGGCGGGCGGCGATGATGATCAGGTTGCCGGGTTGGAAGCCGCCGGTGATCTCGTCGAGGTCTTTGAAGCCGGACGGCGTGCCCGTCAGCGAGGTGCCCTCCAGCGACAGCTTGTGCAGCTTGTCGATCTCGTCGTGCAGCACCTCGGCGATCGCGCGGAAGTCCTGCTGGCGGTCATCGCGGGCGACCTCGAGCATGGCCTTCTCGGCCAGCTCCACGAGCTCGCGCGGCGGCGCCGAGTGCTCGAGCACGCTCTCCTGGATCTCATAGGTGCTCGCCAGCAGGCGCCGCAGCAGGGCGTTCTCGCGCACGATCTGCGCGTAGCGGCGAGCGTGCCCGGCCGACGGCACGACGCCGGTCAGCTCGTCGACGGCCGCCGGGCCGCCGACGTCTGCGAGCTTGCCCATCTGGCGCAGGCGGTCGGTGACGGTCAGAACGTCCACCGGCTCGCTCTCGCCATACAGCGCGAGCATCGCCTGATAGACCGTGCCGTGGTGCTCGCGGTAGAAGTCCTCGGGCCGCAGGCCCTCTTCGATCACCAGCGCATATAGCGAGCGGTCCGACAGCAGGATCGCTCCGAGCACCGACTGCTCGGCGTCGAGGTTGTGGGGCGGAGCGATCACCCCCGCGGGTGCGTCCGTCGTTCCGTTGGTTGCCAGGACGGCGCTCATTGCCACGGTTGCGTCGAGTCTAGGCCGGCACCCCGAGCCGCCTCGCCGGCGTCCCCGCTATCTGGGAGTAAATCGCTTCTCACGAACACATGTTCGCACGGCCGGTTGACGGACAACCACCTGCCCGCGGCGAGCGCCGCCCTGTCACGCGCTCAGCGCTTGGCGACGATCATCGTCTTGACGGTGGCGGTCGTGTTGTCGACCACCTCGACGACGACCATGTACGTGCCTACGTTCTTGATCGGCTCGGGCATGTGCACGTTGCGTTTGTCGATCTTCAGCCCGCGTGCTTCACGGATCGCGGTGGCGATGTCCTGCGCGGTCACCGAGCCGAACAGCCGCCCGTCCGCGCCGGCCTGCTGGGGGATGGTCAGCACCGTCCGGTTGAGCAGGTTGACGTTCTCTTGGGCTTTCTCGACGGCGTCACGGGCGGCCCGCTCGGCGGCAGCCTGGCGCTGGCGGATGGTTTCGATCGCGCCCCTGGTGGCGGGCTGGGCGAGCTTGTGCGGGATCAGGTAGTTACGCAGGTAGCCCTTGGACACGTCGACGACCGTGCCCTGCTCGCCGAGCGTGTCAACGTCTTGCAGGAGGATCGCTTCGGGCATCCGCTCGTACCCGCTTTAGCGGTCGCGGTCGCGGTCGCGACCACCGCGGGGGCTGTCGTCGCGGCCGCCCTCGTTGACGTAGGGCAGCAGCGCAAGCTCGCGCGCGCGCTTGACCGCGCGCGCAATCTGCGCCTGGTGGCGTCGGCAGGACCCGGTGATCCGCCGCGAGCGGATCTTGCCCTTCTCGGAGATGAACTTGCGCAGCGAGGCCACGTCCTTGTAGTCGACCTGCTCGACCTTGTCGCGACAGTGCTGGCAGGGCTTGCGCCGGCCGCTGCCCGGGCCGCCCTTCTTGTCGCGCCGGCGCACCGGCTTGCCGCGACCGCGTGCCTTGGCCATCAGCGCGCTCCGCGGCTGCGGTGGTGGACGGGCATGGCGATCTTCAAAGACACGGGACCTCGCTGTGGTGGCTTGCTGGCTAGAACGGAATGTCGTCGTCGCCGGAGGCGCCGGCGACCGGTGCTGGCTGGAAGTCCCCTTCGTCGTGCGGGACATCGCCGCCCGTCGAGGCTCCGTTTGCGACCGACCGACCTTCGATCGGCCCGCCGCCGGAGGCATCGTCGCGCGAGCCCAGGAACTGCACCGAGTCAGCAATGATATCGGTTGCCTGGCGCTTGGTGCCGTCCTGTGCCTCCCACTCGCGCCACTCCAGGCGCCCGTCGATGGCCACAGGGCGTCCCTTATGCAGGAAGCGCGCAGCGTTCTCGCCCTGCGTGCCCCATACGGTGACGTTGAAGTAGTTGGGCTTGTCCTCCCATTCGCCCGTGCTGCCGTTCTTGCGGCGCGTGTTGCAGGCGATGCGCAGGCTGCACACCGACATGCCGCTGGGCAGCGATCGCAGCTCGGGATCAGCGGTCAGGTTTCCGGTCATAACGACCCGGTTGATGTTGGTTGCGGCCACGGCTGTTCTTCCTTTCAGCTTGTTCTCGTCCGCTGCGGCTCCTATCGGCGTCCGGACTTTGACTTCGAGTCTAGACCCGCCCGCCGACCGCAACTGCGCGGCGCCGGCGCGAACACGCTCATTGCGAGGATCGCGTCGGGGTCGACGACCCCCTGGCGCGCGGTGACGTGCGAAAGACCTCGTCCCAGTAGGGCGCGCTGATCCCGAAGCCGCGCGTCTCGTCCTGGAAGTGGTGGCGCATGTGACGCTCGCGCAGCATCCGTCCCAGCGGCCCGCGCGGGCGGAAGTGATGCAGGTAGTAGTGCATCATGTCGTACACGAGGTAGCCGGCGAAGAACCCGGCGCCCAGGCCGGGCGCGTAGCTGACGCCGAAGGCCAGGTACAGCAGCCCGAACACCGCCGCTGCGAGCGGGACGCTGACAGCGGGCGGCATGACCAGGCGCATGGGGTCGTTGGGGTGGTCGTGGTGGACGCCGTGGATGATCCAGTGCATGCGCGCGCCCAGCCCCTCCTGCGGTTCGAAGTGGAAGACGAGCCTGTGCAGCCAGTACTCGAACAGCGTCCACAGGGCATAACCGGCGACGGCCAAGCCGATTGCCGCGGGCACGCCCACCTGCGAGAGGTCCCAGGCGGCCAGGGCGACGATGGCGGGTACGAAGATGACCACCGGGATGACCGGGTGCACACGCGTAAATGCGTCCAGCACCCTGGACTCGAACATCGGCGGCGACGCGCGCAGCACGTCGGTCCTGCTTGCCGGCCCACCCGGTGTGTCCTCGGCCCAACCCATTGAGCGATCTTATTACGCCCGCGCGGTGGCCGCGGGTATCTATGCGGGCTCGCCGACGGGCAGCTTGGCGTCGGCCTGGGCCTCGTGGCCCGTCTGCACCTGTTGCTCGCTTGCCCCGGGCTCGTCCGCCTGCGCGGCGGCCGCGGCGGCAGGCACGCTGGGCGCGTCGGGCACGCCGGGCTTGAGCTTGATGATGCGAAAGCGCAGGATGCCGTCGGTGATCCGCAGCGAGCGGTCCAGCCCGGCGAGCAGGTCGCTCGTGCCGGCGTGGAACTGCAAAAGGTGGTATTCGGCGCTGGACTTGCGCTCGATCGGGTAGGCGAGCGGCCGCTCGCCCCACTGGTCGTAGCGCACGAGCTCGCCTTGGGCCTCGATCGCGGCGCGCGCGTCGGCGACGATCTTCGCGCGCGTCGCCTCCTCGGCCTGCAGGTCCAGCAGGAGCATCAGGTCGTATATGGGTGCGGGCAGGGTCATGCGCTCGAAGCCGACAGAGTAGCGGGTCCCAGAGCCCGCGCGGGGCGAGCGTGCCGGTCTGCTGCGGGGCGAGCGTGCTGCTTCAGCGGCTGCGCGCCTTGGCGCGGATGTCGGTCAGCTGCTCGTCGACCCAGTCGCCGGGGTCGCGCGAGGTGACGATCTGCGCCAGGCCGGCAGCCCGCCGCCGCCGCTCGCCCGAGTCCATGGTCAGCGCTGCGTAGATCGAGTTGGCGAGCTCTTGGATGTCGAACGGGTTGACCGACAGTGCGTACTCGCCGAGCTCCTCGTGTGCGCCGGTGTTCTCGGACAGGATCGACACGCCCTCGCGCTCGTTGACCAGTGGCCCCTCCTTGGCCACCAGGTTCATCCCGTCGAACATGGCGTTGACGAGCAGCACGTCGTAGTGCTTGTAGGCGGCGAGCGCCTCGTCGAGGTCGTCGCGCAGCTTCAGCTGGATGGGCATCCAATCGGGCGTGCCGTGACGGTGGTTGACGACGGCGACGAGCGCCTCGATGCGTTCGAGGTACTCGGCGTACTGGGGGACGTCGGTTCGCGATGGCATCAGCTGGGCCATGAACGTGACCCGCTCTGAGAACTCGGGGTGCTGCTCGAGGAACAGGTCGAAGGCGGAGAACCCGCGCAGCACGTTCTTGGACAGGTCGGCGCGGTCAACGCGCAGGATCAAGAAGTCGCGCCGGCGGCGCAGCAGCTCGCGCTCGAACTCGGCGACGCGCTGCCCCTGGGCGATCTGGCGGGTGGCGCGGTGGTCGATCGGCAGCGGATAGGCCCTTACCCACACCTCGCGCTCGCGGAAGTGGACGACCCCCTCGTCGAAGTCCACGTCCAGGTCCATCAGGTCGCGGCAGCACTGCAGGAAGTTGTGACGGTAGGAGCGGGTGTGAAAGCCGACGATGTCGTTGGCCAGCAGGCCCGCAAAGATCTCCTGGCGGATGCGCGAGGGCAGCACCCGCCAGGCGTCGGGCTGGGTCCAGGGGATGTGGATGAAATGGTGCAGGAAGGCGTCTGGACGAGCCCGGCGCACGAGCTCGGGAAGCGTGTAGAGGTGGTAGTCGTGGACCATCACGACGGGCTCCTCGTGGCCCTCCAACTCCTCGACGACCGCCTTGGCGAGGTCCTCGTTGACGACGTTGTAACCGAACTCGAACGCTTCGATCTCCTCGCGGCGGATGTCGGGAGCGTTGGACAGGTCCCACAGGTAGTGCTGGATAAACCACAGCATGGGGTTGGCAAACACGTTGTAGAAGCGGTCGTAGGCGTCGGGGTCGCTGACCACCAGGCGCACCTGGTAGTCGCCGCCGCCAGGGGCGCTGACGGGAAAGGCGCGGCCGTCGTTGGCGCGCGAAGCCTCGGCGTCGTAGTCGCTCATGGCCGACGCGATCCAGATCGCGTCGCGGTGGGAGGCGAGGCCGGTCAGGGCCGTGACCAGCCCGCCGGAGCCGCGCTGCACCTCGCCGTGTGCCTGGAAGGTGACCGGCCCGCGGTTGCTCACCAGCACCAGCGGAGCCCGCTGTGCCGGCGTGTCGCTCATGCCCGAGCGAGCTCGGTGAAGATCTTCAGATAGTCGCGCAGGTAGCGCGGCGTGAGGAAATGCTGGCGCACGTGCTCCTTGCCGCGCCGGCCGAGCGAGCGCCCGAGCTCGGGGTCGCGCAGGACCTCCAGCGAGCGCTGCGCGCACTGCTCGACGCTGGAGACGAGAAATCCGGTGACGGTGTCCTCGATCTGCAGCGGTATGCCGCCGACGTTGCCGCCGATGAACGGGCGGGCCTTCCAGATGGCCTCGGTGACGGTCAGCCCGAAGCCCTCGCGTGTGGACTTCTGGATGAGCACGTCAGAGTGCGACTGGAAGGCGTTGACCTCGATGGCGCCGACGTTGTTGAAGTTGTTGAGGATGTGTATGTCGGGGTCGCCGTCGGCGTGGGCGATGGTGGCGTTGAAGAAGTCCCAGCCCTCGGGGTCGTCTGAGGCCATCGAGCCGACCAGCGCGAGTTGTACGTCGGGCATCTCCTCCTTGACCAGGCGATAGGCGTCGATCACCCCGAGCGGGTCCTTCCAGGGATCGAAGCGCGACACCTGGCACATCAGCGGGCGGTCGATGTCGATGCCGAACTGCCCGCACACGAACGCCCCGTCTTCGGGCGACAGGGCCATGTTCTTGGGCGTCAGCGGGTCGATCGCGGGCGGCACGACGTTGACGTGGCCGCGCATGCCGGCGGGCACGTACTCGCGCATGTGAAACAGCGACTCGGGATACTGCTGGATGTAAGGCAGCAGCTGGGCGATGGTGTCGGGGTTTGGGGTGGAGACGTCGATGTGGCAGCGCCACACCCAGCCCTTGGCCTTCTCGGGCACCAGCTGGCACAGGGCCGCCGGCTGCGGGTCGTGGACCAGACAGACGTCCCAGCCTCCGGTCAGCTCGCGCGCGTTGATTTCGTTGTAGCGCAGCCACGTCGCCCACTGCTCCTCGTCGAGGTCCTGGGGGGCGCCCTGCAGGGCGTTGTGCATGAGCTTAGTCGCGTTGAAGAACTCTTCGCGCCCGTAGATGACCTGCCACTCGCAGTCCAGGCCGACGTCGCGCATGAGCGGCACGAGGGTGTAGAGAATCTCGGAGACGCCGCCGCCGAAGGCGGTGGCGGAGATGTGCACGACGCGCTGGCCCTTGAGCGGCTCGGCCAGCTCCTTGATCTCTGCGATCAGGTCCCGACCGCAGATGTGCGTGTAGTCGGCGAGCGTCTTGTGACCTACGGCGACGGGCTGGAGCACGCGGCGGCACGATATCTAAACCGTGCGCATAAGCGTGCGCGCGGACCGGCTGCGGGACTATGGTCTAGCCGAATGATCAACTGGCGTCTGTACCGCGCGGCGTTCGTGCCGTTCCTGTTCGCGTTGGCCGTGGCGGCGTTCTCGCTGCAGGGACGCCCGGCGGCGTTCAGCTCGACGCTGGCGCCGGAAGCGTTCGAAGGCGAACGCGCGATGGCCGACCTGAAGAGCCTCGCGGCGGCCTATCCCTACAGGCGCCCGGGCAGCGCGGGCGACGAAGCGCTGGCGGGGCATGTGGCACGGGCGCTGGAAGGGCTCGGCGGCGCGGCGGGGGGCGGCTTTACGGTGCGCACTGAACGCGTCAGCGGCCAAACGATCGAAGGCGAGCGCACGTTGAGCACGGTCATCGCGCAGCGCCCCGGCTCGACGGACGCAACGCCGATCCTGATCGTGGCGCACCGCGACGCGGCGGCTGCTGGGTCGGCGGCGGAACTGTCGGGCACGGCGGCGCTGCTGGAGTTGGCGCGTGTGTTCGCGGCGCGCGAGACCAAGCGCACGATCGTGCTGGCGTCGACCAGCGGAGGCAGCGGCGGCGACGCGGGGGCGGCCCAGCTGGCTGGCGGGGGCATCGCCGCGCCAGGCGGCGGTCACGGACCGTTCGACGCGGCGATCGTGCTGGGCGATCTGGCCGGCACGCGCACGAGCAGGCCGTTCGTGCTGCCCTACTCGGATGGCGTGGGCTCGGCGCCGCTGCAGCTGCAGCGCACGGTGGAGAGCGCGATCGCGGGCGAGACCGCCGTGGATCCAGGCGCGCCGAGCACGCTCGGGCAGTTGGCGCACCTCGCCTTCCCGCTGGCGGTCGGCGAGCAGGGCGTGCTCGACGCGGCCGGCCTGCCAGCGGTGCTGGTGCAGGTGTCGGGCGAACGCGGGCCCTCGCCAAGCGAGTCGGTGAGCGCCGAACGACTGCAGGGCTTCGGGCGCGCGGTGCTCAACGCGGTGGACGCGCTGGACAATGCGCCGGACGTGTCGCAGGCGATGGACCGGAGCCTGCCGATCCAGCGCAAGACGATGCCCGCATGGGCGCTGGCGCTGCTGGTGATCGCCCTGCTGATCCCCGCCATGGTGGCGGTTGTGGACGGGCTTGCGCGTGCGCGCCGGCGGCGCGCGCCAGTGGGGCGCTGGACGCTGTGGACGTGCAGTTGCGCGCTTCCGTTTTTCTGCTGCGCGGTGTTCGTGTACCTGCTCGGGCTGTCGGGCATCCTCGGAGCGACACCGTCGGTGCCAGTCCTGCCGAGCGCCCTGCCCCTCGATGTCAAGGCGCTGACGGCGGTGGTGGCGGTCGTGCTCACGTTGGCGCTGGCGTGGTTGTCGTGGGCCGTGCTCGTCCGACGCATGGGCTGGGGCGAGCGTCCGGACCCCGAAGTGGCGGGCCTGTCGATGCTGGCGGTGGCGCTTTCAGTGTGCGTGGTGGTTTGGGTGGGTAACCCTTTCGCGGCGCTGCTGGCACTGCCGGCGCTGCATCTGTGGCTGGTGCTCGCGTCGCCGGTGCGCCTGGAGATCGACCGGCGCGCGGGGCGCGCGGGGGCGCTTGCGCTGGTCGCGGTGGGTGTGCTTCCGCTGGCGGCGCTGGTCGCCTTCTATGCGCACCAGCTGGGCGTGGGCGTGGGCGGCGTGGCCTGGACCGCGGTGCTGCTGGTGGCAGGCGGGCACGTGGCGTTCGGAAGCGCGATCTTGTGGAGCGCGGCGCTGGGCTGCGCGGCGGGCGCGACGATGCTGGCGGCGATGCCGCGGGCGCCGCTGGCGGACGCGCGTGTGGCCGACGACGTGGAGGTGACGATCCGCGGTCCGATGTCGTACGCGGGCCCGGGGTCGCTCGGTGGTACCGAGTCGGCTCTGCGACGATAAGGGGACATGCCCGACCTAAGGCCCCACGCCCCGATATCTGCCGGGATTGATGCGGCCGTTCCGCGGCCTCATACGCCACCCACGATGCTCGACGTGCCACCAGCACGCCTGCGCTCGCGTGCGGCGTCTGCGATCCACGGCCCGGCCACCTCAACCCACCACCTATCGTGACGCCCGACCTCACGTTCACCTCCGGTCCGACGCCCAGCGGCCTGGCCGGGGGACGCTCGTGGGGCTCTCGCGGCGTGCGCGCGCTGGCGGTGCTGATGATCGCGCTAGGGGTCCTGCTGCTGGTCGACGCGGGCGTAACACTGGTCTGGCAGGAGCCGATATCGGCGCTGTATGCGCTGCTGCGCCAGGATCGCCTGGGCGGGGAACTGCGCCGCGTGGAACGCTTGGCGCCGACCCCGGCAGAGCGCAGGACGCTGGCGAGTCTGGCCGATGAGCGTCAGCGGATTACGTTCCTGGCGCGTGAGCTGCGGCGGCGTGCGGGTGACGGCAGCCCGGTGGGGCGCATCGTGATCCCGCGGATCGGCGCGAGCTACGTGGTGGTCAACGGCACCGACACGAAGGACCTCGAGAGCGGGCCGGGGATCTACAGGGAAACGAGCTTCCCGGGGGTCGCGGGCACGACGGCGATCGCGGGGCACCGGACGACCTACCTGGCGCCCTTCCGCAACATCAACCTGCTGTCGCGCGGCAATCGCATCCAGGTGAACATGCCCTACGGGCAGTTCACCTACACGGTGACTGGCCAGCGCGTGGTCGCGCCCACGGACGTGAGCGCGGCGGTGTCCAGGGTGGGCTACAGCCAGCTGGTGCTGTCGGCTTGCACGCCGCTGTTCAGCGCGGAAAAACGCTTGCTGGTGTTCGCGAGGCTCACACGCATCGTGCCGGAGGGCGCTGCGCGGCTCCTGCCGGGCGGCGTGCTGGCGCAACCGATCCTGGCGCCTGCGGCGCCGGCGGGGCAGCGCCACAGGCGCCT
>DATNLQ010000390.1:0-15156 GCA_035602785.1 Solirubrobacteraceae bacterium
CAGATCGCCCCCGAGCTGCGCCAGCCTGGCGGCGAGCGAGCCATAGTCGTCGTCGGGCTTGACCGGCGCGGGGGCTGCCAGGCACACGGGGCCGCTGTCAAGACCGGCGGTCAGGCGCATGATCGACACGCCTGTTTGTGCGTCACCGGCCATGATCGCCCGCTCGACCGGCGCGGCGCCGCGCCAGCGCGGCAGCAGCGAGGGATGGACGTTGAGCAGCTCGTGCTCTGACAGCAGCGGCTCCTTGATCATGGCGCCAAAGGCGCATACGACGATCGTCTGGCGGCCTGCGGGCTGAGCCGGCCCGGCCTGGGCGATCAACGCCCTGGCAGCGGGGTCGTTGACGCTCTCGGGCTGGGCGAGAGCAATGGCGAGCTCTCTGGCCCGCTGGGCGACGGGCGGCGTGGTCAACCGCCGTCCGCGCCCGCTGGGCCGGTCGGGGCGGGTGACGACGAGCGCGGGACGATGGGCCTGGCTGTGAGCGAGGCGCTGCAGGATGGCGGCGGCGAACTCGGAGGTGCCGAGGAAGATCGTGCTCATGGGCGGTCTGCCCGCGCGGGCGGTCAGGCGGCGTCGCCGCCGGGCGCGTCCGCAGCGGCGTTCGGTTCCTGTGCTTCGCGCATCGCTCTCATGGCTTCCTTGCGCGCCTGGCGCGGGATGCGGTCGAGGATCAGGACGCCGTCGAGGTGGTCGATCTCGTGCTGGATGACCCGCGCCTCCAGGCCTTCGGCCTCGATCTGCAGGGCCTTGCCGGCCTCGTCCTGAGCGTGCACGCGCACCTTTGCGGGACGCTCGACGTCGACGTGCACGCCGGGAAGGCTGAGACATCCCTCTTCGGCGGTTTCCAGCTCGTCGCTGGTCCACTCGAGCATGGGGTTGACGAGCGCGGTGAGCGGGTCATCGGCATAGGCCCGGTAGACGAGCACGCGATGCAGGACGCCCAGCTGGGTGGCGGCCAGCCCGATGCCGAGCGCGTCGTGCATCAGCTCACCCATTTGCGCGACCTCGGTGGCGAGCGCTTGGTCGAAACGATCGACGGGCAGCGCGCTGGCGCGCAGCACCGGGTCGCCGAACTTGCGCACGCGCGCCAGCGCAACGTCGCGCCGGGCACGCGTCTCGGCGTCGAGCTCCTCGACGGCGGGCGCGTCCTCCTCGCGCTCAACCTCTACGTCGACCTGCTCGGAGGCCGGCCGGGCGTGCTCTTGGCTTGTGCTGTTCGGTGCGGCCATATGTGCCTGAGTGTATGAAGAGCGGCGCAGCTTGGCGCCCCAACGGTGGGCCGGGCTGGGAGCGGACGTCAGGGGCGAGCGGCTCTGCCCTGGGTGAGACGCAGCGTGACGATCGCCTGCTCGGTGTGTCTGGCGCCGGCCGGGTCGTGGGCGAGCACGATCGCTCGCGCGTGCAGCAGGTGTGAGCGGGCGAGCAGAGCGCGCGCTTTGGCAGACAGGTGCAGCTCGAGGGTGGTGAGCTTGCCGCCGGCGACGGTGAACGAGCCCGCCGCGAGCGTCAGGACGGCAGCCCTGCTCCTGGTGGTGTGCGCGAAGCGCGCGCTGACTGCAATGAGCGTACGCAGCGTGACCGTGCCGAGGCACGTGCTCTCGGCGGCTGGGCAGCTGACCTTGACGGCGATGGTTCCGGAGGGGCTGACCACGAGCGCAGTGCTGGCCAGTTGGGCATCTGGCACCACGGGCGGCGCGAGCGCGCGAAACGCGGCGATCTGTTGGACGCCGGGACTGGAGAGCGTCTTTTCTTCTTCGTGCTTCTTGGTGGCGGCTTCTTCTTCATGTTTTTTGGTGATGGCCGTTTCTTCTTCTTCTCGGTGTTTGTTCCTGGCGGCCTGTTCCTGCTGTTCTTCGTGCCTCTTGGTTTCGGCGAGTTCTTCTTCGTGTTTGGTCTTGAGCGCTTCTTCTTCGTGCTTGACCTTCAGCGCTTCTTCTTGTTCTCGAGTCTTCTTGGCTTCTTCTTCTTCGCGTTTTCTCGTAGCGACTTCTTCTTCTTCGTGTTTCTTCTTGGCTGCGGCTTCACCGACCACTTCGACTGATCTGTCGCTGGCGACGCTGGTCAGGCCATAGCTGTCGCTCACGGTCAGGCTGACCGTGTAGCTGCCGGCGGCGAGGTAGGTGTGTGCGGGGTCGGCTTCGTGGCTTTCGGGGGTGCCATCACCCCAGCTCCACGACCAGTGGGTGATGGTCGCACCGGGATACGGGTCGCTGGAGGCAGCCGACTGGAACGCGGCGGGCGCGCCGACGACGAGCGTGGTGGGAAGCGTGAGCACGGCGGACGGGAGCAGCGACTTGAAGGCTTGCAGCCCGTTGGGCGTGCCCACGCCGGTGGGACCGTCATAGCCGGGAGCGGCGTTGCATGCGGTGGTGCCTTCGCAGTCCACTGTGGCTTGGAATTCCCGGTTGGGCCGACCGCACACTGGCGCCGGTTCACCGTCGCAGAAGCCGTTGCCTCCTTCTGTTACGTCATACAGCGATGCGCCTTGGCCGAGGTGACCGTAGAGCGTGAGCGCGGGGTCGCGCAGGCCGGCGCCGCCGCCGGCGAGCGCGTACAGCGACGCGATCATGGGCGCGCTCAGGGACGTGCCGCCGAACGTCTGCCAGCCACCGTGTTCTGCGATTGCTTCCTCGACAGGCTTGCATTCGAGCGCGGTTCCGCAGTAGTTGTAGTTGTCGAAGATGTCAAAGCCGGTGAGGGGGTCGGCGTCGGCGGCGACGTCGGCGGCGAGGCGTTTGCCGGCGCATCCGGCAGTTGAGAACCCGGGCGCGTCCAGCTGCCAGGGCTGAGCCGCGAACAGCGTGCTGCAGCCGCTGGCGGCGACATAGCCGGCAGGCAGTTCCAGCGCATCGGCGAGGCCGTCGTCGTTCCACACGGTCTCGTCTGTGCGCCCGCCGTCTTCGTTGAGGTACAGCGAGGTCCCGCCGACGGACACAACGGACGGCAACGAGGAGGGCGCATTGGGCATGCCGGGCGGCGCGAGCCCGCGCAACAGGTAGTTCCAGTCGTCATAGCCGTCGTCGCCGGTGGCCGCGGTGATGACCACACCGGGGTGTTCGTATGCGGCGCGTTCTTCGGGTCCCATTTCTTGCTCGGGCCCTCCGTATGAGTTGGACACCTCGGTGGCACCCAGCGCGACAGCCTCGTCGACTCCCTTGGCGAGGTTGGCGAAATATTCGTTGTCGGCCTCTACCAGCAGGATCTTGCACGCTTGGCATACGGCGCGCACGGTGTCGACGTCGAGGGAGATCTCCTGCGACCAGCCGCTTTTGTCCTTGGCAGGAAGCGCTTTTGTGCTTTCGCTGCCTTCCTCGTTGACCTTCCTGAAACAGCCGTTGGCTTTGCTGCATTCGCCAAGCCCGTATTGGCTGTCGAAGATTGCGAGGTCGGCTTCGATCTTGGGGTCGTCGTAGGCGTCGACGATCGCGACCGTCTGCCCGGCGCCGCCGGCGGGGTCATAGCCATAGGCGCTGGCGAGCAGCGCTGGAGTGAGTCCGCCGGCCGGCCCGCGCGTGAGCGCGCCGTCGCCGGCTACATATGGTGCAGCTGCGCCGGCAACCGCGGGGCTGACGGCCCCAGACGGCACCGTCTGGCGCAGCACCGCAAAGCAGGTGGCGCTCAGGGGTTGCGGCGGTGGGCAGGCGTGCACCAGTCGCGCGTATTGGATCGTGCCATGCGCCGGCTCCCCGGCCCACGCGCCGGGCGCGGCGAACAGGCTTGACACGAGCACAGCAAAGACGACGAGCAGCTGCGCCGGTCGGTTCCTGCACGTGGTGCCAGCGCACGCCCGAACGCGCGCGTTGGCGGGCTCTGTGGCTCGCTCACTCAAGGCGCGAGTGTAGCTGTGAGACGCGCGGCCGCCAAACGCGCATCCCGCTTTGCAGACGGTGTCTATTCAGCTTTTGCTGTGCGTGAGCTTGGCAGCTCGCAGCGTGACGACCGTCTGCGTGGTGTGCGTGGCGCCGGCGGGGTCGTGCGCGACGAGTGTCGCTCGCGCGCGCAACGTACGCGAGCGCGCGAGCAGCACCCTTGCCTTGGCCGACAGATGCAGCTTCACCGTGGCTACCTTCCCGCCGGCGACGGTGAACGAGCCGGTGGCGAGCGTCAGCACAGAAGCCTTCTTCTTCGCGGCACGAGCGGCGGGCACGCTGACCGCAGCCAGCGTCCGCAGCGTGACCGTGCCAGAGCATCTGCTCTCCCCTGCCGGGCAACTGACCTTTACGCTCACCGCGCCGGTGGCGCTCGCCTGCAGGGCCGTGCTGGCCAGCCGGGCATACGGCACGGTTGAGGATGGGCCAGCCTTGAAGCCCGCGTCACCAAGCGCGCCGATGAACCCCGTCGTGGGGATTTCACCGGGCCTGCTGGCAGCGCTGACCTCTTCCTCGAGTAGACGCTCGGCGGCTTCCTCTTCTTCCTTGAAGGCTTGTTCTTCACTGAGGGCTTCTTCTTGTCTTAGGGCTTCTTCGGCGCTCTTGCAGGTCGTCCCGTTGCGTCCGGAGGAGATGTCGAACGTCGATGGGGTTTCCGCCGCGAGACCACCGGACCACGGCACAAACGCGGCCGCTACCGTATATGTGCCACACAGCGGTGGCGTCTTCAACGGCGCCTTTTCGCCGCCGAAAAGATGCAGCTTCAGCTCTTCGAAGGGGAGTTGGGGCAGGTTCGCGAAGGCGGCTACCAGCTGGCCTGTGGTGGGGTCCCGGCTGAGCCCGCCGGCGACCTTCACGAGGATGCCGGAGGTCGGTTCTTCGACGGCGAGGTAGAGGGGTATCGGTGAATCGAACAGATCGCCGCTGTGCGCGCCTGCGTACAGGGCGCCCATGAGCGGCTTTGGTGCGAGCGGCGTGGTGACTTCGAGCGTGGCCAGCTTGGATGCGTTGGGACACATCGGCTGGACGGCGCTTTCCAGTGCGAACTGTGTGGGCGAGCATTCCTCGAGCCCCTCTTCCCCCGCCGGGTTGAGCGTGACGCCGCGCGGCAGGATGAAGGTCGCTTCCTTTACGTCTGATTCTGAGATGCCTGCTTCGGTGGTTGCGCGAGGCAGGTGCACTTCGAAGGTCATTCCCGTGGGCGTGGCTGCTTCGTGCCCGTCGGGCACCACTGTGATCAACGGGTCAAACGGCAACCTGCCACAGCCATCGAGCGCGGAGGTCGGTTCGCTCGATCGCGATAGGAACGAGCCCGGCAGGATCCAGAAGTCGGCTTCGGCTGTGCTTGACTGAGCGCTGGTGCAGGAAGTCGGCATCTCCCAGAGCGATGCGCCAGCTGCGCCGACTGTCAGCTGCATTGCGAGCAGTGAGTCGACCTCGCTGATGTTGTCCACGCTCAGAGTGATTCCATAGTCGCCGCCCGTGCGTATTGCCGAGTCGATCAAGACGGGGGTGTGGGAGGGCAGCATGAAACCCAGGCGGGCGGGCTCTCCGTGGTCGGGTTCCAGGTTGTACAGGGGCACGCTGACGGTCTCCAGTCCGACTGGCCCTGCTTCGTTGAGCGTGACGATCGCCCTGCCAACCGACCCGGAGCACTCCGGTTCGGGATCGGCGGAGAACCGTTCCAGCGAACATCGTTCCCCTTGCCTGAAGTCGCCGATCAGACCGGCGGGCAGATTGAAGCGCAGGTCCTTGGGCAGCGCGACCGGGAGCGCTTGCGCGGTCTGGTTGAGCATGAGCGAGAGCGTGGTCTGGTCGGGATGCGAGCCCGCCTGGATCTCGGGCGCGCCGCCTGGTTGTTCGTTGGTCAGTTCGTAGCTCTGCACGCCGGCGGGCGAGGACTGTTCTCCCACTGTGATCGCCCGTCCGATCGACGCGCTCGGGGCTTCCCCGCCGGCGATCCTCGCTTCGTTTGTCTCGCCAGACGCTGCGCTCGCCCCCACGGCGACGCCGATCCGCAGTTCGATCTGGGCAAATGACGGCAGCTGGTGCGTGAAGGTACACGAGAGCGTTTCGAGCGAGCATGCGACCGTGCCGAGCGACACGCCAACCCGGCCGCTGGCGACAGCTTCGATCGACGTCGCGGTCAAGCCCGCGGGGAGCGTGTCGACGATCCTTATCGGCTCGCCTTCGCCGTTGGCGTCAGCGCCACCGAGATTGGCTGCCGTCACGACGATCTGTCCGGGCCCTTCTTTCAGATTGGTCGGCCTGGAGCCCGACATGAGATGCCACCAAGCCGACTGCGCGAGGGCTGGCGATGCGCCGACGGCCGCCGTCAGTGCAAACGCGGCGATCAGCGACGCACCGCATGCCAGCAGCCACGCAACCGCCGAGCTACGCCGCTGCGCGCTCATACCGACATCCTTGCGATTGTCGGCTCTCCAGGAATCTCCAGCCGAACTCGAGCATGTTCGACGATCGAAATTATCAGGCCTTGCCGCGCCGCGCCTTGGCTGCGCGCAGCGCGACCTCGATCTGGGTGGTGTGGCTCGCCCCCGCGAGGTCGTGGGCCACGATGGTCGCTCGCGCCCGCAGGACGTGCGAACGCGCCAACAACGCGCGCGCCTTGGCCGACAGATGGAGCTCCACCGTCGTGACCTTCCCACCGGCAACGGTGAACGAGCCGGTGGCGAGCGTGAGGATCGAGCCCTTGCTCTTCGCAGCGCCCGCGAGGCTGGCGGCGACCGCGTTCAGTGTACGCAACGTGACCGTGCCCGAGCAGCTGCTCTCCCCCACCGGACAGCTGACCTTGACGCTGACAATGCCCGAGAGGCTCGCCTCGAGCGCGGTGCCTGCGAGCTGAGCATCGGGGACCAACGGCGGGGCAGCAGCCTGAAAGCCCGCCACTTCCTGCGTGGCTGGAGCGGCAGTTGAAACAGTTGAAGACGACGAGCCTGACGTCGGCGGTTTTTCTTTTTCCTTTTCAATTGGCCCCAGACCCGGTGTGCGACCTATTCCAGTGCCACCGGCATTACTCGCCTGCACTTCACAAAGAATGCTTTGGCCGATGTTTGCCGAGGTCAGCTGGTAGGTCGGCGAGGACCCAGCCTGCAACACACCGAGATCGGCGCTGTTCTTGAAGACATACGTAAAAATGGGATTGTTGGTCCAGCTACCCGAGATGCAGTTCAACGGTTCGCCAGCCCGGACGACTCCTTCTATCACCGCATGACCGCCACGAGGTGCCTGTGGTGGTGATTCACTGCCTTCGATAAAGTCTCTTGTCTCGGGAGCGGCGATGTTTGCGAAACCACTCAGCGATCCATCGCTACAGCGCACAAGATCTGTCACACCGAGTAGCGTCGGCGTCGGTTCGACGCTTGTCAGGCCGCCGCCGATGTCACTCCCACACGGAGAGCCCGTGGATGTGCTCGCGCAGACGAAGAGAGCGTCTGCTTCACCGCCGCATTCGCGACTGTAAACCGTGCCCAGCTTCAGAGAGTACAACTGTCCGTTTCCTTCCACGAGCGGGACCCGTTCCCCAAATCCGCTGATGCTGACCGGCGTCTCTTCCGGCCGGCTGGACCCCGTGGGCGCCAAGGGAACCGATTGGATAGCCGCACTCGCGTCCAACGAAGCAGGGAGGCCAAACACAGCGACGTCGTCCGGTGAGCCGGGACCCAGCGAGTATTGAAAGTAAGGGTGCACTCGCACACTGCTCACAGGGCTCACTTCGGCGGTCGCCGTTAGTTCGAGAGCATCTGACGTTCCGGCGGCGACAAAGAAGGCGCTTGGCGACAGAAGCGTCCCTCTCGGGCCGAAGGCGCAATAGGCCGACGTCAAGATATGGCTCATATCGAGGATCGTGCCACCGCAAAGCTCTATCTCACCTTCCGATCTACCAAGGACCACGACCTGCCATGGTGAGCTCGTGATTTCCGCCTCGGCGCCACCGACAATGGCCGCATGGGCGCGATGACTGCTTAGATGCCGTCCGTAAGTCCACGCGGCCCGCAAAGACGTATAGGTCGCTGAGCTTTTCGCGCGCGACCAGTTACTCCAAGTGGTGGGGCGCGCTGTCGCCACCGCCGCCATTGCGATGCAGGAGATAACGGCTGCGAGCACCCACGTCAGGCAAGCACGCCACCATCGACCGTTCACCCACGCGCGACGCCCGCCGTCGGACCTTCCGTTGGTCCCCACCATTGTGCACCCTCCCTGAGTAGATCCGCCAGAGCGTCGAGAAGGTACCAGATATCAAAACTGCGGTACGTCCAATTCTGGACGTTGTGAGTGAGACGTTGTGAGTTTCTACTGCGGATCGACGTCGACGCTGAAGTTAACCCCAACGTGCTTGCGCTTCGCAGTCACACGCCGCACGGCCTCACCGACAGCCTGCACCGCTGGCCTGCGCTCGGCGGCCTTCACCACGATCGCCTGGCGCTCGCGGCCGCGCAGGCGAAACAAGGCTGCGGGACCGAGCACGTCCGGTCCTGGCAGGCCCTGACGGACGGCGACCGCGGCCGCCCTGGCGCGCTCGGGCTCGACGGCCGAGCAGACGACCCTGATGAGGTGTGAGAACGGCGGGTAGCGCAGCGCGCGCCTGCGCTGCAGCTCGCCCGCGATGAAGCCATCGCTGTCGTGGCGGGCGGCGTGGACGATGGCGCGCGCCTCGGGAGCGATCGTCTGCACCAGCACGCGCCCGTGACCGCCGCGCCCGGCGCGTCCGGCCAGCTGAGCGATCAGCGCAAAGGTGCGCTCCTCGGCGCGAAAGTCTGGGAAGCGCAGGGTGGCGTCCGCGTCGAGCACCACGCCGAGCGACACGTCGGGGAAGTCGTGGCCCTTGGCGACCATCTGGGTGCCGATCAGCGCGCCGCACTCGGCCGCCTCGAAGCTGCGCAGGAGATCTCCCACGCCGTTGTCCGCCGCCGCCACGTCTGCGTCGAGCCGGAAGACGGGGAAGCCGCCATCGTCGTCGAACACGCTGGCGAGGTCGTGCTGCAGGCGTTCTGTGCCGGCGCCATGGCGGGCAACGGCCGTGGACGAGCAATCGCTGCAATGCGAGGGCGCGGACTCACGGTGACCGCAGTGGTGACAGGCCAGATAGGCGTCGGCGCGGTGCAGCACGAGCGCGACGTCGCAGTCGGGACAGCTCCACACACGTCCGCACGAGCGGCAGGAGAGGAAGTTCGACCAGCCGCGGCGGTTGAGCAGCACGATCGCCTTGCCCCGCGCGGCTCGCACCTCGGCCAGAGCCTGGGCGCTGAGCGGGTGCAGGCCCTGGGCCTCCCCGCGCATGTCGAGCACCTGGACCGCCGGCAGCGGGCGGCCGTCCACGCGGCTGCTCAGCGTGCACACGGGCATGCGGTGCATGCTCTCCGGGCGCGGGGTGGCGCTGCCCGCCAGCAGGACAGCGTGACTGCGTGCGGCCCGCTGCGCGGCCACGTCGCGAGCGTCATAGCGCGGGTCGCCCTCGTGCTTGTAGGAGGCGTCGTGCTCCTCGTCTATGACGATCAGGCCGAGATCGGCGATCGGGGCGAACACGGCCGAGCGCGGCCCCACGCACACCTTTGCGTCGCCCTCGCGCAGCCTGCGCCATTCGGCGTAGCGCTGGGCTGGGGTCAGCCGCGAGTGCAGCACCGCGACCGTGTCGCCGAAGCGTTCGATGAAGCGCCCGACTATCTGCGGCGTGAGCGCGATCTCGGGCACGAGCACGATCGCGCCCCGGCCCTGTGCCAGGGCGGCGGCGGCGGCACGCAGGTAGACCTCGGTCTTGCCAGACCCGGTCACGCCGTGCAGCAGGCGCCGCTGCGCCTGGCGAGCTGCCAGCGCATCGATCAGCGGCGCGAGCACCTCCTGCTGTGCGGGCGTCAACTCGGGTGGATGCGGGCTGCGCGAGCCGACCGCGAGATGGCGCGGGCGGGCGACCGCCCGGCGCTTGCGTCCGCTCAGCCGGCGGGCTGCCCCCGGAGGCAGCACCAGGCCGAGCGCGCGCGAGATCGTCGAGCAGTACTCAGCCGCGATCCATTCGGCCAGCGCGACCAGGTCGACAGGCACGTCCAGCTCGAGCGCGCGCAGCGGCGCGAGCAGCTTCTCCTGGGCCACCTCGCTGCTGTCGGCCAGCCCCACCACCACACCCAGCACCTCGCGGCGCCCGAACGGCACGACGAGCATCGAGCCGACGCCCACACCGCCTCTGAGCGCCTCCGGCAGCCGGTAGTCGAACGGCCCGCGTAGCGCGCGGGCCGTTGTCATCGGCTCGACCTGGGCGATCGTCGATGCTGTGCTGATCTGCGCCGGCTGTGGATCGACTTGGGCGATGTTCCCCATCGCCCCGACAGTAAAGGGCCGCCCGGTCAGAGACCGGCGGCGGAGCGCAGCGCGGCGGCCCTGTCGGTCTTCTCCCACGTGAAGTCATGGTCGTCGCGGCCGAAGTGGCCATAGGCAGCGGTCTTTTGGTATATGGGGCGGTGCAGTTTGAGCTCCTCGCGAAAGGCGCCTGGGCGCAGGTCGAAGTGCTCGTCGATCAGCCTGGCGATCTGGGCGCGCCCGATCTTCTCGGTGCCGAAGGTCTCGACCATCACCGATACGGGGTGGGCGACGCCGATCGCGTAGGCGACCTGCACCTCGGCGCGGTCTGCGAGGCCGGCGGCGACGATGTTCTTGGCCACCCAGCGAGCGGCGTAGGCGGCGGAACGGTCGACCTTGGAGGGGTCCTTGCCGGAGAACGCGCCGCCGCCGTGACGGGCCATGCCGCCGTAGGTGTCGACGATGATCTTGCGTCCGGTCAGGCCGCAGTCGCCCATCGGTCCGCCGATCACGAAGCGCCCGGTGGGGTTGACGAGGAAGTTGCGCGTGAGCTTCTTCTCGTCATACAGCCCGCTTGGGAGCACCGGGCGCAGCACGTGCTCGAGCAGGTCGGGCTTGATCAGCGTCTCGGCGTCGATGCCGTCGGCGTGCTGGGTGGAGATGAGGATCTTCTCGATCTCCACCGGCCGCCCATCCTTGTAGCGGACGGTCACCTGGGTCTTGCCGTCGGGGCGCAGGTAGGGGATGACGTCACCCTTACGAACCTCAGACAGCCGCTTGGCGAGCTTGTGGGCGAGCGAGATCGGCAGCGGCATCAACTCGTCGGTCTCGTTGCTGGCGTAGCCGAACATCATGCCCTGATCGCCCGCACCGGCGACGTCGAGCTCGTCTTCGTCGGCGGGGTCGTGGCGCGTCTCATAGGCGGCGTCCACTCCCTGGGCGATGTCCGGAGACTGCTTGTCGATCGCGTTGATGACCGCGCAGGTGTCGCAGTCAAAGCCGTAGCTGGCGTCGTCGTAGCCGATTTTGCGCACGGTCTCGCGCGCGATTTCCTGGATGTCGACATAGGTGTCGGTGGAGATCTCGCCCGAGACGACGACCAGGCCGGTGTTGACGAGCGTCTCGCAGGCGACGCGGCCGTAGGGGTCGTCTTTGAGCACGGCGTCGAGCACGCCGTCTGAGATCTGGTCGGCGATCTTGTCGGGGTGTCCCTCCGTGACCGACTCGGAGGTGAACAGGAACTCGTTGTCGGAAAGCTCAGTCATGTGTGTCGGGATCAGCTCCAGCGGTCATGGATGGGCGAAAGGCGCAGAAGTCTATGCGGCGTGGGCGCGTCGGCGCTCGCTGCGCTGGCCGCGCTCAACGAAATCGATGATCAGCGGCACACCGTCCATGCCGTAGCGGGCGCGCAGGCGATTCTCCAGGAAGTAGGCGTAGTCGCGGGTGATGCGGGTGCGGGAGTTGACCTGGATGGCAAAGCGCGGCGGTCGCTCGCCGATCTGCGTCATGTAGATCAGCTTGAGGCGATGGCCGCTGGCGCCCCTGCGCGTGCCCACAGGCGGCTGACGGGCCTGGACTGCCTCAGACAAAAAGCGGTTGAGCTCGGGCGTTGGGATGCGCCCGGCCATGCGGTCGCCCAAAGAGATCGTCTCGCTGAGCAGGCGCGAGACGTGGCGCCCGGTCTTGGCGCTGGCGGTGAGCACGTGCGGGCGAAGGCGCAACTTCTCGGCCACCCTCCCCCGCTCGTGGTCCAGATCCTTCTCGCTGCCTTCGTTCAGATCCCACTTGTTGAGCACGATCGCGGTCGCGCAGCCGGTCTTCATGGCAAGCTCGGCGATGCGCAGGTCCTGCGCGGTGACACCGTCGGCGGCGTCGCAGACGACCAGCGCGACGTCAGCGCGCTCGGCGGCGCGCTGGGAGCGCAGCGCGGTGTAGTACTCGACCGAGTCGGCGACCTTGGACTGGCGGCGCATACCAGCGGTGTCGACGATCACCAGCTTGCGATCGCCGACGAGCAGCGGCGTGTCGATGGCGTCGCGGGTGGTGCCGGCCGTCTCGGAGACGATCACCCGCTCCTCGCCAAGGAAGCGGTTGACCAGCGATGACTTGCCGACGTTGGGCCTGCCGATGACGGCCAGACGGATGACCTCGCCCTGCTCCTCCTCCTCGATTTGATCCCGCCCACCCAGCAGCCCGACGATGCGGTCGAGCAGGTCCCCCGAGCCGAGGCCTTGGGCGGCGGACACGGGCAGCGGCTCGCCCAGGCCGAGGCGATTGAACTCGGCGGCCAGCGGCAGCTCGGCGACGCCGTCGCACTTGTTGGCCGCGACGATGCTCGGCAGCGACGAGCGGCGCAGCAGGTCGGCGATCTCCTCATCGCCAGGACGCACGCCCGCACGAGCGTCGACCACGAGCACGGCCACCTGCGCGTCGGCCAGGCCGGCGCGCGCCTGCTCGCGGATCGAGCCGGCCAGCGGGTCCTCGTCGCGGAAGTCCACGCCGCCCGTGTCGATCAGCTTGAAGGCGCGTCCGTTCCACTCGCAGTCGAGCTCCTTGCGGTCGCGCGTGATTCCCGGGCGCTCGTGCACGACCGCCTCGCGGGTGCCCGTGAGGCGGTTGATCAGCGAGGACTTGCCCACGTTTGGATAGCCGACGACGGCGACCTTCATAGGGGCAGTATGACGAGCACGAGCGCATACCAAGGACCAGGAATCTGTCTCAATGACACGAACTTAGGCCAACGTGGAAACCAGCTCGCGGATTCTCGTGGTCGCAGGGAGCATTGCGACGGGCAAGACAGAGCTGGTCGGCGCGCTCAGCAGCGTGCTCGGAGTCCCGCCTTTTCGCGAGCGCTGGGAGGAGAACCCGTGGTTCGACGCCCACCCGCGCGACGCGTTCTTCTCGCAGATGTGGTTCCTGCTCGCCGCGGGCGCCGACCACGCGCGCATGTCCTTCGCGGGCGGCGTCCAGGAGCGCTGCATCCACGAGCACGCTCGAGTGTTCGCCCGCGAGCTGCTCGTCGGGGACGATCTGCGCCTGCTCGGAGACGTCTATGCCCGACTCGACGCAAGGCTGCCCGACCCCGCTCTACTGGTTCACCTGACGGCTTCGCCGGGCGAGCTGATGCGGCGCATCCGTCTACGAGAACGCATGCAGGAGCGCGACCTCACCGTCGAGTACCTGCAAAGCCTCCAGTGGCGCTACAGCGAACTGGTTGACGGCTGGACGCGCTGCCCTGTGGTCGAGGTCGACACGGAGGCGATCGACATTCGCACGAGCGGCGGTGTGCGTCACGTTGTCGCTCGCACGACGGAGAAGCTCGCATGAGCGCAGCCGAGTTGGCGATCGAAGATGTCGGTGCACGAACGGTCGGCGGTGTGCTGTCCGACCGCGCGATCTTCGAGGAAGTGCACGCCGGGAGGCTGATTGTCTTAGACACGTTCCGGGCGGACTCGCTGTACGCGGCCTCCTACGACGTCACGATCGCCCGTGACGGGCTGATCCTGCCAAACGGCAGGGAGATACCGCCGGGCCGAGCTGACTCCCTGAGCGGACGCAGGCGACCCGTCGTCCTCGAGGCCGGCGATACGGCGCTGTTCTCGACCCAGGAGCTCTTTCGCATGCCGGATGACGTCGCCGGCAACGTCTCGATCAAGAATCGCCTCGCAGTCGAAGGCCTCACGCTCCTGTCAGGCCTGTTGGTCGACCCGGGCTATGGGGTCGAAGAGTTAGCGGACGACGAACACGGGTGCAGGTTGTTCCTGCACATAGCCAACGCAAGCAAACGCCCGATCTTGCTCAAGCCAGGCGAAGACGCAATCGCCCGGATCCAGTTTCTGCCTGTCGTCGGCGGACGATGGGAGCACCGGAAACCCGCGAGGGCGTCGCGCTGGAGCGAGCAACAGCAGGCATCACTCGGTTTCCTGACGGAGATGAAGGAACTGAAGGAACGCGTCGAAAGGACGAGCGCGCGCAGCGAAGAGGTCGTCCTGTTCGGCGTGGTCGTCCTGGCGATCGCGCTGATCGGTGCCACGTTCAGCACCATCCTCTCGATCGTCACCAACGCCACACTCAGCGAAAAATTGCACGACGCATGGCCAGCCTCCTCACACGATGGCGTGGTCTGGGCCTTGCTGCTCCTCGCTATCTCAGTCTTTATGCTCGCAGCTGTCCTCGCTGTGTGCAAAATCGGCCGTTCCGTAGCTGCTCGGTGTCGCCGACGCCGAAGACGCACTGGCTAACCGGCCGAGCCTAGTTCAGCCGTTCGTCGTCGAGCTCAAAGGCTTCATGCCGCGCTTGCGCGGTGGCGCGACTCCCTCCGCCGTGACGGCGAATAGCGCCGGAGTGCCCTTGTAGGCGTCGGGCACGAGCGCGAGCACGGCCTCGACGGCCTGCTCGGTGCTCATCCCGGTCGTGTCGATCTCGACCGCGTCCGATGCGGCGTGAAGCGGACCGTGCTCGCGCTCGCGGTCCATCCGGTCGCGCTCCACCAGCGCCGCGCGCACGGTCTCGACATCCTCGTCGTGCTCGCATGCGCGGCGCTGCGCACGTGCCTGCACCGACGCCGTGAGGAACACCTTTATCTCGGCGTCGGGTGCGACGACCGTGCCGATGTCACGACCCTCAGCGACCCAGTTGCCGTGGGCCATTAGCTCGCGCTGCTTGCGCGTGAGCGCAGCGCGCAGCTCCGGCCGCGCGGCGGCGACGGGGGTCAGACCGCTGATCTCTGGAGCGCGAATCGCCAGCGTGACATCATCGCCGTCAAGCAGAATGCGATCCCCGAGACGGATGTCGAGCGACTCGACGATCTCCTCGGGCAACTCCCCCTGTCGCACACCGGCGAGCACCGCGCATCGGTAAAGCGCCCCCGTGTCGAGAAAGGCAAAGCCGAGGCGCGCCGCAACTGTTCGCGCAACCGTGGACTTGCCAGCACCTGCAGGGCCGTCGATCGCGATGATCACCGAGCGCACTATGTCAG
>DATNLQ010000394.1:0-2504 GCA_035602785.1 Solirubrobacteraceae bacterium
GTTCGGGAAGCGGTCTGCGTGAGCGAGGTGCCCCGCGTGACCGAGCTGGCCTGGCCGGGCGAATGGGCCTGGATAGCCACGCGCGGATGCGTGCCGCTGGCGCGGGCCAGGAAAACGGCGGCGCCCGATACCAGCAGGGCCGTCACGACGGCAAGGACAACCCGGACCGGATGCCCGGGTGAAGACATACGCACATTCACCAACCTAAACCCGAAATCGGCAGCGAGCCGTTGGCCCACGAGACCATCGCCTGATAGCGACGGTGAGCCGGACATACCATCACGGCATGGGAGTCTGGGCGGCGCGCGCGGAGGCCTCGCTTGCCGGAGCGGCCCTGCTGGCGGTTGGCGTGGTGCTTTGCGCTGGCTGCACGTCGGGCCGGGCAGGCTCATCAGCGACGACGCCGGCTGGCACAAGCACAAGCGCCAGCGGCGCCTTAGTGCCGGCCCTGCCCGCCCGGGCGCTGGCGTCGCCTGCGTGCTCGATAGCCACCGCTGGGTCGGCGAAACTCGGCTCGGTGCGGACGGCGATGCTCGGCACGGGGGGAAGCCCGTTCGGGGTCGCGGTGACGCCCGATGGACGTTACGGGTTCGTGGCTGTCGCGGGCGGCTCGGTGATCGACGTCCTGCGGATGGCAAAGACCGCCTCCGGCCGGCCGGTCCTGGTCAGGTCGATCCCGGTAGCGGGCGAGCCGCTGGGGGAGACGATCACGCCAGACGGCAAGTACCTGCTCGCGGCGGACGGCAACGGCGCGGTGGTCATAAGCGTGGCCCGGGCCGAATCCGGGGCAGCCAGCGTGGTGCTCGGCACGCTTGCCGCGCCAGGCGGCAGCGGGAACGGCCAAGGCACGCTGTCCGCCAGTGCGATCGAGGTCGCGACCTCGAGGGACGGGCGGTACGCGTTCGTGACGCTCGAGTACGACCAGCGGGCGGCGGTGTTCAACCTCGCCGGCGCGCTGAGCCGCGGGTTCGGCAGCGCGGATTATGTCGGCAGCATCCCGCTCGGGCAGGCGGCGGTCGGCCTGGCCGTCTCCCCTGGCGGCCGCTGGCTGTACGCGACGAGCGAGGGCGCACTCCCTGCTCAGCATCCGGTGGGCATCAGGGCGTCGCCTGGCGGGAGCGGGCCGGTGCTCTCCGCCGCTCAGGCCGCCCGCGCTGGGATAGTGCCCAACGAGCCGCCGGGCACGCTGACGGTGATAGACCTGGGGCGGGCGGAGACCGACCCCGCGCACTCGGTCGTGGCCACCGTCGATGCCGGCTGCCAGCCGGTCCGCGTGATTACGGCAGCGAACGGGACGCAGGTATGGGTGACGGCCCGGGCCAGCGACGACGTGCTCTGCTTCGCGGCGGCCCGGCTGATCACCGACCCTTCGCACGCGCTCGTCGCGGTAGTGCGAGTCGGCGAGGCACCGGTCGGGCTGACCGCAGTGCGCGATGGCACGCTGATCGTGGTAGCCGACTCGAACCGATTCAGCGCGCAAGGCGCGCACGCCGACCTGACCGTCATCAATGTCGCCGACGCGCTGAACGGCCGTCCAGCGCTCGTCGGCGATATCCCGGCTGGCCTGTTCCCAAGGGACATGACGGCGGCTCCCAACGGCACGGTACTGGTCTCTAACTTCAACTCCAGCCAGGTGGAGAGCGTCGACACGGCGACCATCCCTGATCACGAATCGTAAGAGCTGCGACTGCCCTCTGGTCATCGAGTGGGCCGGCCTCGGCGCGAAACGCATTCATCAGCTCATCGTGCGTGGCGGCGGCGCCCTCGACGAGGCCGAAGTGTGGTTCGTGGTGGTCGCGGGCCCAGTCGTGGGAAGGGTGTGTGGTGTCGCCGGACTGCCACACGGCGAACAGGCTGCTGCGGCCTCGGTGAATTACGTAGCGGTCTTTCACAAAGGGGAACTCGCAGAGCGTCTCACCTTGAGCCTTCGCGGACTGGAGCAGATCGAACGCGGGGTCTCCTCCGTCAGTGAAGGGTTCGATCCCGTCTCGCCAGACGCGTACGGGGTCGATCAGCAGCGAGTACGCGAGAAAGCAGTCCCTTTTGTGCCAGGAGTCCCACCACGGCTCGCCGGCGATCGCGGCATCGGTCTCTTCGGCGCGCTGCACCGCCTTCTGGAGCGCATCAGGTCTGCTGATCACGATGTCGGAGTCGAGCACCCACACCCATCGCGGGAGCTCGGAGCCTTTCGATGCGAGGGACGACATGGCCTGGGTGAGCGCCGGGCCGTGCATGGTGTTGCCCGCGTTCGCGATGAGCCGGCACCCTCCGGCCGCGTCGATCTTCGCGAGCAGTTCCGCCGATCCGTCCTTCGAGCCGTTGTCGACGACGACTATCTCAAGTGATTCCCACGCCAGGATCCGGCGCAGTGACCACAGCAAGAGCGCGGTGAGCTCACGCGTGTTGTACGAGACCGTTGCTACCGCCACCCGGCCCGGCGTAACCGGGCGATCCGGCCAGCGAACGAGTCCGTCGGGCATGCTCGGAGTCTGCCGGCCGCAGTC
>DATNLQ010000397.1:0-14390 GCA_035602785.1 Solirubrobacteraceae bacterium
AAGAGTCCGCCGTTGCGCGCGGTGGACTGCACGCCCGCCCGCCCGTGGAAGACGTCACTGGTCTTCTGGGGCCTGGGCGCCGAGCGTCCGGGCTGGCTGGTGCGCTGTCTGGACGAGTTCGCGCGCAGGCAGATCAACCTCACCAAGATCGAGTCGCGTCCGCGGCGCGAGCGGCTGGGCAGCTACATGTTCTTCGTCGATCTGCGCGGCTGTCCCGAGCAAGGGCAGGTTGCGGAGGCGATCTCGGGCGTGCGCGAGCTGTGCGAGCAGGTGCGCGTGCTCGGCTCCTACCGAGCAGCCCGCTCGCCCGAGCGGCGGGAGAGCTGAGGGCGCCTGGCGGCGTATCCAGCAGAATCAGGCGCGGCGGTTGCGTGCGCAAGCAGGCCATTGCCCCGCTACACTGCGGGCCTGTAGATGGAGAGCACGGTTCCCCCAGCGCCAGTGGGGTCCGTGTCGCCTTCAGAGCCCCAGCGACACGGACCTGAGACGTCGCCTGCGAAGGCGATGAGCGGCAGGGTGCTCGTCCTCAACGCGACCTACGAGCCGATCAATGTGTGCACGGTCAGGCGAGCGGTCGTGCTGCTGCTCAAGGAAAAGGCGGAGCTGCTGGAGCGCAGCCGCTGGGAACTGCACTCGGAGACGTCTACGCTGGCGCGGCCCGTGGTGATCCGCCTGGTCAGCTACGTGAACGTGCCTCGCGACGCGCATCGGCGCAAGATCACACGCCGGGCAGTGTTCGCAAGAGACAGCTGGACCTGCCAGTACTGCGGTTCGCGCTCGAACCTGACGGTCGACCACGTGATCCCTCGCTCCAAGGGGGGCTCGTCCAACTGGGAGAACATCGTGGCGTCGTGCGCTCCGTGCAACCGGCGCAAGGGCGACCGCCTGCCCCGTCAGGCGGGCATGCACCCCAAGCGCGCCCCGCGAACGCCCCGCGCGGAGATCTTCATCCACGTCGCCAGCCCGACCATCCCGGCGGCTTGGCTGGCGTACCTGCCGCAAGCAGCCTAACGGCCCGCGGCTGAACGTAGCGAAGGGCGCCTGTACTACGGCGCCCTTCGCGAGCTGCTTTGACTGGAATGACCGAGAGCGACGAAAAGGCAGCCGGAGGGACCAGGCCCGGCGGTCGTCTCGGGGTGTCCCGGGTTGGATTCCGCTACGCGGTCCAGCCGTCCGACCTAGCGGCCGGTCACCTCCAGGGTCCCGCAAGAACTGTCACTCAACGTTTGGACCACCTCCTTTCTCTGGTCAAGCCAGAGTAGCGAACGGAGATGACGCGGGCGACATCGGCGTGGCCGAATGGCGCTGTCAGGGGATGATTACGCCGAACTCCTGCGCGTAGGTGGCGCCGGGAGCGCCTTCGGCGAGCGAGGCGGGGACGGCGGGAGTCACGCCGATGCCGGTGTCGACATACTGGGATTCGAGGATGTTGGCGAGGTGCTCGGGCGAGGCGATCCAGGCGGCGACGATCGCCTGGGGTGTGGACAGGTCGTAGGTGCCCCAGGCGAGGTTCTCGCCGATCACATAGCCGTCGTCAGAGCTGGGGATGTAGCCGGTCGAGCGGATGCGCTCGACGGGGGTGACGCCGCTCGGGGAGACGTGCGCGAAGTAGTCGTCTGCGATCAGTTCCTGGCTGTGTTCTTCGGCGGCAGCTTCGAGATCGGGGTTGGCCTTCAGCGGTGCATCGCCGTTTTGGGCGCGCTCGCGGTTGATCAGGCACAGGACGGCCGCTCGCACGGCGCCCAGGTTGCCGGCTTCGGGCGTGATTTCGGTGTTGGCGCAGGACGCGGCGAGGACCTGAGCGATAACGGCCGAGCGAGCGGCAACGGCGGCCTGCGCCGTGGCGGCGGGGCTCGCAACCGGGCGGGCAAGCCCAGCGGGCGGAGTGTGCGCGGGCAGCGGGTGTGCGACGTGCTGGGAGTGGCTGCTGCGGGCGTGCGCGCGACACGCGCGACGCGATCTGCCCTGGTAGCGGAGTCGTCCACCCGAGCGGCCCGGCGGTCGGCGTGCCTCGTTTACGACACAGGCTGTGCGAGCGGCATGCGTGGCGTGGGCATGTGACGCTCTGGGCGCGGCGTCTGAGGTCGCGGGCAGGCCCGAGAGGACCAACAGCGCTAGGGCACAGAGGGCGCTTGCAAGGGGGGTTCTTGTGTGTCTCACCCCCAGCCTGTCGGCCCAAAGGTGTGACTATCTGAGGCTCCCGGCGAGAATGTGGACGGGTTTAAGGAAGTCCGCGGGGAACAGGCAGGTTTGCCGCGGGAATCATGCCGGGTGGCCTGCGGGGAACCTGCGCTCAGGTTTCGGGTTGGGCGCCGGGCGAGTCCCCAGCCGCCTCGTCGGCCGGCCCCGACGCGTCGTCGCCGGTGTCCACGACAAGGGCGATAGCACTGACGAGGTCGTCGTCCTTGAGGTTCATGACGCGCACGCCGGTAGCCGAGCGGCCCTGCTGGGAGATGCCCCCGGCGGAGGTCCGCTGGACCATGCCGCCGACGCTGATGAAGACCAGCTCCTGATGTTCGCGCACGACGAGCGCACCCGCCAGTCCGCCCTTTTTCTCGGTCAGCCCGATCGTCTTTACGCCTTTGGCGCCGCGGTTGGTCTTGCGGTACTGAGCGATCTGGGTGCGCTTGCCATAGCCGTTCTCGGTGACGACGAGCAGGTCCATGTCGTCGCGGGCGACGTCCATCGCGATCACTCGACCGTCCTTGCCGACATCCATCCCGCGCACGCCAGTGGTGTCGCGTCCCATCGAGCGCACGTCGGACTCGGCGAAGCGAACGGTGAGGCCGGCGCGGGAGACCATGATGACCTCGTCGTCGGGGTCGACGGCGCGGACGGCGAGCAGCTCGTCGTCGTCGCGGATGTTGATGGCGATGATGCCGTCGGCTTTGATCGGCGTGTTGTAAGCAAGCAGCTCGGTCTTCTTGACGGTGCCGTTGCGCGTGGCGAACACGAGGTACTTGGTCTCGGAGAAGTCGCGTGTGGAGACCACCGCCTGGATCCGCTCGCCCTCGCGCAGCGGCAGGATGTTCACGAGCGCGCGGCCCTTGGCGGTGCGCTGCGCCTCGGGCAGCTCGTAGACCTTCGAGCGGTAGACCTTGCCGCGGTTGGAGAAGAACAGCAGGTAGTCGTGGGAGGAGCAGACGAACAGGTGCTCGATGAAGTCGCCGTCCTTCATGTCCATCCCGGTCACGCCGCGTCCTCCGCGCTGCTGCTGGCGGTAGGTGGCGAGCGGCAGCGACTTGATGTAGCCGGTCTGGGTGATCGTGATCACCATCTGCTGGTCGGCGATCAGGTCCTCGATGTCGATCTCGTCCTCGGAGTGGGTGATCTCCGAGCGGCGCTCGTCGCCGAAGCGCTCGGCGATCTCCGAGAGCTCCTCCTTGATGACCGCGAGCACACGGCTCTCGTCGCCGAGGATCGTGCGCAGCTCGGCGATACGCTCGGTCACGTCGGCGTGCTCCTGTTTGATCCCGTCGGCCTCGAGCGCGGTGAGCTGTGAGAGGCGCAGGTCGAGGATCGCCGTCGCCTGAATCGCGCTGAGCTGGAAGCGCGCGATCAGCTGCTCGCGCGCGCTGTCGCGGTCGCGCGAGGCACGGATCAGCTCGATGATCTCATCGAGGTGCTCGAGAGCAGTGAGCAGCCCCTCGAGGATGTGCGCGCGAGCCTCCTTCTCGGACAGCTCGTGCTTGGTGCGGCGCACGATCACCTCACGCTGGTGCGCGACGTAGTTGTGGATCATCGCGCGCAGGTCGAGCGTGCGTGGCACGTTGTCGACGAGCGCGACCATGTTCACGCCGAAGGTGCTCTGCATCGGCGTGTGCTTGTAGAGCTTGTTGAGCACGACCTTCGGGATGGCGTCGCGCTTGAGCTCGATCACCAGGCGCATGCCGCGCTTGTCGGAGTGGTCGTTGAGGTCGGAGATCTCCGAGATCTTCTTCTCGCGCACGAGCTCTGCGATCTTTTCGATCAGCCCTCCCGGACCGCCCTTCTTGACCATGAACGGCAGCTCGGTGACGACGATCGCCTCCTTGCCCTGTTTCAGCGGCTCGATGTGGGCGCGCGCCTGGATGCGCACCCGCCCGCGCCCGGTCTCATAGGCGTCTTTGATGCCCGCGCGGCCGAGGATGATGCCGCCCGTGGGGAAGTCGGGACCCTTGATGTGGCGCATCAGGCCCTCGACCTCCATGGCCGGATCGTCGATGTAGGCGATCGTCGCGGCGATCACCTCGCGCAGGTTGTGCGGCGGGATGTTCGTCGCCATGCCCACCGCGATGCCCGAGGAGCCGTTGACGAGCAGGTTGGGAAACCGCGAGGGCAGGACGAGCGGTTCACGACGCGAGCCGTCGTAGTTCGGCGCGAAGTCCACCGTGTCCATGTCGAGGTCGCGCAGCATCTCGGTGGCGATGCGCGCGAGGCGTGCCTCCGTGTAGCGCATGGCGGCAGCCGGGTCGTCGTCGATCGAGCCGAAGTTGCCCTGGCCGTCGACGAGCTCGTAGCGCATCGAGAAGTCCTGGGCCATGCGCACGAGCGTGTCGTAGATGGCGGAGTCGCCGTGGGGGTGATAGTTGCCCATCACCTCGCCGACGATCTTGGCGCACTTGGCGTAGGAGCGCGTGGGCCCGAGCCCGAGCTCGTTCATCGCGTAGAGCACGCGGCGGTGGACGGGCTTCAGGCCGTCGCGCGCGTCGGGCAGCGCGCGCCCGACGATGACGGACATGGCGTAGTCGAGGTAGGCGGTGCGCATCTCCTCCTCGAGCGCGCGCGGTTCGATGTTGCCCACGCCTATGACGTCGGCGCTAGCGATAGCTGCTCACCTCCCTACACATCGAGATTCGCGACCGCTCTGGCGTTGTCCTCGATAAATGCCCTACGCGGCTCGACCTGGTCGCCCATCAGCATCGAGAAGATGCGGTCGGCGGCGAAGGCATCCTCGAGCGTGACCTGCGCGAGCGTGCGCGTGGTCGGCGACATGGTGGTTTCGCCGAGCTGATCGGCGTTCATCTCACCGAGGCCCTTGAAGCGCTGCAGTTTGATCCCCTTCTGAGCGACCGTGAGGACCGCTTCGTGGAGGGCTTCGAAGGTCAGGGCGCTCTCGCGCGCGTCGCCGAGACGGACGTCGAACGGCGGGCTGCCGACCAGCTCGATCAGCTGCGCGTGGACGCGCGCGAGCTGCCGATACTCCTGGGAATCGAACAGGTCGCGCTTGATCGTGTGGGTTCGAGCGAAGCCGGTCTTCGTTTCGACGGCCTTCACGCGGATCGCGAGCGGGTCCTGATCGACCACGTCCGCGAGGTGGGCGTCGCCGGCGACGCCGGCGCGCGCGAGGTACTCGATCGCGGCGTCCGCGCTCATGATCTGCTCTCCGAGCAGCGAGGACTCCTCGAGGAACTGGACGACGTCGTGGCCGTGGTGTCCGCGCAGCGACAGCGACCAGCCCTCGTACTGCTTGAGCAGCCTGGAGAACCGCTGCCAGCGCGTCTCGGTGAGCTTGAGCTGCGTGGCGTGGCGGTCGAAGACCTCGATCTTGTCCCACTTGTCCGACAGCAGGATCTCCTCGAGCTCGGAGTCCTTCTCGATGTAGCGCTCGCGCGAGCCCTGCTTGAGCTTGTACAGCGGCGGCTTGGCGATGTAGACGTAGCCCGCCTCGATCAGCTCCTGCATCTCGCGGAACAGCAGGGTGAGGACGAGCGTGCGGATGTGCGCGCCGTCGACGTCGGCGTCGGTCATTAGCACGACCTTGTGGTAGCGCGCGTTCTCGATGTTGAACTCGTCGCGCACGCCGGTGCCGATCGCGGTGATCAGCGCCTGGATCTCGGTGTTCTGCAGGACCTTGTCGATGCGCGACTTCTCGACATTGAGGATCTTGCCGCGCAGCGGCAGCACGGCTTGGGTTTCGCGGTCGCGGCCCTGCTTGGCCGAGCCGCCGGCGGAGTCGCCCTCGACGACGAACAGCTCGGCAAGCGATGGATCCTTGATCGAGCAGTCGGCCAGCTTGCCCGGCAGCGTGGAGTTCTCCAGCGCGGACTTGCGCCGTGTGAGGTCACGCGCCTTGCGGGCGGCCTCGCGGGCACGCTGGGCCTGAACTGACTTCATGATCACGGCACGAGCCTCACTGGGGTTCTCCTCGAGGAACTCGCCCAAGCCGGAGTTGACGATCGACTCGACGAAGCCCGCCATGCCGGGGTTGCCGAGCTTGGTCTTCGTCTGGCCCTCGAACTGCGGGTCGCGCAACTTGACCGAGATGACCGCGGTGAGACCCTCGCGCACATCCTCGCCCGACAGGTTGTCCTCTTTCTCCTTGAGCAGCCCGTGGTCGCGCGCGTACTTGTTGAGCGTGCGGGTGAGCGCGGAGCGAAAGCCGCTCATGTGCGAGCCGCCCTCGCGCGTGTTGATGTTGTTGGCGAACGAGTGGATCGAGTCCTGGTAGGAGGAGTTCCACTGCAGCGCGACCTCCGCGGCGCCTTCCTCGGACTCGCCCGTGAAGAAGATGACCTTGCGGTGGACGGTGTCCTTGTTCTCGTTGAGGTAGGAGACGAAGTCCTCGATCCCGCCCTCGTACTGGAACTCCGCGGCGTGGCCCTCGCCCCGCTCGTCGACGATCGAGATCTTCAGGCCGCGGGTCAGGAAGGCGGTCTCGCGCAGGCGCTCTTCGAGCGTGTGGAAGTCGAAGTCGAGCGTCTCGAAGATGTCGGCGTCGGGGAGGAACGTGACGGAGGTGCCGGTGCCCGCCGCCGGGTCCAGCGGCTCGCCCTTGATCAACTCCGATTGCGGGGCGCCGCGCGAGTACTCCTGCGTGAACACGTACCCGTCGCGGCGGATCTCGATGGCGAGGCGCTCGGACAGGGCGTTGACGACCGACACGCCAACGCCGTGCAAGCCGCCTGAGACCTTGTAGCCGCCGCCCTCGCCGAACTTGCCGCCGGAGTGCAGCACGGTGAGTACGACCTGTACCGCGGGCAGGCCCTCCTTGTCCATCGTCGCGACCGGGATGCCGCGGCCGTCGTCGACCTCCGTGACCGAGTTGTCCGGGTGGATCGTCACCGAGACTTCGTTGCAAAAGCCGGCGAGCGCCTCGTCGACGGAGTTGTCGACGAGCTCGTATACGAGGTGGTGCAGGCCCATGATGCCGGTCGAGCCGATGTACATGCCTGGGCGCTTGCGTACCGCCTCCAGGCCCTCGAGAACGGTGATGTCCTGGGCGTCGTAGCTGGACGCCGCGTTCCCCATCAAAGGGTCGTTCACGCGGTCGTTTCCGGCGCCGTCTTCAGCGCTGCTGCTGCCAGTTGCCAATGGCCCTCCGATGACATGGGAACGACCCGGATTCCGGGGCGCGAGGACCACGGCGTGGGGCGAGGTGCTTGTGCGAAAGATGATAGCACGTCAGACCCCTCAACCTGCTTGCAAAACCGGCCGAAGTGCCTGCAAAATGCAGGGAAAACACGTGCGCATCGGGCTATCTAGGTGCGCTGGCCCGACGGGCCCGTTCAGCCGGTCCGGCAGCGCACCTGCACGACGGCGCCGTCGCCGAGAGCGGCGTTGAGCCGGGCAAGCAGATCGCAGGCCATCAGCTCGAGCTCTTGCGCCCACACCGAGGACTCGCACATGACCGTAAGGACGCCTTGGCGCTCGGCGGTCGGGCGCGCGGCGGCGCAGATGACCGGGCCGACCGCCTCCTCCCATGCGGCCTGCACCTGAGCGAGCGCGGTTGCGGGCGACAGCGTTGCGGCGAGCCCTTCGAGGGCTGCGGATATCGGCCGAGGGGCGACCCTGCTCATGCGGCGATGGCCTCCTGCAGGATCGCGCCGGTGGAGATGCGTAGGCGCGTGACGCTCGCGTCGGCCGCGCCTGGCACGTGCGCGAGGTCGGTGGTCGCGACGACGCTCTGGCCGGCGCTGGCAAGCTCGCTGGCCAGCATCTGACGACGCTCGAAGTCCAGCTCGCTCATGACGTCGTCGAGCAGCATCAGCGGCGCGCGGCCACGCTCGCGGGCGAGCAGCGCGCGCTCGGCCAGCAATAGCGCCAAAAGCGCTAGGCGCTGTTCGCCCTGGGAACCGTAGACGCGCAGCTCGCGTCCGTCGCGCAGCAGCGCGAGCTCGTCGCGATGGGGCCCATGGCTGGAGAAGCCACGCTGGACGTCCACGTCAAGGCGCTCGTGAAGCTCGGCCACGAAAGCTGCCTCGTCGACCGCGCGCGAGCGAGGCCGGTAGTCGAGCTTGAGCTGTCCGCTGCACCCCAACTGTCGGGTGCTGTGAGCGAACGGCTCGGCCAGCAACTCGACCGTCTCTGCGCGGTGGCCGCGCACAGCCAACGCGAGGCGTGCGAGCTCTTGGTCCCAGACCGCGAGCGACGCATGGGAGGCTGCCCGTGCGCGGATGCGCCCGAGCAGCGCATTGCGTTGGGCGAGCACGTGCGAATAGTCGCGGCGAACCTGTGCTCGCAATGGCCAGATCGCGGCGACCAGCTGGTCGAAGTGGGCGCGGCGCAGTGCGGGAGCCCCCTTGACGAGCTCCAAGCGCTCGGGCATAAAGACGCTCACTAGCGGCCTCCCCGGCACGTCGAGCAGGCGCTCGACCACAGCTCCGTCGGTAGTCATCCGCTTGACCGCCTGGGCGCCTGGGCCGGGGCTGCCATAGCCAACGCTCAACTCGTGCTCGTCGGCGCCGTCGGCAAGACGCACCACCACGCGGGTGGCCTGCTCGCCGAAGCGGACGAGCTCGCGGTCGTTGCGAGTCCGCGGCGAGCGCCCCGTGCAGCCGAAGTACAACGCCTCGATCAGATTGGACTTGCCGGCGCCGTTGGGCCCGTGGACAACCGTCAGGCCCGCGCCGAGACGAGCCTCAGCGCGAGCATAGGAGCGAAAGTCGCGCATCTCCAGGCTGAGAACGCGCATGCGACCACGTCACACGTTGAGGCGGATGGGCATGATCAGGTATACGAAGTCGCTGCTGTCGGGCGTTTCGATCAGGCCGGGCCTGAGGGGGCTTATGAGCTTGAGGATGAGCTCGTCCGACTCGACGCTCTCGAGGCCGTCGCGCAGGAACTCCGGGTTGAAGCCGATCTCGAACGGGGCGCCGTGGAAGGGCACCGGAATCGCCTCGCTGGCCTCGCCTACGTCGGGGGTCTGGGCGGATACGGTGAGGGTGCCCTCGCTGAAGCTCAGGCGCAGGGGGGCGTTCTTCTGGGCGAGCAGGCTGATGCGCCGCACGACGTCGGTGAGCTCGGCGGCGGACAGGCGTAGCTCGTGCTCTACTGACTCTGGCAGCAGCTGGCGGTAGTTGGGGAACTGACCGTCGATCAGACGCGATGAGAGCACCACGTCGGCGTGCTCGAAGATGACCTGGTTCTGCCCTACGCTTACGGCAAGCAACTCGGCGGGCTCCTGCTGGGCGATGCGGACCAGCTCCTGGAGGGCTCTCGCTGGCACGTTCGCGTCAAGGCTGCCCTGCAGAGGCGCCTCGAGCGGAGTCTGCTTGACGCTGAGGCGATAGGAGTCCGTGGCGACCATGCGCAGCTCTTGTCCCGATGCGGAGATCAGGATGCCGGTGAGGACGGGGCGCGTCTCGTCGCGCGACGCGGAGCGCGCGACGCGCGCGATCGTGTGGATGAAAGCGGGGGCGGGAAGCACGACGCGTGTGTCAGGGGCTGGCGAGGGAAGCTGAGGGAAGTCGTCGGCACGCAGAGTCCGCAGATGGAAGGTGCTGGGGCCGCAGATGAGCTCGACGTCTTGCTCTGCGGTACGCAGCTCGATTGTCAGCTGGTCGGCGGGCAGCGAGCGGGTCACATCGAGAAGGAGGCGGGCGGGCAGTACGACGAGGCCCGGGCGCAGGACCTCGGCTTGAAGGGGAACTCGCAGCCCAACCTCCATGTCGGTGGCGAGCAGCTCAGGACCCTGGTCGGGTTGGGCGGAGATCATTACGCCGGACAGTGCCTGCACGGCACTGCGCGTGGAGGCAACGCGTGTGGCGGTCTGTAGCTGGGAGAGGAGGTTGGCTGTGGGAAGAGCTAGCTTCACGATGATGTGGTGATCAAGATGTAGTTATTAGTAGGTGTTGTGGGGATGTGTATAGCGGCTTGGATACTGGCGAAAAGTGCGGTCGGGGATGTGGGTGAGCAGTGAAGTGTCTCAGGCTGGGCGGTCGGGGCGTGGGCTGGAGGTGGGGTTGCGAGTGTTGTCGGTAGTCAAGGAGCGCATGAGCTGCTCGACAGCGTGACGTGAGGCGTCGTCGTCTGCGATGCGCGCGGTGGTGCGTCTCCACGCGTGGAGAACTGTTGTGTGGTCGCGCCCGCCAAAGGAGCGCCCGATGGTCGGTAGAGACTCACCGGTGAGCTCGCGTGCGAGGTACATGGCGACTTGTCGTGGCCAGGCTACACGCGCAGTGCGCGAGCTTGAGAGCAGCTCTTCGCGCGAGAGGCCGAAGTGTTGACAGGCGGCGTCTTGAATGTCGGTGACGGAGCGCGATTGGGCCTGTAGATGTTCTTGTGGATAGAGCCTGTGGAGAACCTCTCGCGCGAGGTCGGCTGTCAGCGGACGGCCGGTGAGAGAGCTGAAGGCGACGGTGCGAATCAGGGCGCCCTCGAGGGCGCGGACGTTGCTGTGGACATGCTCTGCGATGGTGTTGAGCGCGAGCTCGTCGTGGAGCTCGATGTGGTCGCGGTAGGCGCGCATGCGTAGGATCGTGACTCGCGTGGAGAGGTCGGGGGGCGCGATATCGGCGACGAGGCCAGCCTGGAAGCGCTCGCGCAGCCGGTCCTCGAGTGCCTGCAGGTCGCGTGGAGGGCGGTCGGAGGTGAGCACGATCTGTCGCCCGCTGTCGTGCAGGGCGTTGAAGGTATGGAAGAACTCCTCCTCGGTCTTGGTCTTTCGCTCGAGGAATTGGATGTCGTCGATGAGCAGGACATCGATGTGGCGAAAGCGTGTCTTGAAGGTCTCGGTATGGCCGCTGGCAAGCGCTGTGAGGAACTCGTTGGTGAAGGCCTCGCCGGTGGTGCAGCGGACGGTCAGTCCGGGATTGTGGGCAAGCACGAGGTTTGCGATCGAGTTGAGCAGGTGCGTCTTGCCGACGCCTGGCGGGCCGCAGATGAAAAGCGGGTTGTAGGCCTGGGCGGGCATCTCTGCGACGGCCAGCGCAGCTGCGTGGGCAAGCCGGTTGCAGTCGCCGATAACAAATTGCTCGAAGGTGAGCTTGGGGTTGCCGGAGGGTCGGGAGGGCGCGTCGAGCGGCGTGGCGGGCTGCTGAGCGTTGGGCTCGCTGGTGAGCTCGACGTCGATAGCGTGCTCGAGGACGAGGGCGACCGTGTCGTGCAGCAGCGCTCCGAAGCGATCGCTGATCCAACGGCAGCTGTGCGGCGGAGCGAGGACGACAAGGCGCCGCTCGGAGAGCTCGATTGCCCGCAGGGGCTCCAGCCAGGTGTGATAGGTGGCCTGGCCGACGGCGAGTGCGAGCTCGTCTTGCACCCGCGTCCATATGTGCTCGAGCTCAGCGTTCACGGCAGCGTGTATCGACCCCGGTGGGGGAGGGTGGTGCACTTTCGGCGGGGGGCCCGTAAAGGCCCGGTTGGGCGACTATACCCAACGTCCTCGAAGGCCCGGTGGGGCTCGCCGCAAATGGCGGAAAATTTCAGCGGCGGGTTGCGGGAAGGCCAGGCGCGGTGCCCGGCGTATACTTCGGGGCGATGAAGCGGACGTATCAGCCGAAGAAGCGCAAGCGCGCCCGGACGCACGGCTTTCGTGCGCGCATGAGCTCACGTGCGGGCCGGTTGACGCTGCAGCGCCGGCGCGGCAAGGGACGTAAGCGCCTCTCGGTCTGAGCTGCGCGGGCGACAGTGGACCCCGTGGGCGAGCGGCAGGCGAGTAGGCGGCGGGCGGCGGGCGCAGGACGGCTGTCGCGCAGCGCGGAGTTCGAGCGTGTGTATCGCCAGGGACGCTCGACGGCCAATCGCCACCTCGTGCTGTACGACTTCCCGAACCCGTCGACGCAGCAGCCGAGACTGGGCCTGTCGGTGTCGCGCAAGGTCGGTGGCGCGGTCGAGCGCAACCGCGTCAAGCGCTTGCTGCGCGAGGCGTTCGCGGGCGTAGAGCAGGATCTCAAGGAGGGTCGAGACGTGGTGGTGGTTGCCCGCCCGCCCGCCCGCGAGTTGGCCGAGCGAGAGGGGCTGGCGGGCGTGCAGGCGTCGCTGGTTGATTTGATCGCACGGGCGGGGCTGGGCGCGGGCTCGCAGGAGCCGACGGGAAGGGCGCAGGATGAGTAGTGCGCGCAGCCGCGTGGTCCGAGTGATCCGCGCTGTGACGGTGGCGCCGATAGTGGTCTACCAGCGTGTGCTGTCGCCGGCGATCCCCCGCCGCTGCAAGTATGAGCCGACGTGCTCTCGCTATGCGGTCGAGGCGATCTGGCGGTACGGCATACTTAAGGGGCTGGTGCTCGCCGGGTGGCGTCTGCTCAGGTGCAACCCGTGGAGCTATGGCGGATACGATCCGGTGGAGGCCCAGCGAGTGTTCCCGATCCGGGCGGGCGGGCTTGTCAAGCGGGCGTCCGACCAAACGCCGGGCGCGGAGCCCGAGGCCGGGTCTGGCAAGCGCAGCGCAGCAGGCTCCAAGCACAGCCCTCCCATGACCGCAGAGACCATCTAGAGCATGCCGATCTTCGCAAATGTGATCCAGCAGGCGTTCTCGCCGTTGATCAGCCTGTTCGAATCGATCATGGTGTTCATTCACGCCCACCTGGTTGGCGGCAGCTGGGGACTGGCGATCGTGGGCCTGACGGTGCTCATCCGCGCGATCCTCGTGCCGCTGACCTACAGGCAGCTGAAGTCGATGCAGGAGATGCAGCGCCTGGCCCCCCAGATCAGCGCCCTGAAAGAGAAGTACAAGGAGGACAAACAGCGCCAGCAGCAGGAGATCATGAAGTTCTACCAGGAGAACAAAATCAATCCCCTCGCTTCGTGCTTGCCGCTGCTGCTGCAACTGCCGGTGTTCATATCGCTTTTCTACATGCTGCGAACGGAGCTCAAGAAGCACATCTGCGGGCCCCAGCTGGTCAGCTACTACAACGCCCATCCGGGATTGGCCACGAAGTACAAAGCGAGCGCGCATATCAGCGCCGTGGCGCATCTGCCAGGCAAATACATCGAACAGACGACCTGCAACACGGTCGCCCCCCACTCGGCCAAGTTCCTGTTCCTGCCGGACATCACAAGCAAGGCGACTGGCATCGCGCTGGTGGTGCTGATCGTGCTTTACGTGGGGTCTCAGCTGGCCTCCACGTTTATCGCCACGGCGGCCGCGGACAACAACCAGCGCTTGATGTTCCTGCTGTTGCCGGTGGTGTTCGTGGTGATTCTCTACCGCTACCCGGCGGGTCTGCTGGTGTACTGGATCACGACGAACCTATGGACGGTCGGACAGCAGTACCTGATCAAACGCCATATGGGGACACCGATACTCCCGGCCAAAGGCGCCGGGTCGTCCGGTACCGGGGATGGGGGCTCGGCCAACGGCCGGCCCGAGCAGCCGCGGGGCGGCACGCCCAAGCCCCAGCCGGCGCTTGCCGGCGTGAGTGGCTCGCCGGCTGCTGGCGTTGCCCCGCCCCGACCGCCCCGCAAGAAGAAGAAACGCTCGGGCAGGCGTCGATGAGCGGCGAGGACGCAGACGCGCAAGGAGGTCCCGAGCTCGAGCCGGCGGAGGCACTCGAGGAGTTCCTCGAGGAGATCACCGAAGGGCTCGGCCTGGACGTCGAGGTGCGCGTGGAGGGGGCCGAGGGAGTGCTGCACGGCCGCGTGAGCGGCGATGACGTGGGCCTGTTCATCGGTCGCCGCGGCCAGACGATCGATGCCGTGCAGCATCTCGCGCAGCGGATCGTTTTTCCCGAGGGCCCGTCGGAGGTGCGGGTGGTGATCGACGCCAACGGCTATCGCGAGCGTCGTGCTGAGGCACTGCGGGCCGAGGCTGACGATGCCGCTGATGATGCGGTGAGCTCGGGCGCCCCGATCGAGTTGGATCCGCTGCCGCCGTTCGAGCGGCGCATAGTCCACGAGTACCTGCGCGAGCGCGGCGATGTGGAAACGCACAGCGAGGGCGATGAGCCGGAGCGCTACCTGGTGGTCACGCCGCGGACAGGCGGTTGAAGCGCACCGGTGTTTCACGTGAAACGGACAGGGTTGAAGCGCCCGGTGTTTCACGTGAAATCATCCTGACGACGTGACCGTCGTGCGTGCGACCGAGGGCGACCCCCGCACCATGGGTGGCCTGGACGCGCTTGCGGCTCGCTACGGCCTCGAGATATCTCAGCGCCACCGACTCGCGATACTGCTGGGGATCCTGGCGCAGGACGACCGCGCACCGACGACGATGCGCACGACAGAACGGGCGCTGGACGGTCACCTCGCCGATT
>DATNLQ010000400.1:0-4997 GCA_035602785.1 Solirubrobacteraceae bacterium
CTCGTGCGTTTCCACGGTCACATCCACGGCCCCCGTTCCCGGGGGGGAGACAGCCTCTATTTCCGCGTCCGATTCGACTGTGAAACTGGCGGCGTCGCTCGAGCCGAACTTGACCGCGGTGGCTTCGTTGAAGTCGCTCCCGGTGATGGTCACCGACGTGCCTCCCGACGACGGGCCGCCGTTGGGCGCCACCCCGGTGACCAGTGAAGACGGTGGCCCTGGCACGCCGTTGGCGAGGCTGAAGTCGTCGCCGGCCGCGAGCGCTGTCACCTGGCTCAGTCCCCTCACGCCGATCGGCAGGGTGCTGCTTTCCCTGGTTCCGATGCCCAGCTGACCCTGCCAGTTCAAACCCCATGCCGCGACGGTGCCGTCGGTCAGAAGCGCCAAGCTTTGGCCTCCGCCGGTAGCTATCCCCGTTGTGTGCTTGAGTCTGCTCACCGCAACCGGAGTGGTGCTGCAGAAGTTCAAGGGAAAACATTCGCTCGGACCGGTGAGCGTGCCGACGCCGAGCTGTCCTGAGATGTTGCTGCCCCAAGCCATGACGGTCCCGTCATCGCGCAGGGCGAGACTGGCTCCGGCCACGGCGATGGCGCGCACTTCGCTCAGTCCACTCACGGCCACCGGTACGTCGCCTTGGGTGAGGGTGCCGTCGCCGAGCTCCCCGTGCTCGTTGGCGCCCCACGCCATCACGGTGCCGTTGCTCAACAACGCGAGACTGGTGTGGCCTCCGGCTGCGATGGCCGTCACCCCGCCAAGGTTTGCCACGGGGGTGGGGCTGGCTTGCGACCAGGCGCTGCCGCCGTCGCCCAGTTCCCCCCACTCGTTTGATCCCCAAGCCATTACTGTGCCGTTTCTCAGCAGCGCAAGGCTGTAGTCCTCGCCCGCGGCGATCGCCGTGACTTCACTCAGTCCGCTGACCGGAATCGGAGTCGTGCTGCACTGCGTCGGTTCTGCTTGGGTGTGGCAGCGATCCGGGCCAAAGGTGCCCTCGCCGAGCTGTCCGAGTTCGTTGTCCCCCCATGCCATGACCGTCCCGTTGCCGAGCAGCGCCAAGTTGTGCTGAGCGCCGGCCGCGACAGCGACGACCCCGCTCAATCCTTCGACCGGGGTCGGTGTCGTGCTGCACCCGACCGTATAGTCCAACGAAGCCGCATATGCCGCACGGCAGCTGTCCGGGCCCGTATCGGTGCCGTCGCCAAGCTGCCCCCATTCGTTTGCTCCCCAGGCCACGACGGTACCCTCGCCGAGGAGGGCCAGAGCGTCTCTTTCACCGCCGGCGAGAGCGCTGACGCCGCTCAGGCCGCGAACTGGCGAAGGCACTTCGCTGTTGAGGGTCGTGCCGTTTCCAAGTTGTCCCACTTCGTTTTCGCCCCAAGCCATTGCCCCCGTGGACGCCGCCGACGCCGGTCCCGCTGCCAGCAGCCCACAGGCGACGATAAGCAGGCCGCCGGCAATTCCACGTGATGCGAGCCACAGCTTCATTCATTCTCCCCAGAGTTCTACTGACCGCCCATCGTTCCGAACAACGATACGCCACCACAACACCCTCAGAACACGGGAGTCTCGGTGTAGTCGCCGAACACCTGCTGCAAGGACTCCACGATCTCGCCCTCGGATGCGTGCGCGCGGGCGCACTTCAGCAGCGGCTCCATCAGGTTGCGCTCCTCGTGCGCCGCGTCCTCGCGCATGGCAGCCAGCGCGCGCTCGACCTCCGCGCCGTCGCGTGACGCGCGTGCCGACTGCAGGCGATCGAGCTGCTTGCGCTCCAGCGCCGGGTCGATGCGCAGGGTGGGGATCTGCTCTTCGCCCGCTGCCGCGTAACGGTTGACGCCCACGACCACGCGCTCGCCGCCGTCGATCTCCTGCTGCAAGGCGAACGCCGCGTCCGCGATCTCACGCTGGGGGTAGTTGCGCTTGACCGCGTCGACCATCCCGCCCAACTCGTCGATCTTCTTAAAATAAACGTAGGCCGACTCTTCCATGCGGTCGGTCAGCGCCTCCACGAAGTAGGAGCCCCCCAGTGGGTCCACCGTGTTGGTCACGCCCGTCTCGTGCGCCAGCATCTGCTGGGTGCGCAGCGCGATCGTCACAGCCTCCTCCGTCGGCAGTGCCAGCGCCTCGTCGTATGAGTTGGTGTGCAGCGACTGAGTCCCTCCGAGGACCGCCGCCAGCGCCTCCACGGTCGTGCGCACGATGTTGTTCAGCGGCTGCTGGGCCGTCAGCGACACGCCCGCCGTCTGCGAGTGAAAGCGCATCTGCCACGAGCGCGGGTCCTTCGCGCCGAACGTCTCGCGCATCTCTTTCGCCCAGATGCGCCGCGCCGCGCGGTACTTGGCGATCTCCTCGAAGAAGTCGATCTGGGCGTTGAAGAAGAACGACAGGCGCGGCGCGAAGTCGTCCACCGACAGGCCGCGCGCAACCGCCTGCTCCACGTACGTGAGGCCGTCCTTGAGCGTGAACGCCAGCTCCTGCTGGGCCGTCGATCCCGCCTCGCGGATGTGGTAGCCCGAGATCGAGATCGGGTGCCAGCGCGGCATGCGCTTGGTGCACCACTCGATCATGTCCCCGCACAGGCGCATCGCCGGGTCGATCGGAAAGCACCACTCCTTCTGCGCGATGTACTCCTTGAGGATGTCCGCCTGGATCGTCCCCGACAGGCGCTCCGCAGGAATGGATTCCCCTCCCCCGCCCCCGCTGCCGTCGCGATCGGATTCCGCCGCCGCCACGTAGAACGCCAGCATGATCGCCGCCGGCGCGTTGATCGTCATCGGCACCGACACCCGCCCCAGGTCGATGCCGCCGAACAGCGTCTGCATGTCGTCCAGCGTGTCCACCGCCACGCCCTCCCGGCCAACCTCTCCCTCCGCGCGCGCGTGGTCTGAGTCGTGGCCCATCAGCGACGGCATGTCAAACGCCGTCGACAGGCCCGTCTGGCCGTGCTCCAGCAGGTAGCGGAAGCGCTCGTTCGTCTCCTCGCTCGTGCCAAAGCCCGCGAACTGGCGCATCGTCCACAGGCGCCCGCGGTACATCGTCGGGTGGATGCCGCGCGTGAACGGGTATGAGCCGGGGCGGCCGATCGGGTCGTCCGGCGTGCCGCTGCCCCCGCCCGGCGGCAGGTCCTCGGCGGTGTACAGCTCGTTGATCGGCTCGCCCGAGAGGGTGCGGAAGGGCTGCTCGTCCAGCGCGGCGTCGTTGCCGTGCGCTTTCTGGCGCGGCTTGGGACTTACTGCCATCGTGGCCATGCTACTGAGTGTCCGTGAGCTATCCTCGGACAGATGTCTGCGATCTATACGATTAGCGCGGCAAAAGCGCAGCTATCCAAGCTGGTGCGGCAAGCTGAGCGAGGCGAGGACGTTGTGGTGTGCCGGGGCTCGCGCCCAGTGGTACGCCTTGTGGCAATCATCGCTCAGGCGAACACACGGACGGGCAACACCCGAGTTCATTCAGAGCATGCAATGAGAAACGCCGCCCCTTATGATCCTGCCCAGGCAGACCCGATGTGAGGTGCGGCAAGCACAGAGTGCGTGGCAGATGGCGGTGAAGATCCGCTTGATATGGCCGATATACCATGCTATAAGCACCGCTCCCGACTTAGGAGAAGCAGCGTGGAAACGATCATGAGCCCATCAGCGCTGGAAGACGAGCGACAGTATGGGCGCGCCCGGGGTGATCTCAACGTCCTTGATCTCGTGAACAATCCCGCCGCTAACGGCGTCTGTCGCGTCCTTCGTCTTGGCCTCGTTGAAGAGAGCATCGACATCCGTCGCACGCATCTTGGTCCGCTCGCGGATGATGGCCCCGATGCGCTTCTCGTCAGCGAGCAGTCCCTCCGTGCGTTCCTTCAGCACGCCGCGGGTTAGCTGTTCGCCGTCGGTCGCGTGCCACGCGACCCCGTGAAACATGAACGTCGAGTGGGGGCAGGCGAAACGTTGGTTGCCCGCCAGGAAGACAACGTTGCCTACGGAGTCGACGTTACCGACGTTGTGGGTTATCAGCTCGAAAGGCATCGCTCGTAGTGAGTTGTAGACGGCGATGCCCTTCGGCACCGCGCCACCAGGCGTCGACAACAGCAACGTGACGCGCAGAACGCCTTTGTTCGCGATGTCCGCCATCGTCGCTATCAGCGACTCTGCGGTGTTGGGGTTGATCTCCGCCAAAAATGAGACGTAGACCTCGGGTGGTACGGCAGGGTTTGGGGCCGTCGCCATCGGCGAACCTACCTTTAGATAGCTGGCTGGTCCTCGTTGGCCACGGCCCGCCAAGGTCATGGTCATGACCTTTGAGGCTGGTACGTGACGATAAGCATCTAGGCGGACGGTATTTCAGCCGTCCTCGGTGGCCGGTAGCTTGCACCTTGCTGGTTGGTGCCTGGGGTGCCCCGCCCGCCAAGACTTCCAGGGAGCGCCCCGTAAGACCGGGAGGGCCGCGCCGCTCGCTCAGGGCGCGGCCCGCTCCCTAGGCCTCCGGCAGGCATGATCCACTCTTACGGACCGCATAGCCTCCTGGTGTGCATAAGGGCATCAACTCCCACCTCAGCCGCCTGATCGGCTCAGAGCACGTCCTGGAGACGCCGCCGCCCGGGTCGCCTTACAACCACGACTGCTCAAACCGCCGGGGCGTCGACGGCCACGCGGACGCGGTGGCCCTGCCCGGCAGCGCCGAGGAGGTGGCGGCGGTGGTGGCCTGGTGCTACGAGCACGATGTGGCGATCGTGCCGCGCGGCGGCGGCACCGGCCTGATGGGCGGCGCGGTGGCCACACAGGGTGGCGTGGTGCTCTCGCTGGAGCGGTTGCGCCGGGTGCGCGAGCTGGAGCCGGGGCTGTGGCGGATGCTGCCCGAGGCGGGCGTGAGCACCCGCGACGTGCAGCGCCTGGCGCGCGAGAACGGCTTGTTCTTCGCCCCCGACCCGGGCGCCGCCGAGCAGTCGCAGATCGGCGGCAACGTGGCCACCAACGCCGGCGGGCCGCACGCGCTCAAGTACGGCGTGACCGGCGCCT
>DATNLQ010000405.1:0-2378 GCA_035602785.1 Solirubrobacteraceae bacterium
AAGGCGCAGGTTCGCTTGCCGGCTGAGTGACAGGCCCAGACCCGGAGCCCGTGCTGGAGCTCGCTGACGAGGAGCTGCTCGACGATGGGCTCGTCGCCGCGCTCGCCGCGGAGGCGGTCTTGGCCGTTTCAGCCGCCTGCAGCCTTGCCACGCTCGGCAGCGGGGCGAATGGGTTGCGTGCCGCTCCCTGGCGCTGTTCGGCGACGCCGTTGGTGGTCTCGGCGACGGCCTTGCTGGTCGTTGGCTGGCTGACGGAGATGCCCCCAGCAGCGGCTGACAGCGCAGGCGTGGAGCCGGTGGCCGGCGTGGAGCTGCTGGAGCCTGCGCCGAACACCACATAGCCGACCGCGGCCAGCAGGGCTACGACGCCTACGGCGACCAGCGGCGCGATGCGCCTGTCGAGCAGGTCGGCCTTTACCGAGCTCAAGAACGCGCTCATGGGTTTGCCCTCACGATCGCCGGAGTTGTGGGTGAGCTGGGCGAGGCGCTGCCCGAGGCGGGCGCGGCTCCACCGGCGGGGCTTGCGGCCCCGGTCAGCCCCTGGCTGGCGGGAAGCACGTAGGCGGTCGCCGTGATCGTGCCGGTCAAAGCTTCAGAGCTTCCGCCGCCCAGCCCCCCGTTCGTCGCGGGGGCGAGCTTGACGCTCTGGATCGTCAGCAGGCGCCCGTCGACTTCCAGGGCGCCGGCGGCGCTGCGCTGGGTGAAGCTGTCGAGCTGCTGGAAGAGATGGTCGAGGTCGAAGAAGCTCCCGTTGAACACGAACGTGAAGGGCATCTGCGTAAAGCCGGTCGGGGCCGATCCGGGGGTGGCGCTCGCCGAGGAGGCGGAGCTCGTGCTGCCGCTGGCTCCTGAGACGATCGAGGAGAAGTCGACGTTCTTCTGGTTTGAGGCGCGCTCGAGCTGGTAGATCAGCGACGGCACTTCTTCGCTTGGCGGCACGGCTTTGCCGAGGCTGACGATCGAGGAGTAGGCAGCCTGGTACTGGGCCTGGTCCTGGCGCGCGCTGGCCAACTGGCCCTGCGCGGTCGCGAGCTGGCTCTGCGCCGTGGCGACCTGCGCGCCAACTTTGTCCGCCTTCTTTCGCTCGGGCGAGACGACGAGCACCCAGCCCGCGCCCAGGACGGCGACCACGGCAATGGCGATCACGACTATGCGGTCGCGACCAGTCATCGCACACCTGCAGTGGAGTTAGAGGCGGTCACGGTCGTAGGCGTGCTCGCCGAGGGCTGGGGAAGCGCGTCGAAGGTGATCTGGACGTTGAACACCGGGTCGCTGGCGGGACAGCCCCCGCTGACGGTCGCGGCGCCCGATCCCCCGCCGGTGACGGTCGCGGTGGAGCTCTGCAGCGACACGTCGCTGACGCCGTCGATCAGGCGCAGGCGCTCGAGCGTGAGCGCGACCGCCGCCTGGCTCGTGGCACAGCCGGCGATCGTGAAGGTGGGAACGCTGCCGGGAGGCGTCGAGGAGGCCACCGCGGCGCTCGCGCCGACCGACGCACCGGCTTTGCTGGGAGCGGTGCTCGCAACGATCGCCGAGCCGACGGTGCCGGTGAGCGAGGAGATCGAGGTCTCGGGGGGCAGGACGCGACCGAACTCGTGAAAGACGTGAGCCCAATCGAAGCGCGCGTCCACCAACTGCGTGACGGCCTGCATGCGCTGTTCGCGCAGCGAGACAAAGCTCGCGAAGGGCGCTAGCTGGCTCGCCTCGGCCTGCGCCTGCTGTGCCTGGGCGGTGAGCGAGGCGGCTTCGCCGTTGCTGGCTGAGATCTTGTGGCTGGCTTTGCCGTAGAGCACGCCGAGCACCGCCACGCCGAGGAGCAGCGCGACCACAGCGAACACGGCGCCTTCCGAGCGTCCTGTGCCTACGGAGGCCCCGCCGCGCTGCTCTGACGGGATGAGGTTTACGGCCTTCATCGGGGCGCCTCGGAGATCGCCAGGCCCGTGGCTACGGCCAGCCTGTGCGTGGACACCTTGCCGTCGAGGCTCCTGTCCACCAGGCCCACCGACGTGCTGCGCACCTCGACGCCGAGCGACGCCTGCAGGGCCTCCGCGAAGCCGGGCATGTCCTGCACCGCTCCACTGAGCACCACGTGCGAAACCTCGCCGCCGCCATCTTGGGAGCGGTGGAAGTCAAGTGAGTTGCGCACCTCGCCGGAGATCTCGCGAATCCCGTTTTCGAGCACCTCCAGGACGTCGGCCGCGGACGGCTCGCCGGGGGCAGGCTCGGATTCGGGCTCAGGCTCGGGCTCGGGCTCGAGCTCGGGCACAGCGGAAAGCTCCTCAAAGCTCATCTCGGCCTCATCGGCGTTGGCTGCCGGCTCCCGCTCGGCGGCGTCCTCGGCGGGCGCATCGTCGCCCGGCTCGCGCTCCCCGGCGCCG
>DATNLQ010000001.1:0-9663 GCA_035602785.1 Solirubrobacteraceae bacterium
AACGAGCCGCTGTAGGCGCCGTCATCACCGCACGGGAGGTTGTACTGGCAGTTCGCCAGCACGTCGGCGGCGTCGTAGCTCGCGCTCGGCGTCCCGAGCCATGCCTGCCCGTGTGGAGAGGTCAGCGTCGCGGCGACCGTGCCGCCCGCGATCGTCGAACCGTCAGGGGCGGTGAACACCCACTCGGGGCCTTCGTAGGCACCCTGCGGTGCTTCGCCGCTGGTCACGCCGCTCAGGTCTCCACCTTCAGGGCACGTGTTCGTGTCGCCGCTGTCCGGGCCGAGGGCGCCCGTGGCGCTCGTGCTCCAGCCTTCGGTCGGGGCGGGCTGCCCGTCAGGCTGCGTACACGACACCAGCGTCCATGTCCCAGCCTGAGCGCTCGACGTGCAGAGCGCGAGGATCAACACGACGCACCCCAAGGCCGAGAGCCACAGCCAGGCCGTGCCTCGCGGAGCGAACGGGAACGGCGTCTTAGTTCGTGGTGACATCGACCGGCCTGCTTTCTCCGTGCGCAAATGGGAATCCGGTTTGGCCGCCAAGCACCGACGCCCGGAATGGGAAGCGGCCGATGCCGCCCTCGAACTGGTAGACGACCTCGAAGCGCCCACGGGAATCGGTCTGCGGGACTCGGAAGGGCTCCCAGCGTCCGCGATAGTGGACAAGCAGCTCGACGGCGACCCCTTGGGCGGGGACCGGCCCCAGCACCTGTCCGCTGAGCGTGATGGTCCCTTCCGAGCCGGTCCTGTGAGGGCTCACGCTGAGCTTCACGCCGGCCTCGACCGCCTCGGCGATCTTCGCCACGGCGGCGTAGCTCGCGTCCGTGGAGAACGCGCGGTAGGAGATCTCGATCGTCCGTGTGGGGCCGCCCGGCACCGACGCCGTGAAGGTCCCGTTCGCGCTAGTGCTGGCGTGCCCGATCGCCACCATGCTCGCCGAGCCGCTGACCTGCGCCAGCACGTCCAGCGTCGCGCCGGCGATCGGATTGCCGTGCCCGTCGAGCAGCCGCCCGGTCACTCGAAGCGCGCGGTGCGTGTAAATGCGGGTGATCCTGCGCTTGACCCCGAGGGTGAGCTGCGCCGTGCGGCTCGCCGTCGTCCCGTTCGGGACGGCCGGGGTGGGAGCCAGCGAGCTGCCTGCGCTCGTGCCGGGACCGGGCAGCGCTCCGAGCGAGTTCTCCGAGGGCTGCTTTGTCGAGATCGTGCCGTCGTAGACGACCGCCGAGTTGCCGGCCGCGTCCTCGACGCTGACCTTCAAGGTGTGCTGGCCGTTGGCAAGCGCGGTCGTGTTGATCGGCAGGTCGACCGACTCGCTAGGCGGGCAAGGCTGGCTGTAGTCGAACATCAACGCGCCGCCGCTCGTCCCCACCGCGACGCACCTACCACCGTTGTTGTTCGGTGTGCCCGAGTACACGGCGCTCCCGTCGATCTGGACGGTCACTGAATACACGCCAGGTCCCCCAGGGTCCGCCGCGTCGAAGTTCAGTTCATCGGTGCCGCTCGCGTTCGGGGTCAACAGCGTTCCGCTCACCCCGCTGGCGTCAGGGGTTGCGTCGTTGGAGAGCAGGAGGTTCGCCCACCAAAGCCGCACCAGCGACCAGCCGCCTTCGCTGCCCCCTTCATCGCAGGACGCGCCGCTTCCGCCGCCACACCCTGCGCTCAGGTAGAGGCTCCCGCCTCGCCCGGCGGGAATGCCAAGCACACCGGAGTAGTCGTAGCTGCCGTTCGCGCAGGGAGGCAGGCCGGACGCACACTGGAAGAAGACGTTCGAGCCGTTGTAGGCGTATTCCGGCGAGTAGGCGACCGCCGTGCCAGAGGCGTCATAGCCGCGACCGTCAGCGAAGAAGCTCACATCGACCGAGCCGCCGACCAGGGTCGATCCCCCCGGAGGCGTGTACTGCAGCGTCTCGTTCGAGCCGACACCGACGGCAGCGTCCGTGCTGAGGATCGCGTACATCGGGCTGCCCGGCCCGCAGCCCGTACTGTTGTTCGACCCGTAGCCGCCCCCACCGGCAAAGCTCGTCCATCCTTCGCTCGGCGCCGCGGACTGGCTCGGGTTCACGCACGAGACCTCCATCCAGCTCCCCGCGTACGCCGAGCTCGCCGCCAGCAATCCGCCAGCAAGGCCGAGCGCCAGCGTCAACGCGAGCAGCAGCACGCGGCTGGCGTGCCCGTTCTCATGCTTGTTCATCGTCGCGTCCATTTCCTGTTCAGGCCCCGTTTTGGTGGGCTTCGGGGGTCTATGACCCCAACTAGCCCAAACCGGCCAACGAATTTCCCGAGCCGGGCTCATGGGCTGAACGGTCCCCCGCCGCTCTGGCCTTCTGAGGCGCTCGCCACACGAGCCGACGCGCTCGGCTGGCTGGTCGTCGTGGGAACCCCGAGGTAGGCGAAGCCGCCCGGTTCGCGCTGCTCGGCAGCGCTCTCAGTGGCCGCTCGACGGGTGCCGGCCGCCGTATGGTGAGCGGTGACACGGCGCTGACCGGTGCGGCTCGACGTATGCACGCTCCGGTGGGCGCTCGTGCTCAATGCCGCCGCCGGCGGCGCGCTGAGAAGCTGTCCGGCGGGCGGCGCTGCACGCGCCGCCGCTGCCGCACTCGCCGCGACATGCTGACGGTGAGGTGCGGGGCTCTGTTCAAGGACGTGCGTGGCGACTGCGCCGCCGGCGATCACGCCGACGGTGACGACGCCCACGGCGACTTTCGCGCCGACCCCGCCGCCTGCCAGCAATGCGACGGCGCGTTCGCGCACGCTGCCCTGCCCGATCGGGGCGCTGTCGATCCCGAGCCGGTGCAGCAGGAGCCTGCCTCGCACACCGAGTCTCGTGAACCGGCCGAGATTCCCGATGAACATCGGCGGGAGCAGCGCTCCGGCCTGGTCGCGGAAGCTGCGCCGCAGCCGCTTGGCGTTCGTCTTGTACTCCAGCCGGCAGTGTGCGCAGCTCTCAAGATGCGCGAACGCGCGCTCGGCCAGCTCCTCGCTCGTGCTTTCCCCGTTCTGCAGCGCGTGGATCGTCTGTGCGCGATACCCGCACAACCGGCCCGTGTCGTAGAGCAGCTGGAAACGCTCGCGCTTGCGGTCACACGCACGAGCGATTTTGCGAGCCTCGTTCTCCGGGATGCCCAGCGCGGTCCCGATAGCCCGGTACGCCATCCCCTCCACCAGCCCGCCGAAGACACGCCGCTCCTGCTCCGTCAGCTCCGTCGTGAACTCGCCCGCGATCAGGCGATCCTCACGGGCAAGGGCGGCCAACTCAGGGGCGCCTTCGCGTTCCCTGGCCTCGGCCATGACACGAAAGCCAGGTGTCCCCCGCGCGATTATTCGCCCGTGACGCCGTTCATCGCGGTGCAACCGCAGAGCGCGCTTCTTGATCCCGTCCCGCAGAGCGTTGCGGAGATGTTCCTCGCTGTCATACGCGCGTCTGTAGAGAGCGAGCGCCGTCTCCTGGTAGAGGTCCTCAAGCTGCTCGGTGGTGAGCCCTCGACACTCCGCGAAGCCGCGAGCGATCCGTAGCTCCCGCTTTTGCCATTCGCCGAGAATCTGACCGGGCCGCTGCGAGCCAAACGCCCGCTGCCTACCCTGGCCGGGCGCAAGGGTCACCCTGCCCCCTGATGCGTCCTGGGGACCTCCAGCCCCTGCGCCTCCGTCTCCATTCTCCATTCTCACTATCTCCAGGTCAGCCCTGACCCAGGCAAAAAAGCCCAGCAACACCGAACAATTCTGTAGAGCAGATTGTACTTGCAATCTTTCTTGCAAGCGTCGCTCGCCGGTGAACTCGCCGCGGTCTCATCGGTGGGGCACGGCGACGGTCTCCAGCACGGCAGCGCCGAGCAGAACACATGCGATCAGCACGAACACGCCGACCCCCTCGCTGGCGGTGAGCGGTCGTCGTCGCTGCACGAGCCACCCGCTCGCGCCGAGCGCGAGCCCGCCCCACTCCAGCGGCAACTGCGGGATGTACGCCAGCAGCGCCGTTCCGTAAGCGCCGAGCGCCGCGCCCACCGGCAGCGTGTTCGCGATGATGCACGCCAGCAGCACTCCGTTGGCGACGGGCCTGGCGAGGCGATGGCGGTGGGCACCCAGCACCCCGAGCAGCAGCGGCCAGGAAGCGATCGGGATGTTGTGGGCCGCCAGCGCGAGAACGTGCCCCAGGTGCGGCGGTGGGTTGCGCCGTGCGCTCAGCGCGAGCCCCAGCAGGCGACGTGCCGGCAGCGTGAGGGGACGCCCGACGAGCGCAACGACAGCGGCGGGAGCGAGCGTCGCCGCCCAGACACCGGCGTAGGCGTAGGGCCACATGCGCGCCAAGGCCGCCGGCAGCCAATGGCGCGCGGCCCGTCGACGCCACCGATCGGTCAGCTCTGTGGCAGCCATTCGCTCACCGCGAAGCCGTCGGGCACGCGGGCGAGCCGCGCAAGGGTGACGTGATAGGCCGCCGGCAACCCTTCGTACTCCGTGGAGCCGCCGGTCTGTTCACGGGTCACGATGTCCCACGTACCGGGACGCGATACATCCGTGGCAATGCTCACGATCTGCCCGCTGTTCCAGATGCGCCCTCGAGCGATCGTCGTGTCCGCCTCACTCGATGCCGCCGCCTGTTGCTCGGCCAGTCGCGCCGCGCCGACCGACATCCCAGCCAGTGCCCGCTGGTCGGAGGTGAGAGTCCGATACGTCCAGTTCGAGTACAGCCGGCTGAACGCGGTCAGCGCCGCAAGCGGCGTGGGCTGCACGTCGGCGGGCTCCTGTGCCGTGGGTGACGCGGGCGCGGGTGCAGGCTGCTCGCCGGCATTCTGCGGCGAGGCGGTCGCGGCCGTGTGCGGCCCGGCGCTGGGCGCGTCGGGGTTCGTGCATCCGGCGAGCGCGAGCACGCCCAACAGCAGGCAGACAGCGATCAGTCCTCTGAGGGGGCGGCTGGTCATAGGCCGGGTGGGTGGCGGACGGTCCAGCTCGCCCAGTCAGGGACTGATGCGGAGACTCGCCACTTCGGGCCGGGCTTGCCCGAGTTCGGCCCGCTGTCATAGGCAGGATCTTCCACGGTGTCGAACCGCAGCCCGCCGACGTACATGAAGGCGTGCCCGGCGTTGGCGTAGATCGAGACGTAGCGGCCGGGGCCGGGTTGCCCGTAGGACTCAAGTTCGGTCGAGTCCTCCGCGTATTCGCCGAACACGCCGCCGGCATGAAGGACGTATGAGACCGCCGAGGAGCAGTCATACGCCGGCTCGAGCTCGCTCAGCGGCGTCCCGTGCGCGCCACCGTACAGGTAGCTCGCGCCAAACAGCCGGTTGCCGGCCGCGACCATTCGCTTTACCGCAGCCGGCGCTTCTTCGCCGGCGGCGGCCAGGCCACTCGGCAGGATCTTCGTCTCTGTTCCCGGCGTCAGCGGCAGCGGAATGTTCCCGGCGCCTTCGCCCACCGGACAGGCAGCGCTCGCTTCACCAGCGCCGCTGGCTTCGGTTGACGACGGGAGCGCCCCGAGCGTCGGCGCCGCGCCGGTCGCTGGCGCAAGCTGCACCTTCACCGCGTTCTTCGTGATGCCGAGCGGCTGGGCGGCCTGCCACCACACGTCCAGCCGGTAGGGCTGCCCGTTTGCGATGAACTGACCGGGGCCTTGCCCGTATCCCACATCGCGCTTGAGCAGCAGGCTCTCCTGCCCGTCGTGCGCGACCCGCAGCGCCGTGAGATACGGAAGGTTGCTCAGGGCGTTCGCGTCGGCGAACGAGAACGTCCCGGCGTCGGCGGGGTTGCTGTCGAGCACCGACAGCTCCGCGAACGAGTCCGGGTGCGACGGCAGGTAGGACTCGCCCGGATTCGGGATCGAGCCATAGTCGGAGGCAGCGTCGACGGGCCCGCCGTAGTCGGTCGCGCCGACTTCATACCAGCGGCCCGGCTCCAGTTCGAGCGGTGCCGCATATAGACCCTGAGCGAGCGGGCCGCCGCCGGCAGGCTGATTGACCGCGCCGATGCTCGCGCCGCCACACACGCTTTCGGCTTCCTGAGAGAGCAACCCGGCCACGCCGGCAGCGACCAGAACCGGGAGCATGACGACCATCAGCACCGCGACGACGAGCACCGTCTGCACCTGCCGGTTTTTCAGCAGAGCTATCGCGACGCGCGCCTGCATCACGCCGCCAGTTCCAGCTCGTCGCTGATCGCCTGCTGCCACTCCTCGCTTACGAGCAGCCGCAGCGCCGCCCAGCTCTGCTCGCCAGTCTCGCGCAGCGCACGCTTTCTTATGTGCTCGTCGCGGGCGGGGTCGGAGCTTGCGATCCAATACTCCAACGCGCCGACACCGATCTGCAGCGTGCCCTGTCCCCTGGACCCGTTCATCAGGTAGGCCGTCGAGAACTGGCCGCGGACGGTTTTCAGCGTCGAGATCGCTTCGATCGCCTCATCAGTGAGGTTCAGCGCGCCCTTGACGTAGGCGAGCTCACGGGCCTCTTGGCGCAGGAACAGCCGCATCGCGGCGTTCGCCAAGAGCGCCCGGCCGTGCTCGTTGTCGAAGTCCGACAGCTGCTGCGAAATGGCGATCAGCCACAGCGCGTAGTGGCGGCTGCGGCGGCAGAACTCGTTGAACCAGCGGCCCGTGCTGGGCCGCTCGATCAGCTTCCACGCCTCGTCGACCACGAGGAACGACTTGCCGGCCCAGGCGTGCTTCGGGCTTTCCCCAGCGAGATGCTGCTGGCGTGTGCGGGCGATCCTGCTCTTAACGTGCTCGCAGATCACGAACAGCGCCGCCGCGGCCTTCGCGTCCGGGATGCTGCGCGTGTCGAACACCACCAGCGGCGCGTCAGCCGGGATCGTCGTCGTACGATCGGCGAGGTAGGCGTAGGGGCCATCGCCGATGTAGTTGTTCAGGCGCATCGAGAGGTTGCGCAGGCTCTCGGCGATCCCGACCGACCCCTCGCCGCGCTCCTGGTGGTAGCGGCGCTCAAGCTCCTCCTGCAACAGCAGCTCGCGCGGTTCCTCGCCGGTCAGGGCGCAGCGCGCGTACACCTCGGCGATGGCGAGCCCCAGCAGGTTCGCCTCAAGGTCAGTCAGCCCGTAACTGTCGCGGCCGGCGTGATGCTCGCCCAGCAGCAGCGCGTGCAACGCGAGCAGATAGTCGATCTTCTCCGCGCCGACCTGCGCGGGGTCCTCAACGTCCCACGAGTTGATCGCGTGCGCGCCCGCGCCGACCTGCAGCGACGCGCCGCCGGGGATCAGGCTGCACAGGAACTCGAAGTGCCCTGCGCGGTCGATGATGAACCCGCTCGCGCCCTGCGCCAGCGCACGGGCCAGTAGGATGATCGCGGCCATCGTCTTGCCCGCCCCGCTCATGCCGTTGATGAGCAACAGGTGATTCGGGTGCGCCGGATCGAACGGGTCCAGCCGCTCCAGGGTGCGCCCTGGGAGCGCGTAGCCGAGCGGGATGCCCTGCGGGCTCCCGCACGAGGTGCCACACAAGGGGAAGGTGTCGCCGACGTTGCGGCTGACGTACTTGCGCCGGCGGCCGGCGACGTCGCGTCCTAGCGGCAAAGTTGACTGCCACAGCCGCCGTTGGGCGAACAGGCCGTGCTGAATCCGCGCGTCGCAGGCCATCGTCACCTCTCGCCCCGTCGCCTGGCACAGCTCCTTCAGCGTTTCCGGGTCCGCGTCGGGGCGGGGCTCCTGCAGCGCGCAGTAGATGCTCACGCGGTAGATGCCCGCGCCGGCGCTCGTGGCCAGCTCGTCGTTCAGCGCTGCGGCCTCCTCCTCCTGAACCCTCGCGTCGGGGTCGAGCGGTCTGCCGCGCTGCTCGACGCCGCGGTTGACGCCGTGGATGCGCTTGTAGCGGCGCTTCTGCGCCATCCGCTCGCGGTAGCGCTCGGTCGCCTGGACATGCACGCTCAGCACGAACGGGCGCGGCGCCTGCATCATGTGAAGCAGCCACCCGAGCCATGTCTGCTCCGGCGCGAGGCTGACGTAGAAGACCTCCTCCAACGTCTCACCCAACGCGATCCGGCTGCGCTCACAGAGGCCGACCGGGGCGGTGCAGATCGCCTCGGCGAGCCGCTGCGCGCGGTCGCTCGCCGCCTCTGCGCTCTCCCCGGCGACCAGGGGCGCGACGACGTGCGGCGACATGAAGCTCGCGGGCAGCCCGCCCGCCAGGCCACCGTCGGGGTCAAAGCGGCGGTGAAGTAGATCGAGCAGCTCGCTGCCCGCGACCAGGCGACCGGGAACGCCCATCGCCTCGAGGTCCGCGCGGACCCCTTCGCAATGGCGCAACGAGTCGCGCCGTGCCCGCTCGTGCGCGTCGGCCTTCACCCGAAGCGCCCGCCGCGAGCTGTGTCCGAACGACCACAGGCGGCTCGCCGGCTGCCACGGGCAGACGACGAGATAGCGAAGCGCAAGCGGCGCGACCGTCAGCGCGTGGATACGGATCGACTGCTCCTGGGCGATCCCCAGCCGGCGGATCGCCTGCGCACGCTCGTCCTCGCCGATGTCTTCGGCGGCGCCCGCGGCCTGCTCACAGTGGTGCGTCTCCTCCGCGAGAAGCTCATCGAGCGCCAGCGGCGTGCCCTGCACGTAGAACTGAAGCGACTGGCGGTCGGGCAGCCGCGCCGCTACCTGACCGAACGCTGCTGACACGCGCTCGCCCTCGGCCGGTTCGAGCACGAGCGGGTTGACGGCGCCGACCTCCAGCGCGCGGACATAGGTGCCGTCCTCGCGCACGAGCAGCCCGTCCGGCTCGATCGCCGCGACCCCGAGCAGGTCTCCCGCGGTGGCCGTGCCGCCCATCAGCCCCAGCGCTCCTCGGACAGCAGCTCCACCAAGGACGGGTCATCGCGCGCTGCTTGTGCCTGACGACCGGGCTCCTCGAGACTGGCGAGAACGACCAGTCCACGGGCGCGCGGGCGCTCCGCCGAGGCCGGCAGGAGCGCGTTCCGGCTCCAGCGCCAGCGCCACATTTCGCGCAGCAGCACCCCGAGCTGCAGGCCGCCGCTCTCCGACACATAGGTCAGGGCCGCCGGCAGCCCGATCACGAACACGCAGAGCGTGATCGCTGGCTTCGTCGGCAGATGCGACAGGTGGATCAAGCCGAGCACCGCCGCGCTGCCGGCGATCAGCACCGCCCACTGCTTGATCGTGAACGCCACCAGCCGCGGCGGCTCATCCAGCGACCGGAACGTGCGGTGAATCACCGTGCCCTCCCCCCTCGCGGCTTACGCTTCGCCGGCGCCCGCCGGCTTCCGGCCGGTGGCGCCGTCGGCGGCCTCGCAGCCGGCGGCGCCGGGGCGCTCGCGTTGCGCTGTGCGCTGCTCGTCACCTTGCGCCCGGGGTGCGTCGTGCTCTGCGCCCCGCCGGCCGAGCGTGCTGGGCCGGCGGCTGTAGTCCGAGGTGGTTGGGGGCGCGGCACCGTCCGCGAAGCTGGCGGCGCCCCACCCGATGCACGGCGAGGAGCTTTCACGGCGACAGAACCACCCGCGGCACCCGGTGGTTTGCGAGCGGCTGCTCGCGCAGGCGTTTTGCCAGTCGCAGTCGCGGCCGAAGCGCGAGCCCCGGCTCGACCACCGCTTCGCGCTGACGCTCGGGCCGCCCTACGCGAGCTGCCGGCCATCGCCGCCCGCGCCTCGCGCGGCGCGCTGGCGATGATCGTCCGCGCGTGCGCCAGCCGCTCGCGCACCCCACCCCGACCGCCCGCCGCCCTCAC
>DATNLQ010000002.1:0-5627 GCA_035602785.1 Solirubrobacteraceae bacterium
CCGCGGAAAGCGTCCAGCTGACGCCCTACGAGAACATCAAGCTGTTCACCGCCCTGCCCTCGGCCCAGCTGCCGCTGATCGCCTACAGGGGCGTTACCGCCAAGGGCAAGAGCGCCACGTTCACGCTCGTCGGCGAAGTCATCCTGCACGGTGGCGCCGTCTGCCTGCCGAGCGCCTCCCAGTGCCAGGCGATCGGCCTGAAGGCCGGCCAGACCGAGCAGCTGGAATACCTGACGCCAGGCGGTCAGGCGATCACCTACGAACTTCGCATCGTGAGCATCTCCTCGAAGTCGGCCTCGGCGGCGTCGGTCAAGGGCCTGCTGGGCGCCAGCTCCAAGGCCGGGCGCGAACTATTGCGCCGCGAAGGCCTGATGACGCTGCCGGGCCTGCGCTACTCGCCCCAGGCAGGCGTGCTCGTGCTCGCCGGCCACCCGGCCTTCACCGCCCACAGCAGCTCGCGTCACTAGCTCCACCAGGTGTTGCGGGCGGCTTGCCTTCGGGTGCCCGAAGCAGTGCGCTCACGGGCATTCCCGATCGGCCGCATAAGCTAGGGCCGTGTCGCTTCGTCTCATAACCGCCGGCGAGTCGCATGGCCCGGGCTTGACCTGCATCGTCGAGGGCCTGCCCGCGGGCCTTGAGCTCTCGCGCGAGCAGATCAACGCGGACATGTCGCGCCGCCAGCTCGGCCACGGTCGCGGTGGGCGCATGAAGATCGAGCGCGACAGCGCTGAGGTGACCGGGGGTGTCCGCCACGGGCACACGCTGGGCGGTCCGGTCGCTCTGCAGATCGCAAACCGCGACTACGCCAACTGGGAAGAGCGGATGAACCCCTGGCCGGTCGACCAGGAGACGGCCGAGGTGCACCTGCCGCGCCCCGGGCACGCGGACCTCGTGGGCACACAGAAGTACAAGCACTCGGACGTGCGCAACATCCTCGAGCGGGCCTCCGCCCGCGAGACCGCCGCGCGTGTTGCGGGCGGGGCGCTGTGCAAGGCGTTCCTGCGCGCGTTGGGGGTCAGCGTGCACTCGCACGTCGTCCAGATCGCCTCGGTGCACGCGCCCGCGCTCACCCGGTCGCTGACGCGCGAGGACTTCGCCGACGTGGATGCCTCGCCCGTGCGCTGCCTCGACGCCGACGCGAGCAAGGCGATGGTGCGCGAGATCGACGCGCTGCGCAAGGCCAACGAGTCGCTCGGAGGCGTCTTCGAGGTGCACGCGTTCGGCCTGATGCCAGGCCTGGGCTCGCACGTCTCCTGGGAGGAGCGCCTAGACGGGCGCCTGGCGATGGCGATCTGCTCGATCCAGGCGATCAAGGGCTTCTCGGTTGGCGACGCCTTTACGATTGCCGGCCTGCCGGGATCCGAGGCCCACGACGAGATCTACTACTCGTCGCAGCGCGGCTTCTACCGCGAGACCAACCGCGCCGGGGGCCTGGAGGGCGGGATGACCGATGGGCTGCCGCTGATCGTGCGCGGCGCCATGAAGCCGCTTCCCACCCTCACCAAGCCGCTGCGCTCGGTCGACACCCAGACGCACGAGCCAGCTCAAGCGCTGCGTGAGCGCACCGACTCTTGCACCGTGCCCGCCGCCGGTGTGGTTGGCGAGGCGATGGTCGCGCTGGTGCTCGCCGACGCCTACCGGCGCAAGTTCGGCGGTGACCACATCGACGACGTCCTGGCGGCTGTGCGCGCCTATGAGGAGCGCATCGGATGGCATTCGTCCTGATCGGCTTCATGGGCGCCGGCAAGTCCAGCGCCGCGCAGGAGCTCGCGCGCAGCCTGGGCGTCGAGGCGCACGACAGCGACACGCTGCTTGCTCAGCGCCTGGGACATCCGATTTCGCGCGAGTTCGAGCTGCACGGCGAGCAGTCCTTCCGCGCGGCCGAGGAGCAGCTGGTGTGCGAGCTGCTCGAGGACCGCGCCCGCCCCGCCGACGACGTCATCGCGCTGGGCGGAGGCAGCGTCCTGTCGGCGCGCGTGCGCGCCGCGCTCGCCGGTCATGTGACCGTCCTGCTCGACGTCGAGCCCGGCGCCGCCTGGGAGCGCGTGCGCGCCGCGCCCAACGGCTCGGAGCGTCCGCTCGCGCACGACCGCGACGCCTTCGTGGCATTGCACGCGCAGCGCCGGGCGATCTATGAGGGTCTCGCCGACGCGATCCTGCCGCCGCTGCGCCGCGGCGGGATCACAAGGACAGTCGCTGCCCTGCGCGCGCTGGCCGCCGCGCCGGCCGGTACGCGCATGCTGTGGGCGAGTGCTGCGTCGGGCGAGTATCCAGTGCTCGTCGGGCGCGGCCTGCTGCGCGGCACCGACGCACTGGAGCTTGGCCGGGTTTGGCCGGTCGACCGGTCACGCTCGCGTGTGTTCTGCGTAACCGACGAGACGGTGGGCAGGCTGTACGGCGACCGCCTCGGAGGAGGGGTCGCGGGGACGTTCGCGATCCCTGCCGGCGAGGCCCATAAGACGCTCGCAAGCGCCGAGCGAGTGTGGCAGTGCCTGGTCGGCGCGGGCATGACGCGGGCTGACCACCTGGTCGCGCTGGGCGGCGGCGTGGTCGGCGACCTGGCCGGCTTCTGCGCCGCCACATACCAGCGCGGCGTGCCTATCGTGCACGTGCCCACCACGCTCGTCGCCCAGGTCGACTCGGCCTACGGCGGCAAGACCGGCGTGGACCTGCCTCAGGCCAAGAACTACGTGGGCGCCTACCACCAGCCGGCGGGAGTGCTCGTGGACCCCGACACGCTGTCCACGCTGCCCGCCGCGGAGCTGGCGGCCGGCTGGGTGGAGGTCCTGAAGACCGCCCTGATCGCCGGCGGCGAGCTGTGGGAGAGGGTTGCCGCGGGCGCAGACGTAGACGACTGGACGATCCTCGCCTGCGCGCGCACCAAGCTCGCGGTCGTGGCCGCAGACGAGCGCGACGCCGACGCGCGCCAGGCGCTCAACCTCGGGCACACCATCGGCCACGCGATCGAGACGGCCAGCGGCTATGCCCGCTACCGCCACGGCGAGGCCGTGGGCCTGGGGCTGCTCGCCGCCCTGCGCCTGTCCGGGCGCGAGCGGCTGCGCGCGCAGGTCCGCGAGCTGCTGGGCGAGCGCGGCCTGCCGGTGACGATGGCAGACGTCCCCGTCGAGTCCGTCGTCGAGGCGACCGCGCGCGACAAGAAGCGTGTGGGCGACGAGGTCCCGTTCGTGCTCGTCGACCAGCCCGGCGAGGTGCGGATCGGCTGTACGGTGCAGGCCGCAGACCTGCGCGAAGCGGTGGCGGAGTTGGCAGCGTGAACGGCTCGCCTGCGCAGTCCACCGGCGATGCTCGCTGCCATCGCATCGAGGTCATGCACGGGGTCAACCTCGACCAGCTCGGGCGGCGCGATCCCACGCTGTACGGCACGCTGACCCTGAGCGAGCTGCAGCTGCGCGTCGAAGCGCAAGCGCGCGAGCTCGACCTGGCCACCAGCTTCTTTTCGACCAACTACGAGGGGGCGTTCGTCGAGCGCCTGCATGCGCTGCGCGACGACGGCACCGATGCGATCCTGCTGAACCCCGGCGCCTGGACGCACTACGCGTGGGCGATCCGCGACGCGCTGGAGATCGCCGCTCTGCCAGCCGTCGAGATCCACCTCTCAGACGTGCAGCAGCGCGAGCCGTGGCGGCGCGTATCGGTCATCCGCGACCTGTGCTTTGCCACGATCAGCGGCCGCGGCGCCGACGGCTATCGCGACGCGCTGGTCGCGCTGCGCGAGCGCTTGGCGCACCCTCACGGGCACGGGCGGGACGAGCCGTGAGCGCGCCCCACGACGGCGGGGCAGCCTCTGCGCGCGTGCAGCGCCTGGCCGGCGAGCTGTCCGAGCTCGAGGTGGACGCCCTGCTGGTCGAGAACCTCATCGACCTGCGCTACCTGACGAGCTTCACCGGCAGCAACGGGATGGCGCTCGTGTTCGCCGCCGACGGAGCGACCCATCGCTTCTTCAGCGACTTTCGCTACGCCACCCAGTCCGCCGCGCAGGTGCCCTCGGTGTACGAGCGGGAGATCACCGACAGCGGCGGCGACCTGTTGGAGTCGGTGGCCGAGGCCCTGTCGGATGAGGGCGGACGGCTGGGCTTCGACGACGCCCACCTGACGGTCGTCCGCCATGCCAAGCTGTGCGAGCTCGTGCCCGAGGGCTGGGAGCTGGTGCCGTGCGCCGGCGCAGTGCAGCGTCTGCGGGCGGTCAAGGAAGCGGGGGAGATCGCGCGCATACGCGCCGCCTGCCAATTGGCCGACGAGGCGCTGCGCGCGGTGCTCGAAGGCGGTTTGGCCGGGCGCACGGAGCGCGACGTGGCGATCGACCTGGAGCTGCGCATGCGCCGTCTGGGCGCCGAGTCGCCGAGCTTTCCCACGATCGTCGCCGCGGGCGCGCACGGCGCCCTGCCACACGCCCAGCCGCGTGAGGAGCCGATCGCGCGCGACGTGCTCGTGACGATCGACTGGGGCGCGCTGCATGACGGCTACTGCTCTGACTGCACCCGCACCTATGCCACGGGCGACGGGCTCTGCGCGCGCGCGCGCGATGTGTACGCGCTCGTGCGCGCCGCCCAGCAGGCGGGCCTTGCCGCGGTCATGGCCGGCCTCAGCGGCCGGGAGATCGACGCGGTCGCCCGCGAGGTCATCGAGCAGGCCGGCGAGGGCGAGCACTTCGGCCACGGCCTCGGTCACGGTGTCGGGCTGGAGATCCACGAGGCACCGCGCCTGTCGCGCACCGCTGGCGATGACCCGCTGCAGGCCGGCAACGTCGTGACGGTCGAGCCGGGCGTGTACCTGCCCGGGCAGCTGGGCGTGCGCATTGAGGATCTGGTGGTCGTCGGCGAGCGCTCTCAGGAGGTCCTGACGAGCCTGCCCAATGCACTGACGGTCATCTCCTGACGGCTGTCTCGCCGCTCGCCTGGCGTCTTGCGCGCCGGTATCGCCCGCACGCGCAAGCACAGCCAGGCGGCCAGCGGCAGCGACCAGGCCGCAAAGACGCCCGCCTGCACGTCGGCGGAGACGTGTTCGGGCAGCCACTGGAAGCTCAGCCACACGAGAACCGTGCAGGACAGTGTCAGCAGCGGCGGTCGCATAGAAGGCGCGCGAATCTCCCAGGCCAGCAGCGCGAACAGGAACGCCAGCGGGTAGTACACCGTGTCCCACGTGTCTAGCATGCAGCGCGCCAGCAGCAGCAGCGCCAGCACGAGCAACGCGTCGCGCTCACCCAGCCGGCGGCTGCGCAGCCACAACAGCGCCGGCGCCAGCGCCCCGACAAGCAGGATCAGCGGATGGCTGACCGCCCCGGTCCATCCCGGGGGGATGCGATAGCCGGGCTTGGGCGTTCCGAAGGCGCCGTGCACCAGCGCACCGTGATGACCGAGAAACCACCACAGCTGCCACGGCTGGAAGATCGTCGAGGCGGGCGCCGCCACGGCGCGCGCGCTGGCGAGCAGGTCGCCGGCGATCACCAGCGGCGCAAGTACTGCAGCAGCGCTCAGCAGGGTCGCGGCGAGGCAGCGCAGCCGCAGCTTGGCAGACAGCGCCAGCAGTACCGGGCCGACGGCCAGCAGCGCCCACTCCTTGTTGGCGATCGCCAGCCCGAGCAGGACGCCCGCCACCAGCGCTCGGTT
>DATNLQ010000020.1:0-12191 GCA_035602785.1 Solirubrobacteraceae bacterium
CAGATCCGCGTCATCGACCTCCAAGGGCAGCTCATCCGCGAGCTCACGCTCGACCCCACCCGCAACTACCAGCCCCTCACACGACCCTAAACTGTCCACGATCCCCCGAGACACGCGTCCAGCATGTCCCGAGACACAACAGCACGGAGAGGGAGGGATTCGAACCCTCGAACGAGGTTGACCCCCGTTACGCGATTTCCAGTCGCGCCCGTTCAACCGCTCCGGCACCTCTCCAGGCGCTTGCTTTTCGGCGGCCCCACAAGCCTACGACACACACGCTCCGTCCGTTGCTAGGCTCCCCGCATGGTCCTCGCCGCAAGCGAAGCCTTCGTCAAGACCTTTGGCCTGATCATCACCTTCGGCGGGATCGGCGTGATCGTCAACCTGATCATCGTCTACATCGCCATCCAGGTCCGCGGCGAGCGTCGCCAGAACCAGGAATACCTGGCCTCCCGCCGCCCGCCCGAGTCCTGACCGGCAACCCACCTCGCGAGGCCTAGCTGCGAGAGCGCCACACGTAGCGCTGCGTCAGCCGGCCGCGCCGCCGTTCGCGGTACCCTTCGCAGCGGCTGCCTCTGCGACGTGCGCCGCTTCGCGTGCGCGGCGGTACTCGTTGACGACGATATCCGTCAGCTCCTCCACCGAGGTCTCCGCCGTCGGCTTGTCGAGCGCGATCATCCCCTCCTGGATCATGCTCACCCGGTCGCACGCCTCGAGCACGTGAACGTAGTTATGCAGGATCATGATGATCGAAACCTTGCCCTCCGCCTTCAGGCGCGCCACGAGGTCGAGTATCTGCGCTCCCTCTTTCGCGCCCATCGCCGCCAGCGGCTCGTCCAGCAGGATGATGTCCGCGTCGGAGTTGACCGTGCGCGCCACCGCGATCGCCTGGCGCTGGCCGCCCGACAAGCGTGCCACCGCCACATCGATCCGCGGGATGTTGATCCCGATCTCGTCCAGCGCCGTGCGCGCTTCGCGCTTCATCTGCCGGTTGGCCAGCAGCGGGATCGGGTGATGCACACGCTCCTTGCGCAGGAACAGGTTGTGGTAGACCGACAGTTCGTCGATCAGCGCCAGGTCCTGGTAGACGGTCTCGATGCCATGCGCGCGAGCGTCGTCCACGCTCCTCGGCTCATACAGCTCGCCGTGAATGAACATCTTGCCGGCATCCTGCTTCTGAAAGCCGCAGATGATCTTGATCAGCGTCGACTTGCCCGCGCCGTTGTCGCCGAGCAGGCCTAGCACCTCACCCTTTTTGAGGTGCAGGTTCACGTCGCGCAGCGCGGTCACCGGGCCGAAGCGCTTGGCGATGTGTTCCACGCGCAGCACGTCGTCGGGCGCCGAGCTCGGGCCCACCACTCCCGTCTGGGGTGCCTGCGCGTCAGCCACTTCCGACATGCCCCCTGCGCACCCTGCCGACGTAGACGTTGGCGGTCATCGCCACGATGATCGCCAGGCCGAGATAGAACAGTTTGTAGTTGGCGTTTACGCCCTGGAGGACAAGGCCATCCTCGAGAACGCCCAAGAACAGCGCTCCGATCAGCGCCCCCACGACCGTGCCCGAGCCGCCTGTCAGCAGCGTGCCGCCTATCACGCCGGCGGCGACCGCCAGGAACAGGATTTCGTTGGCGCCCGCCGGGTCGGGCTGCACGGTACCCGAGCGGACCGCCTCGAAGATGCCGACCAGCCCAGCTGTCAGGGCGCACAGCAGGAAGTTGCGGATCATCACCAGCTTCACCCGCACGCCCGCCTCCGAGGCGCCCAGCTTGTTGGAGCCGATCGCCACCGTGTAGAGGCCCCAGCGTGTGAACGTCAGCACGACCTGCAGGATCAGGACGATCGCCACGGCCCAGATCAGCTCGGAGTAGGTGCCGCCGCCGAAGATTTTGGCGAAGGTTCCGATGTGGTTGACCTTTTCCTGCAGCGTGATCGTGTGGCCGTTGACAACGTGCTTGACAGCGACTTCCGTCGTGTGAACGGCTGCCCCGGGCGTCGCGACGGGAGTGCCGTGCGAGACGATCAGCGCCAGGCCCTCGAAGCAGAACAGGGTCGCAAGCGTCGTCACGAACGAGTTGATTTCAACGACTGCGACGAAGAAGCCATTTAGAGCGCCGACCGCCATGCACACCAGCAGCGTGACGATCACGCCTGGCACCAGCCCCAGGCCGACAGAGCTGTCGAGCTTGTAGAAGAGGATCGGCGCGAACAGGTACATCGCTCCGATCGACAGGTCGATCTCCCCAAGGATCATCACGAACACCTCGCCCGCCGCCAGGATCGCGAACGGCGCGAAGTACGGCAACAGCGTTTCGAAGTTGGCGCCCGTGAAGAAGCTGCTGGTGTTCGCCGCGAAGTAGATCGCCGTGATCAGCGTCACGACGATGATGCTGCCCTCGCGCAGCGCGATCAGGCGGTTGAGCACTTCACGCCCGCCAGGCAACGAGCGGTGGTGTTCCTCGCCGCCGGACCCGGCGGAGGGATCGCTCTGGGCGGGGCTCTGCGCCGCGCTCGCCACGATCCCTCCCCGACTCCCCTTCGCTTTCTACTTGACGACGGCGGCCGTCGTCGAGGTGCCCTCGTAGCGCGATTTCGAGCTCACGTAGGGAGCGACCGTTTCTTTGTTCAGGAACTTCAGGCCCGTGTCGACTTCCGCGGGGCCCGTCAACGTCCCCGAGACCTTGTACTGAAACAGCTGCAGGACCGGCAGAAAGCCCTGCAGGTAGGGCTGCTGGTCGATCGTGAATTCGATGTTGCCTTCCTGCAGCAGTTTCTGTGTCGCTTCGGTCAGATCGAAGCCCCCGGCCTTGATGCCTTTGCTCGCTAGCCCGAACTTCTGCATAACTTTCGCGAGGCTTTCCGTGGAGCCGCCGTCGACCGCATACATGCCCTTCGTTTCCTTGTGACCTGTCCAATACGCTTCGATCGTCGAGAGCTCGCCGGGGACGGCTGCGCCGGTGGCGACGGTGTGGATGTTGATCGCCTTGCCCGAGGCCTTGATCGCCTTTTCGGCGCCTTCGATGCGCGGCTGCAAGTTGGCCGAGCCCGGCGTGGCGATGAACAGCGCCACATCGCCCGAGCCGACCGCAGCGACGATCCTTTCGCCCATCTCTTCGCCGGCCTTTTTGAGGTCCTGGCCGATGTAGGAGAGCCGAGCATTACCGGGGGCGTCGGCGTTGTAGGCCACGACCGGGATGCCCGCCTTGATGGCCGCTTCTACCGGGCTGTTGAAGGCGTGCAGGTCGATCAGCGCGACGGCGATGCCGTCGGCGGCGCCGGTCACCGCGGTGTTGATCGCGTTGACCATCTGGCTGACGTTGCTGGATTCCGAGCCCGTCCACTGGTAGGAGCAGCCCAGCAGCTTGCAGGCGTCGGCCGCGCCGTACTGGGTGGGCGTGAAGAAGGGATTGGTCGTGACATGGTTGACGACCACGAATTTGTAGTTCGGATGCGATCCGAACACTTCCGCAGAGCCCCCGCCGCTCGACGCGCTGGACCCACACGCGCTGAGCAGCGTGCCCACGGAGCCGGCCGCCACGCCGGTCAGTGCTGTTCGGCGCAGGAATGCCCGGCGGTCGAAGCCCGATCGCTCGGCCTCCGGTCGGTCGAAGTGGTCGACAGTCTGCACCGCGATGTCGATTTGGTCGGTGTCTGCCATTTCCGTCCTCCTGTCCCTCGTTGAAAACCCTGCGATTGCCGAAAGCAACAGCAGACACTACCCTCGCGCCTAGCGGCACCCACGTCAACCCCGATTTTGCGGAAAATCCGCATTCAACCTTCGGCTTGTCGCGATGGCACCTACACTCGGCGTCTGCGCGGGGCATGCCAGCCCCACATGTGTAGGTATACCCTCGGGCGATGGCGTCAAATCTTTCGCCACCGCCCGATGGCACGCCAGGCGAGCCGAGCGAGCTCGCCTCAGAGGACCAGCCCGTCGAGCGCTTTGGCCCGGTCGCGATCGAGCGCCTGGTCAAAGAGGACGGGCGCGCGCTGATCCTCTACTCGCAGCTCGGCCACCGGTCGCACGCGTGAGCGAGCTTCGTTTCGAGGAGCTGCGCGGCGAGCAGGTCGCCTACGCCATCCACCGGCAGGAGCGCACCTTCCTGCCCGATCGCGACCACTGCCCGCTGTGCCCCACGCGCCCGGGAGGGCCGGTCACCGAGATCCCCGTCGCCGCCTTCGAGATCGCGGTCTTCGACAATCGCTTCCCCGCCTTCGAGGCCCCGCACGGCGGGGCCGAGGTCGTCGTGTACACAGACAAACACGAAGGCTCGCTCGGCACGCTCGCGCCCGAGCGCGCCGAGGCGCTGATGTGGGTCTGGCGCCACCGCTACATGGAGCTCGGCGCACGCGATGACGTCGACTACGTGTTCATCTTCGAAAACCGCGGCGTGGAGGTCGGCGTCACGCTGCATCACCCGCATGGCCAGATCTACGGCTATCCGTTCCTGCCGCCCATCCCCGCGCGCGAGATCGCAGCCGACGAGCGTCTGGGCGGCTGCGCGCCGTGCAAGCTGCTCGGCGACGAGCTCGCCGACGGGCGAAGGATCCTGATCGAGACCGACGCGGTCGTCGCCTACGTCCCTTACGCCGCCCGCTGGGCCTACGAAGCGCACGTCGTGCTGCGCCCGCACCGAGCGAGCCTGCTTGACTGCGAGGCAGCCGAGCTGCGCTCGCTCGCCTCAACGCTGCAGACGCTCGTGCGCGGCTATGACGCTCTGTTCGAGCGCCCCTTCCCCTACGTCATGGCCGTCCACCAGGCACCCACCGCCGCCGGCCACGAGCAGCGCGGGCACCTGCACGTCGAGTTCTACCCGCCGCTGCGCACCGCCGACAAGCTCAAGTACCTCGCCGGCTCCGAGCAGGGAGCCGGCACGTTCATCTCCGACACCCTGCCCGAGGAGTCCGCCGCCAAGCTGCGCGACGCGATCCGGCGTGCCGTCTGAGCGCAGCACCGCGTTCGCGCCCGGGCGCGTCAACCTGATCGGCGAGCACACCGACTACAACGATGGGCTCGCACTGCCGTTCGCGATCGCCGAGGGCGTCACCGTCACCGCCGATGGCGCGCCCGCCGGCTCTCCCGAGCAGAGACGCATCCGCGCCCATGCGTGCGAGCTCGACGAGCGCGACGAGTTCCCGCTCGCGCACCCCCAGCCCGCCTCCGGATGGCGCGCGTTCGTGCGCGGCGTCGTCGCCGAGCTCGCCCGCGCCGGGCGCCCGCCTGTCGGCGCAAGCGTCGAGATCAGCGGCGGGCCAACGCGCGGCGCCGGCCTGTCCTCCTCCGCCGCGCTCGAGGTCGCGCTGTGCCTCGCGCTCGACGACCTCGCAGCACGCTCCGTCGGCGACCCCCGGCGGCTGCCCAAGATCGACGTCGCGCGCCTGTGCACACGCGTCGAGAACGACTGGGTCGGCGCGCACACCGGCCTGCTCGACCAGCTCGCCTCCCTCTACGGCGAGCCCGACGCCGCGCTGCTCATCGACTTCCGCAGCCTGCAGGTCGAGCCCGTGCAGCTGCTGCTCGGCGACTGGCGGCTCGTCGTGCTCGACTCCGGTGAGCGCCATCTGCACGCCAGCTCCGGCTACAACCGGCGGCGCGCCGAGTGCGCACGCGCGTGCCAGCTGCTCGGAGTCCCGTCGCTGCGCGATGCCGACGCCGACGCGCTCGAGCAGCTGCCCGAGCCGCTGCGCCGCCGCGTGCTGCACGTCATCTCAGAGAACCAACGCGTGCGCGTCGCCGTTGCCGCCCTGCAGGCAGACGATCTTCCCGCGCTCGCCTCACTGCTCAACGCATCCCATGAGAGCCTGCGCGACAACTACGACGTGTCCACCCCCGCCGTCGAGGCCACCCGAGAGCGGCTGCTCGACGCCGGCGCGCGCGGCGCGCGCCTGATCGGCGGCGGCTTCGGCGGCAGCGTGCTCGGCCTGCTCCAGCCCGGCGTCAGCCCTCCTGCCGGTGCGCGCACGGTTCGCCCCGGCCCGGGCGCGCACCTGGTCGAGTGAGCTCACAGCCTCGCTGCCACCAGCGCACACGCGGTCACCACCATCGCCAGCGACAGCGCCGCCAGCGCCCCGTCGAGCGGCCCGAGCATGCTGGCCAGCGTCAGCGGTTCGGCGCTGCCGTCGGGCAGCTCGCGCACGCCGCTCACCGAGCGCGTGCGGCGGCGAAGCTCGCGCGCCGGCGCGCTCAATCGTCGCTGCGCGACGCTCATCGCGAGGCAGCCGCACGCGATCAGCAGTCCCGGCAGCGCGATCTTCTCGGCGTTGACGAAGTACCCGGTCAGCGCCGGGAACGCGCCCCAGCCCAGCGCGAACCACAGGTCGCCGTGCACACGCCCGCCGATCAGCTCGAGGTTGTAGGCCGGCAAGAACAGCGCACCGGCCAGCACGAACGGCACGAGCCACACCGACACCGTGACGATGCCGCCCACCCCGATCGCCAGCGCGCCCAGCAGGCTCACCGCAGCGAGGGCCAGCAGCGCACGGTCGCTGAGGCTGGTGCGCAGGGGCCGGTCGTGCAGCTCGTCCAGTGCGTGCGCCGCCACCCCCACTGCCAGGGCGAACGCGGCCAGACCCCACAAGAGGCGACCTGCGTACAGGTGCGGCGCCACAGCCGCACCGAGCGCGAAGTAGCTCAGATGCCACGCCGTATAGGGGGGATGCAACAGCGTCAGCAACTCGCCCGGGCGCCCGCGCCCCAGCGCATAGAAGGCCGGGCGCTCAGGCGTCGCCCGCATGGCCCTTGACCGCGGACATGACGATGCCGCCGCCCATGCTCATGCGGCGCACCTGCACATCGCGCAGCCCCGCCGCGCGCCAGTAACCGACGATCGTCTCCACAGGGTGGCGCTCGTAGAAGCCGCGGATGCTCGGCCCGAGAAAGCGCCCCACGTCGAACCACTCGCGCGAGGCAATGCGCCCCAGCACGGGCAGCCCCACGGCCGTGTATAGACGCCACGCCGCGCGCGCGGGCGCCCACGGCGGCACGCCGAACTCCAGCGACGCGATCCGCCCACCCGGACGCAGCACGCGCGCGAGCTCTGCCACCGTCGCGCGCGGATCGTCCACGTAGCGCAGCAGATAGGTGAACGTCAGCGCATCGAAGCTCGAGTTGGCAAACGGCAGCGCCTCCGCCTCACCTTGCAGCAGCTGCACGCGCGAGCCGTCCATAGCGGCGAAGCGCGAGCGTGCGCGCGCCAGCATCTCGGCGCTCTGATCGATGCCCACGACCGCGCAGTCCGCGCTCGCGAGCAGCTGCGCCGCCACCATCCCGGTGCCCGTCGCCACGTCCAGCACACGATCGCCCGCCTGCGGCGCCACCGCGCGCACCAACGTTCGCCGCCAGCGGGGGTCCTGCCAGAAGCTGAGCGCAGCCGACAGCAGGTCATAGCGACGCGGCAGGCCGCGGAACAGCTCGATCGCCTCGCGCTTGCGCGGCGATCCGTGATCGGGGGTAGCGACGCCCTGCACGCCGCTGGATGATGGCCAGCTCATCGTCTTTGCCGATCTGGAAGGCTAACGGTCAATGTCCGCCGTCATGCTGATCACAGGCGCCTCCAGCGGCATCGGCGAAGCGACCGCCCGCCGGCTTGCGCGCGAGCCAGGTGCATCGCTTGTGCTCGTCGCCCGCCGCGAGGATCGCCTGCGCGCGCTCGCCGACGCGCTCGGCCCGAGGCGCACGAGCTTCGTCGCCGTCGATCTCGTCGATGACGACGCGCCGGACCTCATTCGCGAGCACGTCAGCGAGCGCCACGGGCGCCTGGACCTGCTCGTCAACAACGCCGGCGCCTCCTGGCGCGCACGCTTTGCAGACGGTGGCTATGAGAACGTCAGGCGCACGATGGCCATCAACTTCGACGCCCAGGTGCGTCTCACCGAGGCGCTGCTTCCGTTGCTGCGCGCCTGCGCGCCCAGCGCGATCGTCAACGTCGCGTCCACCGCCGCCCGCGTGGCCCGCGCCGGGACGGGCGCCTACAGCGCGTCCAAGTTCGCGCTCGCCGGCTGGTCGGATTCGCTGTGGGCCGAGGAGCGCAGCCACGGCGTGCACGTGGGCCTGGTGCTGCCCGGCTTCATCTCCACCGAGGGCTTCCCGCAGTCCGAGCTCACGACCAGGGTGGGCACCCGTTGGATCGTCTCCACACCCGACCGGGCCGCTGAGGCCATCTTTCAGGCGGGCATCGGCCGCCATCCAGAACGCTACGTGCCCCGCCCCTATTGGCTCGCTGCGGCAGTGCGAATCCTCGCCCCCGGACTGGTCCGCCGCGTGCTCGGCGGCAGCAGCGCCGAGGTGATGACCACGACAACCGGTGCTGATCTGGCCGACCGGCAGGATGCGGCGTCATCGTAGGGCAGGCGTGGACGACATCGCGTCGTGTTGGGGCTGGGGCTGGGGCGCGATCGCAACCCAGCTGAAGCTTCCCGGCGCATAACCCGTACGCTCACCCATGTTCCGCGAGATTAGCGCACGCCCACGGGCGGGGGGTTGGCAGGTGCTCGTCAGCCGCTCGTCGGCTGGCCGTAGACGAACTGGTCCCCCGGCGGGCTCTTGGCGCTTTTGAGCTTGCCGACCATGGCGATCACGTCGACGGTCCCGACCGTGTGCGCCGGCACCAGGACAGTGCATTCGGTCGCAGAGGCGCATTCCACCTTCTTTGACTTCGTCGAGCCGAACATGAAGGTCGTGCCGGTCGCGCCTGTTGCGAAGCCAGCGCCTGTGATCGTCACGCTTTCGCCACCGGCCTTCGAGCCAGTACTCGGGCTGACGCCGGCGACCGCGGGGATCAGCTCGAAGCGGTCTTTCGTGGATGTCGTGCTCGTTCCCGACGGCGCCGTCACCGTCACGTCCACCGTGGCGGCCGTCTGCGCCGGCGATACCGCGGTGATCGAGGTGGGCGAGCTCACGGTGAAGCTGGTGGCGGCGATCGCCCCGAACATCACCGCGCTGGCCCCCGTGAAGCTCGTGCCGGTGATCGTCACCGCGGTGCCGCCCGCAGCCGTGCCGCTGGTGGGCGACAGCTTCTTGACAGCCGGTGCGGGCAGGTAGGTGAAGTGCACGGACCTGTTGATGGCGCTCGTGCCGGTGGGCGTCGTCACCGTGACGTACACCGTGCCCGTTCCAGCCGGCGCCACCGCGGTGATCGAGGTCGATGAGCTCACCGTGAAGCTGGGCGCCGGCGCAGACCCGAACCTGACAGCCGTCGCGCCCGCCAGTTCCAGGCCGCTGATCGTAACTTGCGTCCCGCCCGCGGCCGGGCCGCTTGCGGGGGTCGCGCGAGTGACCGTGGGAATCGGCGCGCCGAAGACGAGCGTGTGCATGCCTCCCGCCGAGACGCCCGCGGCCCCGGTCAGCCCGCTGACGGCCACCGGGCTGTCGCTGAAGCCACCGCTGGTGCCGTCGCCGAGTATCCCGTCTTCGTTTGCTCCCCAATCCACGGCCGTGCCGCCGGCCAGCAGCGCCACGCCGTGCTGTTCTCCGGCCGAGATCGCGGTCACTTCGCTCAAGCCGCTAACGGCTACAGGTTCTTCGAACTTGCCCGCGGTGGCGCCGTTGCCCAGTTGCCCGCGCGCGTCCGCGCCCCAGGCCATTACCGTGGCGCCCTTGAGCAGCGCCAGGCTGAACGAGCCACCGGCCGAGATCGCGCTCACCCCGCTCAAGCCGTGCACGGTGACCGGAAGGTCGCTGAACTGCGGTTCGCCTTCTTCGGCCACTTCCTCGCCCAACTGGCCGGATTCGTCGTCGCCCCAGGCCATGACCGCGCCGCTTTTGAGCAGCGCCAGGCTGTGGTCGCCGCCCGCCGAGATCGCCGCCACCCCGCTCAGCCCCTTGACCGCGACCGGCGCGTCGGTCGTTTTGACGGCGCCGTCGCCCAACTGGCCGACTTCGTTTTCGCCCCAGGCCATCACCGTGCCCGTTTTGAGCAGCGCCATGCTGTAGCCGCTCCCCGCCGAGATCGCCGCCACCCCGCTCAAGCCCTTGACGGCCACCGGCACGTCGCTTGCGTTGAAGTTGCCCGTGCCCAGCTGCCCCGTTTCGTTGTTGCCCCACGCCATCACCGTTCCATTGCTCAACAGCGCGAGGCTGTGTTCGCCGCCGGTCGCGATCGCGCTAACACCGCTCAGGCCGCTCACGGCCACCGGCACCGAGCTCACGGTTTCGCTCTTGCCGTTACCCAGCTGCCCGGATTCGTCATCGCCCCACGCCATCACGGTGCCGTTGCTCAGCAGCGCCAGGCTGTGCAGTCCGCCGGCCGAGACCGCCGTCACGCCGCTCAGGCCGCTCACCGCGACGGGCGTATCGCTGAAGGCTTCGCTAGAGCCGTCTCCCAGCTGGCGCTCGAGGTTCGCGCCCCAGCTGACGGCGCCGTTGGACGCAGCCGACGCCCACGCAGCGGACACTGCCAACATGAGGACGCCGACAAGCAGCAGCGCGATCGCGCATGTCCATCCCCTCCGCTCCACGTAACTAGTTTACACGTGTCAACTGCCGCCGCGCGGGTCTCGCCACATCGCCCACATCGTCGGCCCGCGCAGCAGGCGCAGCTCCCCGGTCACGCGAAAGCCGTGGCGTGCATAGAAGTCGATGTTGCGCTCCTTGGAGGACTCCAGATAGGCCCCCACGCCGTCCTGGTCGCACTGCTCCAGCACGGGCCCGAGCACCGCCGAGCCAAGGCCCCGTCCCTGGCAGTCGGGCTCTGTACCGAGCACGGCCAGATACCAGTGGTCGGGCCGCGGCGGGTGCTTTCGCTCCAGGTCGTGCCAACCGGCCGCCACCAGCGGCATCCGCGCTAGCAGGCGCGGATGCATGAACGCGGGGCCCAGCGCGGCCACTTCGCGCAGGCTGCTGCGCCAGCGCCGCGGGGGCGCCCACAGCGCGGCAGCGCTGAGGTCTGACGTCGTCCAGACCTCCTCGTCGACGAGCAGCTGGCGCAGGCGGGTTGCCTGAAAGCGCCGCAGCGCGGTCAGGCGCAGTCGGTCCGGTCGCCACGCCCAGCCGGCCACCGGGTCATCCAGGAAAGCCCGCGCGAGCGCGCGCGACAGGGCGTCGACGTCGCTCGCCGTCGCGCGGCGCACCGCTGGCATCTGACCGGGCTGCGCATTCAAGTCCAGGCCAAGGTTACGCCCACGCGGCGCGTGCGCACATCCCGCAGGCCGCCCGCGTCGGTAGGCTGCGCGCCACGACCATGAGCGATCCAACCAGCCCATCCGAGCCCGCCTACCACTTGTTCCTCGGTCCAGGCGAGGTGCCCGTCGCCGCGAGCGCGCTGCGCCTGTTGATCTCTGACGAGGCGCACGAGCCCGCGATCCGCGGGCTCGCGCGCGAGGCCCTGGCGGCGCTCGACGGCCAGCCCGACGAGCGCGGCACGCTCACCGTCGCGCTCTCGCCGGGGCAGATGAAGATCACCCACAGCGCCCTGCGGCTGCTGCTCAACGACTCCCAGCGCGAGCAGGCCGACGAGCGCGAGGTCCTGCGCGCGATCCTCGCCAAGCTGCCCGACGAGCACGTCATGCGCGCGATCGAAGTCGAATAGGCCCAGCGGGTGCGATCGACCGGCTGCGCCCGCCGGGGGCGGCGGGGCCGGGGCGCTTCGAGCCGGCTCGGGCTCCATCCTGATCGCCCAGCACGGGCACTCCTGCGCGGCTGGCTCACGCGACCGCCGCGACCTGCTCTGTCCGGGTGTCGGGCGAGGTCGTGGTGGCTCCTTGGAGCACGACCTTCAGTGCTCCCGAGTTGGCCCCTCGGGTTGACCGGTGGAACGGGGTCGGTAGCGCAGCGTCACGTGGTTGACACCTAGAGTGACCTGTGTAAACATTGCGCTCTGGAGGCGAGGTAATGTCCGGTGCGACAACAAGGAACTAGGTAATGTCAGCCACAGTCCCTGCCACCACCGCCGCTTCGACATCGGGCACAGCGTCGCCGCCCGACGAGGAGTCGCTCACGCCAGCCACCTGGCGCGACCCCAAGCGCTACGCCTGGCTGCTCGGCCTGCTCATCCCCACGCTTCCCTTCCTGTCCTGGGGCCTGGTTCACGCAACCGGCCTGGGCCTGTTCTGGTTCTACGGACCGATCCTCGTCTTCGGCGTCTTCCCGCCGCTGGACCTGGCCCTGGGCATAGACGCGCGCAACCCGCCCGACAGCGTGATCAAGTGGCTCGAACAGGACCGCTACTACCGCTGGTGCACCTACCTGTACCTGCCGA
>DATNLQ010000022.1:0-10964 GCA_035602785.1 Solirubrobacteraceae bacterium
GAGATCCGCCTGGCCACCTGAACCGCTCGACCTCCAACCCGCTCACGTCACCCGTTAACCCGCTCACGTCACCCGTTCGCAAATGCCCGCCATCCTCGCCAAGAAGCTCGGCATGACCCAGGTCTTCCAGGAGGATGGCAGCGTGGCGCGCGTGACCGTGCTCGAGGCAGGACCGTGCCCGGTGACGGCGATCCGCACGAGCGAGCGCGATGGCTATGACGCGGTCCAGCTGGCCTTCGGCCAGGCCAAGGAGAAGCACGTGTCAAAGCCCGAGCTGGGCCATCTCAAGAAGGCCGACGCGCCGCCCATGCGCAGGCTGGCGGAGTTTCGCGGCGAGGCCCGCGAGCTCCAGCTCGGCGACCGCGTGACGGTGGACGCCTTCGAGGTGGGTGCGCGCGTGAAGATCGCGGGGACGTCCAAGGGCAAGGGCTTCCAGGGGACCATCAAGCGCCACAACTTCGCCAGCGGCCCTAAGTCGCACGGCTCACACAACGTGCGCGCGCCGGGCTCGATCGGCGCGTCAGCGTGGCCCGCGCGCGTGATGAAGGGCATCCGCGGACCGGGGCAGATGGGCGCCAAGCGCGTCACTCAGAAGGGCTTGGAGGTCGTGCGCGTGGATGCGAAGGAGAACCTGATGCTGGTGCGTGGCTCGGTGCCCGGCCCGCCGGGCTCGATCGTGGAGGTGCGCAGCGATGCCTGACGCCCCCGTGCTCAGCCCCGCAGCGGCCGCGGGCGCCGCCAGGAAGGTCAAGCTTGACGACGCTGCCTTCGGCGCGCGCTTTGCCCAACCGCTCGTTCACCAGAGCGTGCGCGCCGAGCAGGCGGCGCGACGCCGCGGCACGGCGTCGACCAAAACGCGCGCCATGGTTTCGGGCGGAGGCGCCAAGCCGTGGCGCCAGAAGGGCACCGGCCGGGCACGCGCTGGCTCCAACCGTTCTCCGATTTGGACGGGCGGAGGAACCGCGTTTGGGCCCCAGCCGCGCTCGTACACGTTCAAGGTCAACCGCAAGGAGCAGCGCGCTGCGCTGCGCAGCGCGCTCTCGCTGCACGCCCAGCGTGGCTCGCTGGCGATCCTCGACGCGGCCGCGTTCGCGGCGCCCAAGACCAGCCAGGCTTTTGATCTGCTCGAAGATTGGGAGCCGGTGACCGGTGCGACGCGCCCGGCGCTCGTGGTGCTCGCGTCCGATGAGTCCGCTGCGGCGCTGTCCTTTCGCAACCTCGCGCGCGTAGCCGTGCGCAGCCCCGAGGATGTGGGCGTGGCCGACCTTGTTGGCGCTGCCGCGCTGCTGGTGTCCGAGCAGGCGCTGGGTGCGCTGACCGCCCGCACCGGCAAGCCGCGCACCGGCGGGGAGGCGAAATCCTGATGGAGCCGACCCAGGTGCTGATCCGTCCGGTGATCTCGGAGAAGAGCTACCAGCTGGCAGCCGCCGACCGCTACACCTTCCGCGTCCACGCCGATGCCCACAAGACCAACGTGCGCCAGGCCGTGGAGGCGCTGTTCGACGTGCACGTGGTGGACGTGCGGACGCTCAGCGTCAAGTCCAAGCCCAAGCGTCGCGGCAGCACGCCCAAAGGCCGCACGCGCAGATGGAAGAAGGCGATCGTGCAGGTGCGCCCGGGCGAAAACATCCCCATCTTCCAAGGCCTGCAAGCGGTAGACGGGTAACGAGAGATGCCGATTCGCAAGCCAAAGCCGACGAGCCCGGGAAGGCGCTTCGTGTCCTATCCGGACTTCGCGGAGGTCACCAAGTCAAAGCCCGAGAAGACGCTCGTGGAAGGGCTCAAGAAGAGCGGCGGGCGCAACTCCAACGGGCGCAAGACCGCTCGCCACCGCGGCGGAGGGGCCAAGCGCGCGTATCGGCGAGTGGACTTCAAGCGCCGCAAGGACGGCGTGCCCGCGAAGGTGGCGGCGATCGAGTACGACCCCAACCGCTCGGCGTACATCGCGCTGCTGCACTACGTGGACGGTGAGAAGGCCTACATCCTGGCGCCACAGCGCCTGAAAGTGGGCATGACGGTGGCCTCGGGCGAGGACGCAGACATCGCGGTCGCCAACTGCATGGCGCTGTCGCGAATGCCTGTGGGCACGGTGGTGCACAACATCGAGCTGTCGCCCGGGCGCGGCGGGCAAATGGCCCGCTCGGCCGGCGCGTCTGCGCAGCTGATGGCCAAGGACGGCGACATGGCCACGCTGCGCCTGCCATCGGGCGAGATGCGGATGGTGCGAGCCGAGTGCAGGGCCACGGTGGGTACGCTCGGCAACGCCGAGCACCAGAACGTGAAGGTGGGCAAGGCGGGGCGCAAGCGCCACATGGGCGTGCGCCCGCAGACACGAGGCGTGGCGATGAACCCGGTCGACCACCCGCACGGTGGCGGCGAGGGCTCGACGACGGCTGGCCGTCACCCGGTCACCCCGTGGGGCGTACCCACGCTGGGCTACCGCACGCGCAAGAAGAACAAGACCTCCGACCGCTACATCGTGCGCGGGCGCAGGCGTGGAAAGGGTCGTAGCCGATGAGCAGATCTTCCAAGAAGGGGCCGTGGGTGCAGGAGCGCCTGATGAAGCGCATCGAGGCGCTGAACGCCGAAAACAACAAAAAAATGCTGCGCACGTGGTCGCGCGCGTCGACGATCTTCCCGGAGATGGTCGGCCACACGATCGCGGTGCACGACGGCAAGAAACACGTGCCCGTGTTCATCAGCGAGTCGATGGTCGGCCACAAGCTCGGCGAGTTCGCCCCCACGCGCGTATTTCGTGGTCACGCAGGATCGGGTCGCGTGCGATGAGCGCCGAGGAGGACAACGACGCCACTCCGGCTGAGTCGGGCGACGCGAAAGCACCGGCCGCGAAAGCACCCGCCGAGAAAAAAGCGGCTGCAGAGAAAAAAGCAGCTGCGGCGAAAGCTAAGAAAAAACCGGCTCGCGAGAAAAAAGCGGCCGCAGAGAAGAAACCTGCGGCTGAGAAGCAGCCAGCCGAGAAGGAGTCCGCCGCTGAGCAGGAGCCTGCCGCGGCTGAGCCTGCGCGCAGCGAACCGCAGGCTGCGGGCAGGTCTGCCACCAAAAAACGCGCCGCCAAGAAAGCTGCGAGCGCTGAAGCGGCGGCACCCGGGGACGCCGGGGAGGCGCAGGAGCTTGCGCAGGCCGAGGCCGAGTCCAAACCTGCGGAGAAACTCGCGCGTCGCGCGGCCGCGAGCGTGAAACAGGCACCGCGGCGCAGGGCGGTTCGCGCTCGCGCGCGCTACGTGCGCACCTCCGCACGCAAGGCACGACTGGTGTGCGTGCACCTGCGCGGCAAGTCAGTCCAGGAGGCACGCGCTATCCTCGCGTTCACCCCTCGTGAGGTGGCGCGGGACTGGAGCAAGCTGCTCGAGTCTGCCGTAGCGAACGCCGAAGCGAACCACGAGCTGCTCGAGGACGATCTGATCGTGCGAGAGGCGTACGCCGACGAGGGGCCGACGATCAAGCGCTTTCGGCCGCGCGCCATGGGCCGGGCGGCGCCGATACGCAAGCGCACCAGCCACCTGACGATCACGCTCACCCCAGGCCCCGAAAACGGCACGAACAAAAGACACCGCTAGAGAGACGAGAAATGGGACAGAAGGTTCATCCAGAGGCGATGCGCGTGGGCTACATCCACGACTGGAAGTCAAACTGGTTCAACGAGCGCAACTTCGCCGACTTTCTCGCCGAGGACGTGCGCGTGCGTGAGCACATCATCAACAAGCTCGCCCACGCTGGCCTGTCGGACATCACCATCCGCAAGGACGCCAACGAGCTGGAGGTCAATATCCACACGGCCCGTCCGGGCATCGTGATCGGCAAGTCGGGCACCGAAGTGGACGCGCTGCGCCGCGACCTGCACAAGCTGACCAAAAAGCAGATCAAGGTGAACATCCTGGAGATCAAGCGGCCCGAGCTCGACGCCAAGCTGGTCGCCCAGTCGATCGCCGAGCAGCTGCAGAACCGAGTGGCCTTCCGTCGCGCCATGAAGCGCGCGCTCACCAGCGCGATTCGCTCGGGCGCCAAGGGCGTCAAGGTGCAGGTGGCCGGTCGCCTGGGCGGTGCCGAGATGGCCCGCACGGAAAGCTATTCCGACGGACGTGTGCCTCTGCACACGATGCGTGCGGACATCGACTACGGCTTCTATGAGGCGCGCACCACATTCGGGCGCATCGGCGTGAAGTGTTGGGTGAACAAGGGCGAGATCATGCCCGAGGGCTACACCGGCGCAGAGCTCACCGACATGACCGCGCCGCCCCCGCCCAGCAACGACCGCGACAGCCGCGGAGGACGCGATGGGCGCGATGGGCGTGGACGTGGTCGTGGCGGCGGAGGTCCCGGTGGCGGCGGTCGCGGACGCGGTCCGGGCGGGCCAGGCGGCGGGCGTGGACCGGGCGGCGGCGGCCGTGGAGGCGGGGCGGGCGGCCCTGGCTCCAGTCGGACTGGTGGCGGGGGTGGTCGCTGATGCTGTCGCCCAAGCGCGTCAAGCATCGCAAGCAGCACCGCGGACGCCGGCGCGGCGCCTCACGCGGGCAGTTGCACGTGCAGTTCGGCGAGTATGGCCTGAAGTCGCTGGAGAGCGGCTGGCTGACCAACCGCCAGATCGAGGCTGCTCGTGTGGCGATGACACGCAAGATCAAGCGTGGCGGGAAGGTCTGGATCAACGTGTTTCCCGACAAGCCCATCACCAAGAAGCCCGCCGAGACCCGGATGGGCTCGGGCAAGGGCTCTCCCGAAGGCTGGGTGGCCGTGGTCAAGCCCGGCCGTGTGATGTTCGAGCTGGCCGGCGTGCCCGAGCCGCTGGCCCGCGAAGCGATCCGCCTGGCCGCGCACAAGCTGCCCGTCAAGTCCAAGTTCGTGCTGCGTGAGGACTGAGGGCGGCCGTGATGAAGGCAAGCGAGCTTCGAGACCTCGATGACAGCGAACTGGTCAAGCACGTGACCGAGATGCGCAAAGAGCTGTTCGGCCTGCGCTTCGCCAATGCGACCGGAGAACTCGACAACACCGCGGGTCTCAGCCGCGCCAAGCGCAACCTCGCGCGCGCCCTGACCGTGGCACACCAGCGCGAGCTCGCGTCCGGGCACGACCGGCGCAGTTGACCGACGACAACGACGACCCGACGGACACACACGACATGGCTGACAAACCAGACGACGACACGCAGGACACCCCCGAGCCCGACGCCCCTGAGCAGCAGGAGGCCGAGGCGAGCGCCAGCGAGGCGCAGGCAGGGTCCCCTGACGCTGAGACCCCCGACGCGCAGGCTCCCGAGTCCGACGCGGACGGCGAGCCCGACGCAGCGGCGCCGGCCGACGCCCCGGCGGCCAGTGCCGAGCCCGTAGAGCAGTTGCCGCCCAAGGAGCGACGCCGCAGGGCCCGTTCCAAGCACTCCGGCACGGCGCGCCCCGCGCGCAGCCCCGAGGAGCGTCGCGCGGAGGCGCTGGAGGAGCGTCGCCGCAAGGACACCCGCCGGCGCGCGCGGCGCCAGAGCGAACGCGCCAAGGCGGCCGAGCGCCGCGCGAGCAAGCCGCCGGCCGAGCCGCTCGCGCCCGTGCACGCGCCCGTGCAGGGCAGCAGACGGGTGCGCCAGGGCGTTGTTGTCTCCGACAAGGCCGCCAAGACGATCACCGTGCGCATCGACGTCGCGCGCCGCCACCGCCGCTACGAGAAGATCGTGCGCAGCTCAAACACGCTGCACGCGCACGACGAGAGCAACGACGCCAACGTGGGCGACGTGGTGCGCGTGATCGAGAGCAGGCCGCTGTCGCGCACCAAGCGCTGGACGCTCGTCGACGTGGTGGAGAGGGCGCGATGATCCAGAACGAGACGAGATTGCGCGTGGCAGACAATTCGGGCGCGCGCGAGATCCTGTGCATCCGCGTCAAGGGCGGCTCGCGCCGTCGCTATGCGTTTGTGGGTGACGTGATCACAGCCACCGTCAAGCAGGCCAACCCGCAGGGCACGGTCAAAAAGGGCGACGTGGTGACCGCGGTGGTCGTGCGCACGAAGAAGCCGATCGGGCGCGACGACGGCACCTACATCGCCTTCGACGAGAACGCCGCGGTGATCATCGACGACCAGAACAACCCCCGCGGCACGCGCGTGTTCGGGCCGGTCGCTCGCGAACTGCGCGAGCGCAACTTCATGCGGATCGTCTCGCTGGCCCCCGAGGTGCTGTGATGGGCGCGCGGAGCACAGCAGGCGCCGCACGACCGCGGCGCACGCTGAAGATCTGCAGTGGTGACCACGTGAAGGTGATCTCGGGCAAGGACCGCGGTAAGACCGGGCGCGTCCTGCGCGTGGACCCCAAGCGCGAGCGCCTGTTCGTTGAGGGCCTGAACATGGTCAAGCGCCACACGCGCCCGCAGCAGAATCAGAGCAGCGGCCCCTACGGTGGCACCGGCAACCAGTTGGGAGGGGTGATCGAGCGCGAGGGGCCCATCCACATCTCCAACGTGATGCTGCTCGACGCCAAGGGCAACCCCACCCGGGTGGGCATCCAGCGCCAGGACGGCAAGCGCGTGCGCGTGGCCAAGAGCAACGGCGCAGCGCTAGATTGAGCGAGCGACAGACCATGACCACCACTGCCTCCACAGCCCGTCTGAAGATCCGCTACCTGGACGACATCCGCCCTGCGCTGATCGAGCGCTACGGCTACTCGTCGGTCATGCAGGCGCCGCGGATCGACAAGATCACCGTCAACATGGGGGTCGGGCTGGCCAAGACGGACTCCAAAGTGCTCAAGGCGGCCACCGAGCAGCTGGCAGCGATCACCGGCCAGCACCCCAGCGTGCGTCGCGCCCGCAAGTCGATCGCCGCGTTCAAACTGCGCGACGGGCAGCCGGTTGGCGTCGCTGTGACGCTGCGCGCCGCGCGCAGCTATGAGTTCCTCGACCGCCTCGTGTCGATCGCCATCCCCCGGATCCGCGACTTCCGCGGCCTTAGTCCCCGCTCGTTCGACGGTCGCGGCAACTACTCGATGGGCGTGAAGGAGCAGATCATCTTTCCCGAGATCGACTACGACGCGATCGACCAGGTGCGCGGGCTGGACATCACGATCACCACCACCGCAGCCAGCGACGCGGAGGCCTTCTCGCTGCTGTCGGCGTTCGGCATGCCCTTCGCCACCCAGTGGCGGCCAGCCGACTTCGAGCCGCTTGCGGTCGGCAACGGACAGAAAGGAAGCGACGACTGATGGCCAAGACTTCGATGCGTGTCAAGCAGGCGCGTCCGCCCAAGTTCAAAACCCGCGCATACACCCGTTGCACCCGCTGCGGCAGGCCGCGCGCGGTGTACAAGAAGTTCGGCGTATGCCGCATCTGCCTGCGCGAGCTCGCCCACAACGGCTACATCCCCGGGATGACCAAGTCCTCCTGGTAGCCAGACCGACCTCCACGATCACCCGCAACACACAAACACCGATACAGATACAGACGCCATGTCCATGACAGACCCCATAGCCGACTTCCTCACGCGGGTGCGCAACGCCATCCGTGCGGCCCACGAGACCGTGGACGTGCCCGCATCGAAGCTCAAGGGAGAGCTTGCGCGGATCCTGCTCGAGCAGGGCTATATAGAGGCATGGTCGATCGTGCCAACGCCCGACGGCGGGGTCGGTCAGACGCTGCAGATCCGCTTGAAGTACACAGACGACCGGCGCTCGGCCATCTCGGGGCTGCGGCGCGTGTCGCGTCCCGGCCAGCGCACCTACGTGGACGCCAAGCACATCCCCAAGGTGCTCGGCGGCATGGGCACCGCGATCGTGTCCACCTCACGCGGCGTGATGACCGGTCACGACGCGCGCGCTGCCGGCATCGGCGGCGAGGTCTTGGCGCAGGTCTGGTAGGCGAGCGGACGATGTCGAGAATAGGCAGACAGCCGATCCCTGTGCCCAGCGGCGTGACCGTGTCGATCGAGCCGGAGTCCGTCCGCGTCAACGGCCCCAAGGGCGAACTGTCCGAGCGCATCCACAGGGACATCACGGTGGCGCACGAGGGCGAGCAGCTGCTCGTCAGCCGACCCACCGACCGCGGCGAACACCGCGCCCTGCACGGCCTCACACGCTCGCTCGTGGCCAACATGGTTCAAGGTGTGACGGCGGGCTTTGAGAAGCGACTGGAGATCCAGGGCGTGGGCTATCGCGCACAGCTGAAGGGCAAGAACCTCGAGCTCGCGGTCGGCTACTCGCACCCGGTGCCCATCCCCGCGCCCGACGGCATCGAATTCGAGGTCCCTCAGCCCACGCGCATCGTGGTCAAAGGCATCTCCAAGCAGCTGGTGGGCGAGACCGCAGCGATCATCCGCAAGCAGCGACCGCCCGAGCCTTACAAGGGCAAGGGCATCCGTTACGAGGGCGAGTATGTCCCTCGCAAGGTGGGCAAGCGCGCATGAGCGTCCTGACCAAGGAAAACCGTCGTCTCAAGCGCCGTAGGCGCGTGCGCGCGAAGATCTCGGGCACGGCCCAGCGCCCGCGCATATCGGTGTTTCGATCCAACCGCGGCATCTGCGCACAGCTGATCGACGATGAGTCGGGCCGCACGCTTGCAGCTGTCAACTGGTTCGAGGCTGACCTGCGGGCGCTCGGCAAAGCACAGCGGACAGAGCGCTCGGCGCAGGCGCTCGCCGAGCGCGCCAAGGCGGCAGGCGTGACAGAAGCGGTGTTCGATCGCGGCGGCTATCGCTACCACGGTCACGTCCGCACGTTCGCCGAAGCCCTGCGCGAGGCCGGCATCACCGTATAACCCAAACCGCTCGACCTCCTTCTACCGCTACCCTCTCCCTGCTCATGTCCACATCAACAGATCGCTCAGTCAACCCCGGCGGCCTGGACCTCCAGGAGCGCGTGGTCGAGATCAACCGCGTCGCCAAGGTCGTCAAGGGTGGGCGGCGTTTCTCGTTCACCGCGCTGGTCGTGGTCGGCGACGAACGCGAAGTCGTGGGCGTCGGCTACGGCAAGGCCAACGAGGTACCGCTGGCGATCCAAAAGGGCGTCGAGAGGGCCAAGAAGGACCTCTTCCGCGTTCCCAAGCACGGCAGCACCATCACCCACCTGACCACCGGCGTGTTCGGCTCGGGCCGCGTGCTGCTCAAGCCCGCCTCTCCGGGGACCGGCGTGATCGCCGGCGGGGGCGTGCGCGCGGTGCTCGAGCTGGCAGGCATCCACGACATCCTTTCCAAGAGCCTGGGCACGCAGAACCCGATCAACCTGGTCAAGGCGACCGTAGCCGGGCTGCGCGGCCTGCGCACCCCCGAGGAGGTCGCCAAGCTGCGCGGGCTGACGATCAGCCAGGTGCTCGGTCTGGGCAGCCCCGCGCCGGCCGCCAACGGCCAAGGCGACGCGTCGTCAGGCCCCGCCGAGAGCGTGCAAGAGAGCGACGGCCAGACGCCCGAGCAGACCGCGAGCGCGCCTGACGTGCAGGTTGCCGCCTCGCCATCCGAGCCGGGAGCGTCCTGATGGCCACACTCAGCGTCACCCAGCGCCGCTCGGCAAACGGCGCCAACAAGAAACAGCTGGACACGCTGCGTTCGCTCGGCCTGCGGCGCATCGGACACAGCGTGCGCGTGGAGGACTGCAGCCAGGCGCGCGGCATGTTGCACGCGGTCCGCCATCTCGTCGAGGTCTCCGAGGAGCAGGGCAAGAAATGAGCCCCGCCGCAGACAAGGACGCGCCGCGGGAGCCCATCGTCGGCCTGCACAGCCTCGCGCCCGCTCCCGGCAGCCGCCGGCCGCGTAAGCGCATCGGCCGCGGCGAAGGCTCGGGCACGGGCAAGACCTCCGGTCGCGGGCAGAAGGGCGCCGGCGCGCGCTCGGGCAGCAAACGCAGGGCTGCGTTCGAGGGCGGCCAGATGCCCATCCACATGCGCATGCGAAAGCTGCGCGGACCGAACATGAAACAGTCGATGCCCTTCGAGCCGTTTCGCACCCACACCCAGCCCATCAACGTGTCCTCGCTGGAGAGCCGCTTCGACGCTGGTGCGGAGGTTACCCTCGAGCTGATGGTCTCGAGCGGACTGGCCAGGAGCTCGGGCGTGCCCGTCAAGATCCTCGCCAAGGGCGAGCTGTCCAAGGCGCTGACCGTGCACGCCCACGCCTTCAGCGCGGCCGCGCGCCAGCGCATCGAGGCCGCCGGCGGCGCCTGCAAGCTGATCGAGTCCTAGCCGCGCTCCGCGCGCGCGGCCAACCGGCTCGCGCAGCCCAACGCATCCTCTAGAATCCAGCGCTCCGCTCGCCGCACCGCACACTGTCCAGGCGCCGCGCGGTCAAACCCATGCTCTCCACGATCCTCAACGCCTTCAAAGTCGCCGACATCCGCAAGAAGCTGATGTTCACGGCGGGCATGCTGCTGATCTATCGGCTCGGTTCGCACGTGCCGGTGCCGGGCGTCAACCTCACCGCGGTCAACAACCTCCAAAAGCAGTTCAGCGGCAACGGCATCCTCAGCTATCTCAACCTCTTCTCAGGCGGCGGCCTCGGGCGCATCGCGATCTTCGCGCTGGGGATCATGCCCTACATCACGTCCTCGATCATCCTGCAGCTGCTGCAGGTGGCCGTCCCGTCGCTGGAGAAGCTCTCCAAGGAAGGCGAGGTGGGGCAGGCTCGCATCACCCAGTACACGCGCTATCTGACCGTCGGCCTGGCGTTCGCCCAGTCGATCGGCTACGTGTTCCTGTTCCACAGCCTGCAGGCCAAGGCGGGCGAATCGGTGATCAAGCACTTCGACGTGGCGCACATCTTTTTGATCGTCATCTGCCTGACGGCCGGCTGCGTGCTGCTGATGTGGGTCGGCGAGCTGATCACCCAGCGCGGCATCGGAAACGGCATCTCGCTGCTGATCTTCGCGTCGATCGTCTCGCGCATACCGGGCGCCATCCAGACCTGGTGGACCACCCAGGACCAGGTCTTCAAGGTGATGGCGCCGTTCCTGGTGCTCGTGGTCGTTGCCGCGATCGTGTTCGTGCAGGAAG
>DATNLQ010000026.1:0-7551 GCA_035602785.1 Solirubrobacteraceae bacterium
CCCCCGCCACGCCGACAACGACCCGACCGCCCCGGCCTATTGCGTAGGCGTCAACACCATCACCGGGATTGCGCGGTCGGTCTTCTGCGCGTACTCGGCGAACATCGGCATGCGCTCGGCCTGCGTGCGATAGAGACGCTCGCGCTCCTCTCCGGTCGCCTCGTCGGCGACAACGTCGATAGTGTCCGCCCCCACCTCGATCGTCACACTGGGATGGGCCTTGAGGTTGTGATACCAGTCGGGATTGGTGGGCGCCCCGGCCTTGGATGCAAAGATCACATAGCGCCCGTCGTCGGCCTGGTAGGCGAGCGGGTTGACGCGCGCCGTGCCAGACCTCGCCCCCGTGTGATGCAGCAAGAGCAGCGGCATCTGCTCGAACATGCCCCCGACGCGGCCTTCGTTCGCGCGGAATTCCTCGATGATCTTTGCGTTGAAGTCTGCTAGCGAAGTGGACATCGCGCTCCTCCTTTGACGTGCGACAGATTGGATGCTTAGGGCCTGTTCGAGTCTAGGAGCGGCGATCGTAAGCGCCGACGCTACGCCTATCTTCTCCAGATGCCCCGGACGCCAGGCGTCGAGAGGCGCGACGTGACCGCGCCGCCCGGGCGTCGAGCTGCCAGACGCGCTCGCGTCGTGCGACGACGGCGCCTGCTTGCGCTGGTGGCGCTCGCCGCGATCCTCGCGCTGATCGTATGGGTCAGCCTGCCCGGCTCGTCCGGGCCAACCGCGCCATCGCACTCGTCCGGCAACCGCGCCGGCGGCGCATCGCCAGACGCCCGCCCGGGCTCGCCTCAGCGCCTTGCGGTCAGACGCCTGCCCTTTTCACTGCCTGTCGCATTGCAGGACGCCGCCGCCGCGCCCCTCGGATCTGACCGGGCGGTCCTGCTAGGCGGCCTAGACCGCGCCGACACATCCACCGCGTCCGTCAGCATGCTCGACGCGCGCGGCGTCACGGCCGGCCCGCAGATGCCGGAAGCCCAGCACGACGCGCAGGGCGCGCTGCTCGGCGGGCGCGTGTACGTGTTCGGCGGCGGTCAGGTCAGCTCCTACAGTCACATCCTCTCCTATGACCCCGCAACGAACAGCGTCGTACAGGCCGGCAGCCTGCCGACCCCCACATCCGACGGTGCCGTCGCAGCGATCGCGGGCACGGCGTACGTGGTCGGCGGCTACGACGGGCAGCAGGCTCTGAACACGATCGTCGCATGGCGCCCCGGCACATCGAGCCGAGTCGTCGCCCGCCTGCCCCGCGGACTGCGCTACGCCGCAGTCGCGGCCAGCGGCGGGCGGCTGATGATCGCCGGCGGCTCACAGGGCGAAGCCGTGAGCAGCGCCATCCTGAGCTTCGACCCTGCGACCGGCCAGCTGCGACAGATCGGTGAGCTGCCGGCTGCGATCACGCACGCCTCAGCGGTCACGCTCGGCTCCTATGTGTATGTCCTCGGAGGCCGAGGCGCGGCGGCGGAATCGCAGACAGCGGCAATCGTCGCTATCAACGCGGCCAGCGGCCGCTGCGTGCGCGTCGGGCACTTGCCGCAGCCGCTCTCCGACGCCGCCACGATCGTGCTCGGCCAACGGATTTGGCTGGCTGGCGGGCTGAGCATGGGCGGTCCCGTGGCCTCGGTGCTCGAATTGACGCCCGCTCAAGGTGCGCGCTGAACGGCCGCGAACCGATGTGCGAGCGAGTACGGGGGAGCGAGGTCTACGCCGTCGGGGTTGCTCAAGAACCCCTCGCCAGTGCCCGGCACGTGGGTGTGACCGTACTGCCACACGACCCTGTTGGTGCGCGGATCGACGACGATCACGCGGTCGTTCTTGTCGTCGTTGGCCAGGATGTCCCCGTTGGGCAGCGGCAACGCCAGCGATGGCTGATCCAGCGCATCGGCGCCCGTCGGTTCATAGCGCCAGCGCAGCTGGCCGTCGGGCGTGAACGTCTCCAGCGCGCCCGGTTGGGTGTAGTCGACCGACAGGAACAGCCCGGGACGAACCTCGTTGGTGTCGGACGGATACGTGAACCCCGGCGGGTGCGTCGCCGACACCGGCCTTCCGTCCGGGGCGACCACGTCCAGCCAGTCGCCGTTGATCTCCGTGATGGCCGTATCGCCGTTGGCCATCGGGAACGCGCCGTTGGGGCTGCCGAAGGACACGCCCGGTTCGTGTTCGCAGTCGCCCGTCACCCCGAGCTGACGCAACGGCACATGCGCCGGCGGGCGGATCACCAGCACGCGGCAGTTCTTGATGTCCGCCGAGAGCAGTTCGCCCGAGGGCATCAGCATGGCGTCGTCGGGGTTGTGCACGTAGTCCGGTTCTGAGCCGGGCACCCCGGGGTGGCCGTAGCGGTAGACGATGCGGTCGCTCGCGCGGTCGATCACGCTGATCGCGAAGTCGTCCTCCTGGGTTACCACCACCTGCCGTCCGTCCGGTGAGAAGAACGCGTCGTCGGGCAGCAGGAACGTCTGTCCTGGGGCGAGATCTCCACGCGCGGGAAAGCGCCATAACACCTGTCCTTGCGGGCTGACCTCCAACAGGCGGTTGTTGTCGCGATCGGCGATCAACACGGGACCCGGCAGGACCGCCGGGTCTGATCCTGGTTGCAGGTTTGCGCTCGGCGCTTGTCGAGCGCGCAGCGCAAGCACTCCCGCGCGGGCACGAGCGTCGCTGCCCGTCGGGCTGGACTTGCCGCCCCGACCGGCCGCGATCGCCACCGCGGCGACCAACGCAATCGGCACCACAAGCGCCACTGCCCGGCGGCGCACGATCGTCCGCCGACGCGCGGCGCTTCGCCGGTGGGCCATTGGCGCCCAGCATCGTCGCAAGCTCTAAAGACCGACCAAGCAGGCGATGAGAACATCCTCATGCGCCGGGCATGAGCGGTTTCGCGAGCTGTGCAGGACGCCGCTCAGGCTGCGGTCAGCTCCGCGCTCGGCTGTGCGATCGCATGGCCATGGCCGATCAGGTCGGCGGCGCGCTCGGCCACGGCGATCGTAGGGGCGTTGGTGTTGCCGCGCGGGACCACCGGCATCACGGACGCGTCAACGACGCGCAGTCCCTCGAGGCCGTTGACGCGCAGCTCGGCGTCGACCACGGCTTGGGCGTCTGTGCCCATACGGCAGGTGCCCACGGGGTGATACACCGAGTAGGTCGTGCGGGCGATCAGATCGCGCAACGCGTCGTCGCTGTCGCCTGCGGCGCCGATGCACGGCTGCGCGCAGTAGGGCGCGAGGGCGGGCTGCGCGCAGATCTCGAGCGTCAGGCGCATGCCGTCGATCATTCGCTGCATGTCGTCGCCCTCTGTGTAGAAGGCGTGGTGCACGATCGGCTTGGCGCTGGGATCCTTGGATCCCAGGCGCACGTTGCCGCGGCTGTGCGGCGTGAGCAAGCACGGCGAGGCCAGCACGCCGTGCGCATCCGGGTCGGTCATGCCCTCGTCGATCAGCTGCAACGGCACGAAGTGAAACTGGATGTCGGGCGCCGGCGCGTCCGGTGCAACACGGGCGAAGCCGCCGGACTCGGCGAAGTTGGAGGCGAACGGGCCGGTCTGCGTGGCTTCGTACTCCTGCAGCGCCGCCGGTTCCAACGACAGCAGCAGGCTCTGCTCCTCGGGCGTCGTCCACACGGCGTAGGCGCCTGCGTGGTCTGACAGGTTCTCCCCTACCGCAGGCTGGTCGAGCAGCACCTCGATTTCGCGCATCGTCAGGTGCTCGGCCGGGCCGACCCCCGAGAGCATCAACAACTGGGGCGAGTTGTAGGCACCGCCGCACAGGATCACCTCGCGCTCGGCGCGCAGCTGCTGGGGCTGGCCGAGCTGGCTGGCCTCCACGCCGACCGCGCGCGTGCCCTCGAACAGCACGCGCTGGACGAGCATGTAGGGCATCACAGTCAGGTTCGTCCGCTCGCTCACCGGGTGCAGGTAGGCCACCGCGGCGCTCGCGCGCATGCCGCCGCGCATCGTCACCTGGTAGAGGCCCACGCCGTCCTGCTCGTCGCCGTTGAAGTCGTCGTTGCGTGCGAGCCCCGCCTGCACCCCGGCCTCGACGAAGGCGCTCGCCATCAGGTTGCGCGAGCGTCCTTCGCTGACCGGCAGCGGGCCGCCTGCTCCGTGCCAGCGCGAGGCGCCGCGCTCGTTGTCCTCTGCCTTCAAGAAGTACGGCATCAGGTCGGCCGCCGACCAGCCCGGCACGCCCCATTCGTCGTAGTCGCGACGGTTGCCGCGGATGTAGATCATCGCGTTGATCGAGGAGGAGCCGCCGAGCACCCTGCCGCGCGGCAGTGGGATACGTCGGCCGTTGCATTGCGGCTCGGGCGCGGTGCAGTAGTCCCAGTCGATCTCCGTGCGCGGAAGCTGCAGATAGCCGAGCGGCACATGGATGTTCTGATTCGTGTCCGGCGGCCCTGCCTCGAGCAGCAGCACGCTGACGTCCGGGTCCTCGCTGAGGCGGTTGGCGAGCACGCATCCGGCTGAGCCTGCGCCCACGATCACGTAGTCATACATCTGTTCTCTCCCCTCGTCGTTGAGGCCACGATACACCTCGAACTGAACAACGGCTTCATATCAGCGCGAGGTCGAGCGAGGCCCCCTATCGCGCGGGATTCAGATGCACGCTGACATCGCCGCGCAGGCTGTCGCTGGCCGCGTATCGCGTGGCCCGTCCTCGGCCTTTCTGGATGATCAGCCCGGCATCGACCAGGCGTCTGAGGTCGCTGCTCGCGGTCGGCGCCGACACGTCGGCCTCGGTGGCGTAAGCCGCCCTGTCGATCCCCTGAAAGAGGCTCTGCTCGAGCGCGATCACGAGCCTTTCGGGCCATCCGCGCTGCTCTACCAGCGCCTCCAGCAACGCCCAACGCCTGGCCGCGTCGTCGAGCTGGTACAGCCGTAGGCGAGCTTGTACGAGGTGGGCACCGATGCAGAATCGGACCCACGCAGTTGCGTCGCGTTCGGGGAGATAGGTGGCGCCCTGAACCGTTTGCAGCGTTGCGTAGTAGGCGGCGGTGTTGCCGGCGAGATACTCCTCGATCGCAACGAACTCCGGTGCCAAGAGCCCGCCTCGGGCCAGCACCAGCGACTGAAGGATGCGCGAGATTCGTCCGTTGCCGTCACGGAAGGGGTGTACGGAAACGAGATGCAGATGGGCCATCGCCGCGCGCACGATCAAGTGCGTGTGAAGGTCGCCGCGATCGAGCCATTCGATGATCTCGCCCATCAGCGCCGGCACGTCGTCTGCGGGCGGCGCCACGTAGGCGGGCGGCCCCACGTAGGCGGGCGGCCCCACGTAGGCGGGCGGCCCCACGTAGGCGGGCGGCCCCACGTAGGCGGGCGGCCCCACGTAGGCGGGCGGCCCGCCGTCCGCGCCCGCCAGCTCGATCCTACGGCGGCGATACTGGCCCGGGTCTCTGTCCTTCTGGAAGTAGCAGGCATCGAAGTGCAGGTCGAGCAGGACGCGCGCGTCCCAGCCGAACGCGGGATCAGCGGACATCACGCCGACGTGGTCCATCGCCCGGGCGTAGCAGGAGAGCGCCATGCGGTCCTTGTCGCTTGGATCGGCCGGCTCGTCTCCGCTGGCCAGCGCGATCGTCTCATCCTCGGGCACGTGAAAGCCCCCGACCTCGATCGAGCTCTCGGCGCAGGCTGCCCGCCATCGTCGGCGCAGGCCGGCAAGCCATCGTCCGGCTGCTCGTGCTTGCTCCCTCAGCTGCCCGTGCAGGTCGTCCAACTCCGCGAGCCCAGCCCGCATATCCGGGTCTAGCTCCGGGGTCTGGAAGATCATGTACGGACTAGTATATACGTTTATACGTAAAATCGTCTATTGTTATGGTCAAACCAGCGTGTCGTGTAAACGCCTGTGTAGACTGGCGGTCGCGTCGGGGGGCGCGTCCGGTCGTACGGGCAGCGATGCGCCTCAGAGAAAGGGTCCGATGATCCCCACCGACACACTCCCCGACAGCGTGGGCGCAAAGGCCCGCAAGTCACCCAACGGCAGCGCCGACCCCAAGATCGCCTCGTGCATGTCCGACGGCGCCTCCTTGCAGGCGACGCTGGCCCGATACGCCCAGCCGCACACCGGACGGGCGCTCCTGGACATCGCAACCTCGGTGGTCGCCTATCTGGCGCTCTCGGTCGCGATGTACCTGGCACTGGACGTCTCTGCGCTGCTGGTAATCGCCCTCGCATTCCCGACCGCGGCGTTGCTGGTACGAACCTTCATCGTGTTCCACGACTGCTCGCACGGCTCATTCCTGAGATCCCGACGCGCCAACCGCTGGCTCGGGACGGTGTTCGGACTGTTTCTGTACATGCCCTTCCTGCGCTGGCGCCACGACCATGCTGTCCATCACGCCACGTCGGGCGACCTCGAGCGCCGCGGCGTGGGCGACGTGCGCACGCTCACGATCACCGAATACCAAGCGCTGGACCGGCGCGGCCGGCTCGGCTACCGGCTGCTGCGCAATCCGCTCGTGATGTTCGGCCTCGGGCCGATCGTCGCCATGATCATCGGCCCGCGGATCGTCGCCAAGGGCGCTCGCCCGCGGATGCGAAACAGCGTGATCGCCACCAATGCCGCGCTCGCGCTGCTGGTGGGCGGGCTGTGCTGGCTGATCGGCTGGCGCGACTACCTGCTCGTGGCCGGGCCGCCCGCGCTGCTGGCGGGGTCGGTCGGGATCTGGCTGTTCTATGTACAGCATCAGTTCGAGGACGCCTACTGGGAGAGCGCAGGCGAGTGGAGCTACGCCGATGCTGCGCTGCGCGGCAGCTCATATCTGAAGCTGCCCAAGCTGCTGCAGTTCGCCACCGGCAACATCGGCTTTCACCACGTGCATCACCTCAGCGCGCGCATCCCCAACTACAACCTGCAGCGAGCGCACGATGAGAACGCGATCTTCCACGACGTGCCAACGCTGTCGCTGTGGGACGGCGTGCGCGCGGTCTCGCTCAAGCTGTGGGACGAGCAGGACAGGCGGCTGGTGACGTTCGCCCAGGCGCGCCGCTCGTCCCCTCGCGTTACAGCGCTGCCGTAAAGCCGGTCTGAGAAGACCCACACGCCGCCGGCGCGGGTCGCTCTCATGACGCGCCTACGGCGGGCGGAAGTGGCGTGGTGGCTTCCAGCGCGGCGACGGCGTCGGCGTAGAGGCCGCGCTTTATCGCAGCGACGGTCGCGCGCGACTTGCTCGTGAGGGCGCCAGCCCGCTCGAGGGCCGCCTCGAGCACCTGCTCCTCGGGGACGGCCGCCTCGATCATGCCGGCTGAGAGCGCCTGTGCAGCGCCGTAGCGACGACCGGTGAGCATCGCCTCGTGCGCGGTCGCCGCGGTCAGCCGTGCCTGCAGCAGCGCTGTCATCCCAGGTGTGAACGCCAGGCCGACGTCGACCTCGGGAAGGCACATGTAGCCGCGGTCCTCGCGCATCACGCGCGCATCGCACGCAAGCGCCAGCATCGCGCCGGCAGCGAACGCGTGGCCGTTGATCGCCGCCACGGTCGCCGTGGGAAAGACGAGCACGCGCGCGAGCAGCGTATGCACGCGCGCCAGCACCTCCTCGGCGCCGCCGGGCGGCGCCG
>DATNLQ010000035.1:0-2145 GCA_035602785.1 Solirubrobacteraceae bacterium
ATGAGGACAACGGGATCAAGTTCTTCGCGGGCGACGGCTACAAGCTCTCAGACGACGCCGAGCTGCAGATCGAGCGCGAGCTCGAGCGCTCCGACGCCGCGCCCGCCGGCCCCGCATCTGCCGATGCGAGCGCGCGCCAAGCGCAGATCGGACGCATCCGTGAGCTGCGCGGCGCCGCCGAGGACTACCTGCGCGAGCTGCACACGCGCTTTGCCCAGCTGAACCTCGACGGGCTGGACGTGGTGCTCGACTGCGCCAACGGCGCCACCTACCAGGTGGCGCCGGAGATCTTCAGGCGCTTGGGCGCAACGGTCACGGTGATCGCAGATCAGCCCAGCGGACGCAACATCAACGCGGGCTGCGGCTCCACGCACATCGACGCGCTTGGCGAGCGGGTCGTTTCGGGTGGCCACGCGCTGGGCTTCGCCTTCGACGGGGACGGCGACCGCGTGCTTGCGGTCGACCGCCGCGGCGAGGTCGTAGACGGAGACGAGCTGATGGCGCTGGCCGCGCTGCACCTGCGCGACAGCGGGCGCCTGCATGGCGGTGGCGTCGCGGTGACCGTGATGACCAACTACGGCTTTCACTCGGCGATGGAGTTGGCGGGGGTGGAGGTGGCGATCACCAACGTCGGCGACCGCTACGTGCTCGAGCAGCTGCGCGCGCGCGGATGGACGCTCGGCGGCGAGCAGTCCGGGCACATCATCGAGATGGGTTTCAACCGCACCGGGGACGGCATCGCAAGCGCGCTGCTCACGCTCGAGGCGCTCGGCGGAGCCGACCTGAGCGAGCGCCACGCGATGGCCAAGCTGCCCCAGCGGTTGGTCAACGTGCGCGTGCGCGACCGCGGTGCGCTGGAGCACTCACAGCAGGTGCACACCGCCGTGCAGGCCGCTGAACAGGCGCTGTCCGGGCGCGGACGCGTGCTGGTGCGCCCGAGCGGCACAGAGCCGCTCGTGCGGGTCATGGTCGAGGCGCCCACCGACGAGGAGGCTCAGACGGTGTGCGCAGACCTGGTCGCGCTGGTGGCGCGCGAACTGGGATAGACGTCCACATCGCTGGACGCCCGCGTGGCCGTTGGTATCTTCGATCAGGTGTGCGGCATCGTTGGCTACGTGGGCAGGCGCGAGCGGGAGCGGTCTGTCCAGGAGCTGCTGTTCGCGGGCCTGCGCAGGCTCGAGTACCGCGGCTATGACTCGGCCGGCATCTCGGTCATCGTCGACGATCGCATCGATGCGGTGCGTGCGGTCGGCAACCTGAGCGCGCTGCGGGCCAAGCTCGACCTGCAGGCGGACGCGCAGGCCAGCGCCGGCACCGTCGCGGTGGTCGAGCGTCCGGCGACGACCGGGATCGGCCATACGCGCTGGGCGACCCACGGACGCGTCAGCGAGGAGAACGCCCACCCGCACTTCGACAGCGCCGACCGCGTGCATGTGGTGGTCAACGGGATCGTCGAGAACTATCTCGCGCTGAAGGAGCGCCTGGCGGCCAATGGCGGCGTGTTCACGTCTGAGACCGACGCCGAGGTGATCGCGCACTTGATCGCCGAGCACTATGACGGAGACCTTGCGGACGCCGTGCGGGGCGCCTACGCCGAGCTCGAGGGCCACTACGCATTCGTGGCCATGAGCCTGGACGAGCCCGAGCTGCTGGTCGCTGCGCGCAAGGAGTGTCCGCTGATCATCGGCCGCGGCGAGGGCGAGCAGTTCATCGCCTCCGCCGTGTCCGCCTTCCTGGCGCAGACCAGGCGCGTGCAGTACGTAGAGAACGGCGAGGTGGTCGTGCTGCGCCCCGACGGCGTCACGATCACCACCGCTGCCGGCGAGCCGATCGAACGCGCCGAGCAGACGGTCGACTGGGACGAGGAGACCGCGGAGAAGGGCGGCTTTGAGACCTTCATGCTCAAGGAGATCCACGAACAGGCCGACGCGGTCGCCGAGGCGATCTCCGATCGCACCGCCCGCGGCGCGGGCGTGGACCTCGACGAGCAGGGGGCGCTTGCCGAGACGATCCTCGCGGACGTCAAGCGAATCGTGATCGTCGCCTGCGGCACCTCCTATCACGCCGGCTTGGTCGGCCGCTACGCGATCGAGGAGTGGGCGCGCCTGCCCGTGGAAATGGACATCGCATCGGAGTACCGCTACC
>DATNLQ010000036.1:0-17946 GCA_035602785.1 Solirubrobacteraceae bacterium
AGCAAAACGGATACCTGGCGTGGGCCGACAGCCAGAACGGCAAGGTTCGCGGTGACACCGAGGTCGGATTCGCCGAGATGACCCGCCACGTGCACGCGCTGGACTGGACGCGCACGGTCGCCTATGCGGCGACGCCGTCGAGCCAGGGCATCCACATCGTCGACCGTCTGCCCGGCGGCGAGGAGCCGATGCCCGACGGCGTCCGGGCGAAGCTCACCCAGGACATCGCCGCCAAGCTGCGCGAGGTACGTCGCCCCCACGACGATGCACCGTTGGTCGAGGAGGTGTGGACCCGAGAGCAGGCATTCTCGGGGCCTTTCGAACAGCTGGGCCCCGATCTCTCGCTGGTGCTCGCCGACGGCGGCACGATGTCGATCCTGCCTTCAGAGACCGTCGTCGCGCGCCGCCCGGAGCCCCGCGGCCACCACAGATGGGAGGGCATCTTCCTCGCAGCCGGCCCCAGCATCCGCGCCGGCGCATCGGTGGATGAGCTGTCGATCGTCGACGTGGCGCCACTGCTCCTGCACCAGCTGGGCCTGGGAGCGCCCGAGGACATGGCCGGAAGCGTGCCGGAGGCGATCTTCGAGCCCGCCGAGCTGCAGCGACGCCCCCCGCGGCGCGTCCCGGCAGCGGCGCCGGCGCTCGTATCGAGCCCCGCGGCCAAGGTCGAGCTCGACCCCGAGGAGCAGGCCGCCGTAATGGAGCGGCTGCGCGCCCTGGGATATGTGGAATGAGCAACGAGAGACACGGCTGATGCCCAAGGCGACCCTTCCCAGCGGCATCCGCATCCACTATCAGCAGGTCGGCAAGGGGCCCGACCTGGTGATGGTCCACGGCCTCACCGGCAACCTGGCCGTCTGGCATCTGCGGATCGTGCCCGAGCTGTCTGAGCGCTTTCGGATCCTCACCTACGACCTGCGCGGCCACGGCCTCAGCGACACGCCTGCATCCGGCTACACGCCCGACGATATGGCCGACGACCTGCTGGCGCTGCTCGACGAGCTGGAGATCGAGCGGCCGCTGATCGCCGGCCACAGCTACGGAGCCGATATCGCCCTTTACCACGCGCTGCGCCAGCCCGATCGCGTCCGCGAGGTGATCGCGATCGAGGCGGCGCTGCCGGCGCTGGAGGACAGCCGCCGTGACGAGGACTGGGTCGGCTGGTCCTACTGGGCGCGGGCGCTGGATGAAGCCGGCCACCCGGTCCCGGCCGACAAGCGCTCGGACCTGCACTACATGATCCGAGCGACGATCGACCTGCCCAAGCAATGGGGGCCGCTGAAGGGCCTGCCGCGCAACCCCAAGCCGCTGCTGCGGCTGGTCGACGAGACGACGTTGCCGCAGGACTACCGGCAGGTCGGCACGCTGACGCTCGAGCGCATCGGCTCGATCCACACGCCGGTCGTGCTCATGTACACCGAGCGCTCGGCCTTCCTGCCCACGTTCGAGTATCTCAACGACCACCTGCCAAACGCGCAAGCCGTCCTGCTGCCGAGCACAGAATGGGGTCACTTCGGCCCGATGGAGCAACCGGAGCTGGTCGCGCAGCACATCGCGGCGCGGCTGCCGGTGACTGAATCAGTCGAGATCGCGAGGGGCTGATGCTCGGGATCGACAAGGGCAGGCCCGGTCAGCCGGGTGATGCGGTGATCGTCACCGGCGCCGGCACGGGCATCGGCCTGGAGACGGCGTTGCAGCTGGCCGCGCGGGGCTTTCGCGTGTACGCGACGGTACGCAACCCGGCCCAGCGCGAGGGGCTTTTGCAGGCTGCCTCCGAGCGCGGCGTCGAGCTCGAGGTCCTGGCCATGGATCTGACAGACCGCGCCAGCATCGCCGCTGCGATCGCCACTGTGGTGGGCGCCGCGGGTGCCATCTTCGGCCTGGTCAACAACGCCGGCATCGGTCTGCGCGGATGCACCGAGGACTGCTCGGAGGAGGAGATCCGGCTGCTGTTCGAGACCAACGTGCTGGGCACGATCGCGGTCACCAGGTCGGTCATCGCGCACATGCGCGAGGCGCGCTGCGGACGGATCGTGACCGTAACGTCGGTGGGTGGGCGCGTTCCCGGATTCGGCGTCACCATGTACTGCGCGAGCAAGTTCGCCCAGGAGGGGTTCGGCGAGGGACTGGCGCAAGAGCTGGCGCCGTTCGGTATCCAGTCGGTGATCGTCGAGCCGGGAATCATCAAGACGACTCGCTGGTCGAGCTACCGCGGCACCGCGGCGCGTGCGGAGGATCCCAGCAGCCCCTACCACGGCCTGTTCTCCGCCAGCGAGGCGATCGCGGACAGGATCGTCGAGCGCTCGCCCACGCGCCCCGAGCACGTAGCCCAAGCGATCGGGACTGCGTTGACCGCCAAGCAGCCGCGGATGCGCTACGTGGTCGGGCGCGGCGCCTCGGTCGTGATCGCGCTGCGGCGATACATGCCCCAGAGCCTGTTCGAGCGCTTCTACTTCGGCGGGCACATTCGCCGACTGGAGCGCCGGGTCAAGGACGGCGAGGCGGCGACGACCGCGGGGTCGGCGCGATGAGCCGCCGCATCCTGATCACGCTGTGGCCGTTTACCGGCCACCTGCTGCCGCAGCTGAGCATCGCGATCGCGCTGCGCGAGCGCGGCCACGAGGTCGCCTTCTACAGTGGCGAGGCCGTCCGCGCGACCATCGAGCAGGAGGGCTTCGAGCTGTTCGCCTTCGACCGTGTCGACCAGGAGCGCGCCTTCACGAGCATGCGCGCGGTCGACACCGGCGACCGGCGAGCCCGTCCCGGCGGCGGCCGGCTGCTGCCGATCCTGCGCGACTGGCTGGTCGAGACGATCCCCGACCAGGTCGCAGACGTGCGTGACGTGCTCGCGCGCTGGCGCCCGGACGCGATCGCCACGGACCTGTCGCTGTGGGGACCGATCGTCGTGCTGTGGGAGGCCGAGCGGATCCCCGTGGCGCTGTCCTCGACCTTCATGGGTCCGCTGATCCCCGGGCCGGATGCGCCCGCGTTCGGCTTCGGCCTGCGCCCCCCCACATCCCCGTGGGGCCGGCTGGGATCGGCCGCGCTGACGCGCCTGACCGAGCTCGCCGCCACCGGCATGCGCCGGCGCGTGGACGAGCTGCGCGTGCAGCACGGGCTGGCGCCGATGGGCGAATCGGTCAACAGGTACACGGCTCGCCTGCCGCTGTGTCTCGTCGGCAGCATCCCCGAGCTCGACTACGACCGCCACGACCTGCCCGCCAGCGTCCACTACGTCGGCAACTGCATCCTGTATCCAGACGGAGTCGGCACCGCTCAGTGGCTCGACGAGATCCCCACGCAGCGCCCATGGGTGCACGTAACCGAGAGCACGCTGGCATACGGCGATCCGTTCCTGCTGCGCACGGCGATCGAGGCGCTCGCCGACGAGCCCGTGGAGCTGATCCTCACGACCGGCCAGCAGCGCGACGCGTCCGTGCTCGGCCGCGGCGCGACCGCGTCAAACGTGCACATCGCTCCCTGGCTCAGCCACGGCGAGCTGCTACCGCGCTGCTCGGCGCTGGTGACCGTCGGCGGCAAGGCCACGATCCTCGGCGCGGCCGAGGCCGGCGTGCCGATGGTGCTCGTGCCGACCACTTGGGACAAGCCCGACAACGCGCGCCGGGTCACCGAGACCGGAGCCGGCATCCGACTGTCGCCACGCCGTCTGAGCGCCGAGAAGCTGCGCGCCGCGGTGCGCGATGTGCTCGATCGGCCCGCCTACCGCGAAGCTGCGCAGCGGCTTGCCGTCAAGCTGGCAGCCGCGCCGGGACCGCCGCGCGCCGCTGAGCTGCTCGAACAGCTGGCGTCTGCCGGCAGTGCCCCCAAGCAGCCGGCGCTCGTCGATCGGGGTTCGGCATGAGCGCGCGCATCCTCTTCTGCTGCTGGCCGTTCGAGGGCCATGTGTTCCCACAGTTGAGCATGGCGCTGGCGCTGCGCGAACGGGGCAACGAGGTGGCGTTCTACACCGGCGCCAGACTCCAGGAGACGATCGAGGCCGCGGGGGTTCGGGTCTTTCCGTTCGCGCAGATCGAGCCGGCCTGGCTGGCGGTGCAGGAGCGCGAGCGAGAGGTCGGAGGTCGCCGCCAGTCCCAGCGTGTTCAATACCAGGCGTTTCGCCAGTGGCTCGTCGAGACGATTCCCAGCCAGGTCGAGGACCTGCGCTCGATCATCGCCGAGTGGAAAGCCGACGTGATCGTCACCGACGCCTCGATGTGGGGCACCAGCCTGGTCGTGCACGAGGCAGTGCCCATTCCCGTGGCGCTCGCCTCGCCGCTGATCACGGCCGTGATCCCGGGCCCGGATGCGCCGCCACCCGGCTCAGGGCTCGAGCCGGCTCACAACGCCCGTGGGCGCGTGCGCGCGTGGGCGATCGCCCGCGCCACCCAGCTGCTGGGACGCGGACTGCGACGCCGCCTGGACGAGCTGCGCGCCGGCTACGGACTTGCGCCGATGGGCTGTGGCGTCAACGAGTACTGCGGACGACTGCCGCTGTACATGGTGCTCAGCGTGGCCGAGCTCGACTTCAATCGCAAGGATCTGCCGCCGAGCGTGCACTACGTCGGCGCATGCACCTGGCACCCGCCCGAGCCTCCCGGAACGAGCGCTTGGCTCGATCAGCTTCCCTCAGACCGGCCGTGGGTGCACGTCACCGAGGGCACATCGCACTACCAGGATCCTTTCGTGCTGCGCGCCGCCGTCGAGGGACTCGCCGGGGGGCCGCTCGAGGCGATCATCACGCACGGGCGCGACCGCCGGCCCGAGGAGCTGGGCCTGAGCTCGACCGCGCCCAACGTGCACCTGGCGCCGTGGCTGAGCCATGACGCGCTGCTGCCCCGCTGTGCGGCGCTCGTGACGACAGGCGGAGCCGGCTCGGTGATGGCCGGGCTGCGCGCGGGGGTGCCGCTGGTGCTCGTGCCGACCACCTGGGACAAGCCAGACAACGCCCGGCGCGTGGTGGCCGCGGGGGCGGGCGTGATCCTGGCGCCGCGACGCTGTACGCCGACCAGCCTGCGCGAAGCCGTCGAGCGTGTGCTCGCACAGCCGAGCTACCGTGAAGCCGCACAGCGTTGTGCGGCGTTGCTGGCAAAGGCGCCCGGACCAGCCGGGGCAGCAGAGTTGATCGAAGCCCTCGCGCCCAGCCAGGACTATGCGAGCGGGGCAGGAGCAGGTCGCCCAGAAGTCGAAAGGACCCTCTCATGAAGCCTTCTCGAGCGCTACGGACCTTGCTCCTGGCGCTGATGGTGATCGCCGCGCCGCTCGCGCTCAGCGGCGGCACGAACGCAGCGGTCTCGATCAGTGGGCATGGGGTCCGCGTGATCGCCCAGAACGGCTTTGGCGAACGCGAAAACTCATATGCGTGGTCGATGGGCTGGTTCAAACACAAGCTGTACGTGGGAACCGGACGCGACGTGCTGTGCGTCGAAGACCAGACAACCCAGTACTACGACAAGGACCTCAACTACTACGTGACCAACCCGCAGGAGAACGTGCACTGCCCGGCAGACCCATACGACATGGATCTCCGCGCCGAGATCTGGCAGTACACGCCCACGACGTCGAAGTGGAGGATGGTCTATCGCTCGCCCGACACCGAGCGCAACCCGAAGGAGCCGAGCAAGCGGGTCGCAAGCGAGATCGGCTTTCGCGGCATGGTCGAGTACACCGACCCCCAGGGCAGGCATGCGCTGTACGCCGCCGGCCTGAGCGCCGACGAGTACTTGCCGGAACTGCTCAAGAGCCATCCACCCCGGATCCTGCGCAGCTACGACGGCGTGCACTGGCAGGCGCTGAAATTGCCCAGCGTGATCGTCAACTTCCCCAACGGCAGCGTGCGCCCGATGGGCTTTCGCTCGCTGGTCGTGTGGAAGCAGCGCCTATTCGTTACGGCGACGCCGGACCTGACAGGAGACGGATCGCTGTTCGAAATCACCAACCCGTCGTCTGCGCATCCCGGCCTGATACAGGTCAGCCCAGCGAACCTGGACATCTTCGAGGTCGCGACGTTCGACGGCAAGCTGTACGTGGGCTGCGGCAGCCCCAGGACGGGCTATTCGGTGTGGGAGACCAGCGGTCAGGGCCAGGAAGTCGGCGAACTGTATGCGCCGTATCCGTTCGTGTTCAAGGAGCTGGTCGGCGGGGGCGCGGGTCGCGGCCCGATCATCACCTCGGTCGTCTCGATGAAGGCTTATCGCAACGCGCTATACGTCGGCGCCAGCGGCTGGTACAACAAGAGCACGAACCCGCGCTCCGAGCTGATCCGCATCCAAGCGGACGGCAAGTGGCAGCTTGTGGTCGGCAAGCCGCGCGAGCTGGAAAACGGCCAGATGATCTACCCGATCAGCGGCCTGGAAGACGGCTTCGGCAGCCTCTTCAACGCCCATTTCTGGCGCATGACCGTGGCCGACGGCGGCCTGTACCTCGGCACCAACACGTGGGGGTACCTGCTCAAAGCGGCCAAAGGCTACGGGTTCCTCGGTGATTTCCTGGCTGGCGCGTCGGGCTATCAGCTGTGGGACACGTGCGACGGCGAAGACTGGTATCCGGTGACCCGCGACGCATTCGGCCACAGCGAATTCGACTTCGGCGCGCGCACGCTCCAACCGGCCGGCCCCAACGGCGAAGAACTGTATATCGGCAGCGCCAACCACGCGCAGGGCACGACGATAATCGACGATCGGGAACCGGCCTGCGCGTCGCTGGTCAATGCCCCGAGAACGGCCGGGGCGCCGGCGCCACCGACCGCGCTGATCGCCGATGCTGTGCACAAGGGGACGCTTTTGTCCTGGAAGCCGTCTGCGTCGGCAGTTCGCTACGAGGTGCTGGCCGCGCCCGAAATCACGGCGACGGTCTACCTGAAGGCGCCGCCGACGCTGCCAAACGGCTACCAGCTCGAAGGCGCGATGCCGACCGTGACCGAACCGGAAGCCCCAGGCAGCGTGCCGGTCACGCTGTCGTTGACGGGCGCGTTCGAACCGGTCGCCACGACGACCAACTCCTATTTCGTCCGCCCATCCGGCCATGACGTCTACCAAGTCGTCGCCGAGAGCGCGACCGGCAAGACATCGGGCCCCTCCAACGTCCAGGTCGTTCCCGCGCCAGAGCCGCCGGCCACCTTCGGCGCGCTCCAGCAGGCGCTCGGGGGGCCCGCCGCAACCTCGGCGCGGAGGGGATCCGGGTCGCCCCTGCAGCGACTGGCCGATGCAGGACAGGCGGCTTGGAATCGGGGCGATCGCTCGGCAGCCTTGCGCGACGTCAAGCGTCTGCAGGCGGTCGCCGGCCCGAGCGACGAACGGTCCATGCTTGCCGAGCGTCTCGAACGAGCGCTCGAGTACGCCAACGCGGCGGGTGAACCGTGACCGGTACTTCGCGCAGCCCCACCAGGGGCAGTCGCCAAATGGTTAAGAAGGAGGCAACTGCAATGTCGATCCGAATTGCTCTGGCCGGGCTGCTCGTTGCAGCCGTCACAGCGATCTTCCCGGGCGTGGCGGCGGCCACGATCGCACCGACCCTGTCGCTCAATCAGGGCGCTGGCACGACAGCGGGCTCCAGCCCGGCGACCGAGTTCGACATTGACATCACGCCACTGAGCGGAGTGGTCGAAGACGCCTTGGGCGAAGTGAGCGGCGACTCTGTCAGGAATCTGACGGTCTCCTTCCCCAAAGGGTTCCTGATCAACCTCGACATGGCAGGCGGGGCGTGCGTGGTGGCCAGCACACCGAGCCCGGCATGCCAGATAGGCAGCGGCGTCATCAACGGGCCCGCCGGCAAGGCGTTGAACATGTATCTCGTCGCGGCGCCAAAGCCATCCGATGTGGCCGGCGTGGAGACAACCGTCGAAGGCGGCTCGACGGTCATCGGCGACCTGGCGCTGGGGACATCGCCGGAAGTTGGCTTTGACCTCTCCTACAGCAACCTTCCACCCGGTATCACCGAGATCCAGTTCACTTTGAGCGGACCGCGGCTGCCGACGAGCTGTAGCCCGACCGAGAACGTCACGGTGGGAGCGTACTCTTGGCAGGGTTCCTCGGGAGTAACGAGCGCGCCGCTGACCGTGACCGGCTGCAGCTCGATGCCCTATGCTCCGGCGGCCGCCGTGACCGTCACCAAGGAATCGCCGCAGAGCACCAACGCGGTGGTCGTGACGACCTTCACCCAAGGCCCCGGCCAGTCGGCCACCAGTGCGATCGAGTTCGGGATCCCGACAGGTTTGAAGGTGAACAAAGTCCTCCAGCCGTGCTTCTCGGAAAAGCCGTGCACCGTCGGCACCGTGGCAGCGGAATCTCCGCTGCTGCCCTCCCCGGCGCTGGCCCATGGCACGCTGACGCTTGGCGACTCGATCAGCAGCACCGGTTCGGGCGAAGTGACCCAGCTGAGCGCGCCGGTCGCCGGGGTGACGCTGACGATGTCCTTCCCGCCCCCCTATGCGTTCACCGTTTCCGCGCCGGTCAGCTTCACCGAACACACGATCTCGTTCGTGGGGATGCCCGACATCCCGCTGAGCTCCCTGAGCTTGACGTTCACCGGGCCGCCAGGCGGCCCTGCGTTCGCGACGTCGTGTGAAAAAGGCACGATCGCGACCACGTTCACGCCACAGGACGGAAACCCCGTCAGCAAGGTGACCGGGCCGGTCACCAACGTCGGCTGCCCCGCCCCCGCGCCGGCGGTCGCCAAGACGGCCGGCAGTCCGACTGCCTCGGGGTCGCTGACAGAGCTGGCGAGCGGCAGGCCCAAGCTCCAGCTGCGAGCGACCCACGGCGCCAACGCCCCCAACATCGCATCGATGTCGATCGCGCTGCCCGCGGGCGTCGACTTCAAGGACGCGGCGCTGGTGAAGCATCGTGTGTGCAACGGCGCCAGCTGCCAGACCAGCGTGTCGGTCAAGGGTCTTTCGCTGTCGGGCGCCAACGTGCGCAGCGCCCACATCCAGGGCGGCAAGCTCGTGATCTCATTCAAGCGCGCCGCGGCAAGCGTGTCGCTTACGGCCCGCGGGCCCCTGCTGGCAGAGAGCAGAGCACTCAGGTTCAAGGCCAGGCAACAGACGGCCGGCGCGCTCGTCGCACGCCTGCGGATAACCGATGCCAGCGGCAGCTCCACCGTTGTGAGCGTGGTGTGAGCGAGGTCAGGCCCGTACGAGCAGTGGCGAGCGCGGCGCTGCGCGCCGCGCCGCAGCTCGCTCCCGGTGCCAAGCAGATGCTGTGGCGCTCGGTCTATGAGGTCATCAGCCTGGGCCGGCGCGATCACGGGACGGCGCTGCTCAACTACGGCTACGCGCCACTGGACTCCTCCGCGGCCGAGTCCGTGCGTGCCGAGGGGCAGGCGGACAGCTTCGGTCTGCAGCTGTATGCCATGGTCGCAGGCGCAGCTGAGCTGTCTGGCAAGGATGTGCTGGAGGTGGGCTGCGGCCGAGGTGGCGGTGCGGCGTTCGTGTTCGAGCGCTTCGGTCTGCGCTCGATGACAGGCCTGGACCTGGCACGTCAGGCGATCGAGCGCTGTCGAGCACGCTACGCGCGGCCTGGCCTGGAGTTCGTCGCCGGCAACGCCGAGCAGCTACCTTTCCCCGACGCTGCGTTCGACGCGGTCCTCAGCGTTGAGTCGACACACTGCTACGGCGACCCGCCGAGCTTCCTGCGCGAGGCGCACCGGGTGCTGCGGCCGGACGGCCTGCTGCTGCTGGCCGACCTTCGCTCCACCGAGCCCACGCAGGACGGGGTGTTCGCCCGCGAAGATGTGGCTCGTCTGCACGAGCAGCTGGCCGACGCGGGCTTTCGCACGTTGGACGAGGAGGACATCACTCCCAACGTGATCCGCGCACTGGAGCTGGACACGCCGATCAGGCGGGCGCAGATCGAGCGTCGGGTGCCCAAGCTCCTGCGCCGGCAAGTGCTCCGCTTCGCGGCCGTCGAAGGCAGCCCCGTGTATCGAGCCTTCGCCGAGCACGAGCTGACCTACCTGCGCTTCGTGCTGGAAAAGGCCTAGCGGCGCAAGCGCCCAGTATGCCTATAGGGAGTGCGTGACCTCGGCCAGGACCTGCCCGCGCATCCCGTCATCCGCTGGAAGACCGGCCTGGGCGAGTATCGTCGGCGCGATGTCGTAGATCGCCATGTCCTCGCGCCGCTGCGCGCGTACCCCGGGACCCGAGACGATGCATAGCCCGTTGCGGTCGTGGTTGGCGTCGTCGGGGCCGGTGTCGTTGTCATAGGTCCAGTGGCGACCATGGCCAAGGCTGCCGTTGCTGCGCCAGCCGAGATCGCCGAAGTAGACGATCAGGTCAGGCGGGATCCCCCGCTGCTCGCGCCACAGCTCCTGTGGTCGGAAGGTTCGTGTGCCGATCGACTTGCCATCCGGGCCCGGCAGCCGCTGCAGGCGATCTGCGAGCTCGTCGAGCAGCTGCTCGTACTCGCTTGACGAGACGATGCCCTGCGGCTCGCGTCCGGCGACGTTCAGGCACAGCCGGCAGTAGTAGCCGCCCTCCCCCCACGCCCGGGTCTTGCTCCAGTCGACGCGCGCATCAGCGAACGCGGTCGGTCCCTGGGGCGGCTGATCGAGCACGAGATAGCCCTCCTGAGCGAGCCATTCGTTGACGCAGATCGCCCCTTGCATGGGTCGAGCGCCGTGGTCGGATACGACGAGCACCGTGGTGTCGTCGTCAAAGCGCTCGAGCAGTTCGCCGATCTCTTCGTCGAGGTAGATGTAGTAGTTGCGGATCGCGTCGCGGTAGCGGTGCTCGGGCTCGTAGCGCGGATGCTCGGCATCGAGGAAGCGCCAGAAGGCGTGGTGCATGCGGTCGAGTCCGATCTCGACCATTATGAAGAAGTCCCACTGCCTGGTGTCGAGCAGGTGCCGGCAGACGGTGAAGCGCTGCTCGGTCATCTCATAGATCTCCGCGAGGATCCGGTCGCGATCGTCACTGCGAAAGTTCCGCACGTCCACCCGGTAGGAACCGACGATCGACTCGATCTCAGCGCGCAGGGCGGCCGGATACGTGTACGGATCCTTGCGCGGGTCCGCGGTCAAAAAGCACGACACGAGCTCGCCGTTGACCGGGACCGGCGGGGAGGTCTGCGGCACGCCGACCACGATCACGTGCTTGCCGGCACGAGAGAAGTGGTCCCACAGCCGATCGACCTGCACCGCGCTGGAGTCGGCAACTGAAAGCGAGGTGTAGTCGTGCTTGCTGCGGTTGCGAAAGCCGTAGATGCCAAGCTCGCCGGGGTCGCGGCCCGTCATCATGCAACTCCAAGCCGGCACCGTGATCGGTGGGTCGACGCTGCGAAGCGGTCCCCAGGTGCCAGCGGCCATCAACCGGCTCAGGTTCGGCAGCTCCTCTCGCCAGCGATCAAACACGAGCCGGGGCTCCGCGCAGTCCAGTCCGATGACCGCCACCCTGCCGCTCATGGCGCCTGCGGATACGACTCAGATCACCCCTTGCCGAGCGGCGGACGCGACAGCGTGGGCCCGGGTCCGGCAGCCCAGCTTGACGAGCAGGTCGCGCACGATGTTCTTGACGGTGCGCTCGGAGTAGCTCAGCTGCTCGGCGATCCCCCGTGTGCTCTCGCCGTCGGCGAGCATCCTCAGCACGTCATACTCTCGGTCGGTCAGCTGTGGCTGGCCGGGATCGGCATGGGCGCCTTCGATTTCGGGCAGCAGCTGGCGCAGAAGCAGCTCCGGAGAGATCGAGCCGCCGCCCCGGGCCGCCGCTCGAACGCACGACACCAGACGCGTGGGTGGCAGCGCCCGCACTATCAGCACGGCCGTCACCTCGCCACCGTCAGACGGCCACGACTGATCGGCCGGCGGGTTGTGAACGGAACGCATCAGGCGCACGTCGCAGCGGCGCGCCGGCGCGTCGGGCGCGTTGATCCCGGCGGCATCAAGCTCGACGACGAGCGTCGGCACGCTGGCGCCTTCACCGGTCAACGTGGGACTTCCGTCGGCAGACAGCCGAGCCGCTTGCACACATCCCCCCTCAGACATCGTCCATGGTCTGGCGAGGGCGGTCCGAGCAACGGGGCCAATCCCTCCTTATGACCTCAGTGAATACCATGGCCCGGCCGAAGTGTCAAGGAAAGCGTCCGCGCGATCAGCTCGAGTTCGTGGCCGCGAGATCGTCCTCGGCCGGCGCGGCCACCCAGCGCAAATACAGAGCGCACGCCCCCAGCCCGACCGCGAAGATGGCCATCCGCGCCAGTCGCGAGGCACCCAGGAACGCGGCGGTTGAGACGCTGAGCGCCAGAGTGACCTGAGCAGTGGCGTCGGCAAGCAGCGTGACGCCGATTATGGCCGTGAGCACGATCGTCTGCCGGCGCGAGGCCCGGCCGCCGAGAACGCGGGTGAGTCGCTCCGTTCGCGGCCAGGCGCGCGCGAGCCAGTCCATGGCGGCGGGCAGCAGTGGCCGTCCCACCAGCAGCGAGCCCAGGCAGGCGATCCCGAGCGAGCCGGTGACCACGGCGCGCCTGAGCTTGAGCGGCAGCACGCTGCCTCCCACGGCGACCGAGACCAGGACCGCCACCAGCAGCACGATCGCCGCGATCAGCGCGATCGGGTCCACGCGACGCTTGCGCAGCCCGATCGCAAGCACCCAGGCGACCGGAATCGCCTCGGTGATCGCCAGCGCCGCGAGGGCGTTGTGCAGCGTGTCTGACAGGACCACATATGTGGCAACCGGGATCCCGACGCCGGCCGCCAGACGCAGCTTTTGCCAGCGCGAGTACCTCGCACCGGCACTGCCGATGCGTCGGGCACCGCGACGCGCAGCTTCGACCCCTACCACCCCGTATACGCTACCGCGATGCAGTTCTGCTCGCTAGCGCGACCGCGACCGGATCGTTGGAGCGCGAGCGTCGACGGATGACGAAGACAGATCTACAGATTGGAGGCAGCAAGTGTCCATGTACCAGTGCTTTGTCAAGGAGGGGTTGGTCTCGGGCTCGGTTCGTAACGAGATAGCCAAGGAGATCACGCAGATCCACTGTCAGGCCACGGGAGTGCCGCCGGCGTTCGTGCGGGCGATGTTCATCGACCTGCCCTACGGCACGTCGTTCACTGCCGGCGAGCCGTCGGAAACGTCTATCATCAACGGCAAAATCCGAGCCGGACGCCCGCTCGAGGCTCGTCAGCAGATGATTGCCGAACTTGCGGAGATGTGGAAAAGACTTACGGGCCAGTCCGAACACGAGCTCGTGATCGCGCTCGAGGAGCTGGCGTCCGACACCATCCTGGAGGAGGGCCTGATCATGCCCAACCCAGGCGAAGAGACCGATTGGTTCATGCGTAATTACCAGCATCTCGCCGCGCTCGGGGTGTTCTAGTCGCGTCGCGCTGGCCTCCCGCATAGCGTCGCTCGAAGGTCTCTGTGTCCAGGGCACGGGCATTCGGTCAAGGCAGGTCGTGAGCCGCCGATAGGCTCGCAAGAAGCGCATCAGGTCACCGTATGTTCTCGACCTTGCGCTCTCTTGCCCTGCTCCCGACAGGAGTCCGTGCATGCTGCGCAAGTCGCTCCCGATCTCTTTGGCCTCGCTCGTCCTCGCGGCCGGACTCAACGGTTCCTCGGGACTTCAGCTCGCCCGCGCCGTGCGCGAGGGCGCTCCTGCTCGTACGCTCGCGCACACAGCACACAAGCGCCGGGACGCAAAGCACACGAGCAAAGCAGCTGAGCACACGCGCAAGCGCACCCAGCAATGCGCGCGGGACAAGGCAGCGCCGCATGAACCCACCGTGCGGTGTGTCAAACCACAGGTCACCAAACCGACAAAGAGCGCAACCCCGCCGAGCCCAAGCGTGCCGGTGTCAGCGCAGCCTGAAAGCGCCGCCGAATCAACGCAAGGCTTGACCACCGCGATTAACTCGCACGCGGCGCCCCCCAGCACGGCGCCCCCCAGCACAGAACCCACGGTCGCCACCGTCACCCCCTGGAAAACGCACGCGGCGCCGATCGCTTGGGCGGACGGGCGTATCTACTACAACCAGCGCGAAGAATCGGGGCTCTACAATGGCTGGGCCGCCAACCCCGATGGCAGCGATGCGGTGTGCGTGACCTGCGGTAGTGTCTATCCGAGCGGCACCCAGCATGGCATCTCTGATGCAACGCCAAACGGGCAGTACCTGTTGGCGACCGTCGAGCGGGCCAGCCATCCGCCGATCGCAGACGGCCTGCCAGAGGCAGAGCCCGGCGACGGCGCGTTCAACGATCTCTGGCTGCAGACCTCAGATGGGTCCCATGCCTGGCAACTGACCAATGAGAAGTCGAGTGGGACCTCTGCCTTGATCTGGGCGCGATTCGACTCCACCGGGACGCGGGTGGTCTGGAGCGAACAGTGGCAGTGGGGTGTTCCGTTCGGTGGTTGGCGGATGCATGTCGCCGAAATCACATGGTCTGGCGGTGTGCCATCGCTCACCAATGAGGACACGCTGCAATCGACCGGAATACTCGAGCCCTACGGATTCACGCCCGACGGATCGCATGTCCTATTCGCGGCCGACGTACTTGCCGGGACATCGTGGGACGATTTGCAGATAATGACCATACCCGCCAACCTGTCCGGGACGGCGGTCCGTCTTTCGCCCGAAGATGCGTCGGACACGGGGTACTTCAGCAACTACAACGAGTTCGCGTTCACGATGCCGGAAAGCGGGCGGATCATCTTCGCTCGCAGCGTCGGCGCCTACTTCGAATCGATGGAGTACTGGACGATGAACCCCGACGGCAGCGATCCCAAGCAGCTGACGTGGCTGAGCGTGCCGTGGTCGAGCCAATACCACGGATACCCTTCGTTGGCTGGAGGTCTCGCGTTCAACCCAACCGATCCCAAGCAGTTTGTAGCGAGCATCGAGACGGACTACCGCGGCGACTACAAGTCGCTCATGATCACGCTCAACTGAGTGTTCTCACGCGGCGCTTTCGCGCTCAGGCTGCAGCGTCCGACCTAGGGCTGCACCGTCACGTAGAGCTTGCCGGTGTTGTTGGCGAATTCCGCTTCCTTGACCACGTGACCCGGGTTGACTTCGGCGACGCTGTGGAAGAAAAAACCGGCCTTCGGATATGTGTAGGAGAACGGGATTTCCCGCAATTCCCCGGGACCCAGCGGGGCGGATTCCTCTGCCAACGTCTGCAACGTGGGCAAACCAAAGATCGTGCTTGGCGTCCACGCCGTGACGAAAGGTGGAGACGTAGTGTTGCCGAGGTTCTCCACCGTCACGGTGACGGTCGCGGGGGATCCAGCAACCGGCTTGGCGGGATTGATGCTCACGCCGAGCACCGCCAGGTCGACGGTCGCCGCCGGGATTTCGAGTTCCGTCGCGGCGGTCTTTTCTGTCGCAAACAGCTCTTCGATCTGATGGGTGCTGTCGGCCATCACGAGGCCTTTGTAGATGCCCGCGGTCGCGAACACGTTGACGAAGGTCAGCGTCGTGGATTCGCCTTCCCGCAGGCCTTCCACCTGCTGTGCCTCAGCGGCCTGGGACGGTCCTGGCTGCCACGCCACCACGAACGGGCCGGCGGCCGCGTTGCCGTTGTTTTCGACGGTTACTTCGATCGTCGATGGCGAGCCCGCCAACGCGGGGTGGCTTTCGATCTTGCTGATCCTGAGGTTGGCAAGCGGCGCCTCGACCACCTTTTCGAGTTTGGCGGTCGCCGAGGGCCCGGAGCCGCCCGGTCCGCTCGCGAGGACAGTCGTCGTCACGGACCCCGTGAGCGTGTACACGAATTCGAGCTGAACGGTCGCGGTTTCGCCGGGCGCGAGACCACCAGCCACCGCCTGCGACAGCGGCACCGCGAACGCCAAGGGCGTCCACTGGACCGTAAACGGGCCCGCCGCGATGTTGCCGGTGTTCTCGACGGTGATCGTCGCGATCGCCGGGCGTCCCTGGACAATCGCGTCCGTCGGGTCCAGCGGCGAGGGCGCGATCGTGAAGTTCGTGATGGCCAAGCTGACGTTCGCCGGCACCACCGTCAGGGCTCTCAGAGCCGTGTCGTTGAGGTAGTTGGTCTCGGACACTTCGCGCCCCGGGTTGACCCGCAGCGCCGCCAGGAATTCGCCCGCCTTGGGGAAGGCGTACGGCAGCTCGATGATCGTGGATTCGCCCGCACCAAGGCCACTGATCGATTCCGACACTGCCGTCGCCGACAGGAGCGAGAGCTTGAAGGCAGCCACGAAGGTGCCGGCGGCGCACGTGCCCGCGTTGGTGACCTTCGCTTCGATCTCCGCCGGCTGGCCCGAGATGAGCTGCGTCTGCGAGGGGTCCGTCGGCTTGATCGTCATTTTCGAGACCCGCAGGTCCGCGCACGGTTTAGCCGCCGCGCCAGCCACGCCGGCGAGCGCTCCCGCGGACACCATCGCGCATGCACACGCGAGCAAGAGCCGGATGGCCACTCGCCGCCGCCGCGCGGGCTTCTCACCACGCGCCCCCTCCCGGCCGCCCACCGGTCTTGCGTAGAGCCCGCTCCCGGTCATTTGCAGATCAGTTTGATTTTGCATTTTTCGACTTCAACTTCCGCGGTGGCTTCGTGGATTCCCGCCGGAGTCTTGACGACCTGGTCTTTCGGATCCAGCAAGGCCGTCAGCTGGTATTTGCCGCTCGCGAGGTACACGATGTTCTTGAAGTCCAGGGTCTTGCTTTGCCCTTCGTTCAGCCCAGAGACGGTCTGCGTCTGCGCTTTGCCCCCCACCCTCGGAGTCAGTTCGACCGCGAACGGTCCGGTCGCCAGGTGCGACCTGTCTATCACGGTGACCTGCGCTTCGACTTTGGTCGCCAGCGCCACTATCCCCGACGGTGGCAGGACATTGATCGTCGCGCTGGTGAATTCGAGTTCCACCGGCTGGGGCGCCACGGTCACGGCGAGGACCGCCATGTTGTTGTTGTAGTTCGTTTCCTTAACGGTGTGACCCGGGTTGACTTCGGCGACAGACAGGAAGTTGCCCGGCTGCGGATATGTGAAGGGGAAGGTGATCGAGCGCGATTCGCCCGGCATCAATGGCGTCGTTTCTTCATGCACGATCGCTTTGAGGCTCGGCACGCTGACCTTCTTCGCATCCGGATTCCACGCCGTCACGAAGGCCGGCGAGGCTCGGTTGCCGACGTTTTCGACGGTCATCGTGACGGTCGCCGGCTTCTGCTGGATCGGTTCGGCCGGGTTGATCTGCAGGCCCGTGACCGCCAAGTCGACAGTCGGTTCCGGCACTTCGAGCGTCGTCTTGGCCGTCTTTTCGGTGGTGAACAGCTCTTCGACTTCGTGCTTGCTGTCTGCCGTCACGAGACCGTCGTAGGTGCCGCCCTTCGCGTAGACCTTGGAGAACGTCAGCGTCTGCGATTCGAATTCCCCGAGGCTCGCGACCTGCTGCACCTGCGCGGTTTGAAACAGTCCAGGCTGCCATTCCACGACGAAGTGGCCGGCCCCTGCGTTGCCGTCGTTTTCGATCGTCACTTCGAGCGTGGAGGGGCTGCCGGCGAAGTTCGGGTGCGCTGTCACGTTGCTGATCCTGATGTTCGCAAGCGGCGCCTCGACGGTGGGTTCGAGCGTCGAGCTGGCGAACGGCGTCAAGCGCCCGGGCGCCGTCACGACCGCCTTCGCGGACACGAGCCCAGTTTTCGTGTACGTGAATTCGAGCTCGACTGTTTCGCTTTCACCCGGGAGCAGACCGCTCGACAGGGCAGCCGAGAGCGGTTTGGCGGATTTCAACGGCGTCCATTGGACTTCGGCTGGCCCAGCCGCGACGTTCCCGGTGTTTTCCACGGTGATCGTGGCCAGCGCCGGACGTCCCTCGACAACCGCATCGGTGGGATCCGGCGGGTTCGGGGCGATCGTGTAGCTCGTGATCGCAAAGCTCGATTTCGCGGCCACCACCGTGATCGATTCGGCTGCAATGTCGTTCAGGTAGTTTGTCTCGGGGACTTCGTGCGCCGGGTTCACATCTACGACCGTGTTGAAGTTTCCGGCGGTCGGGAAGT
>DATNLQ010000044.1:0-12302 GCA_035602785.1 Solirubrobacteraceae bacterium
GTCCAGCGCCCGCAGCGCGCCGATCTCATACACGCCGCCCGTAAAGCCCCCGCCGCCCAGCACCAGCGCTGTCTTGCTGCGTCGCGGCCTGCGCCTGCGGTCGACCGATCCCGGCCGTCCTACCCCGCGCGGCACCAACCGGCCGGCGCGCGTCCTGTCCTTGGACGCCGGCTTGTGTGCCGGTTCGAGCTTGACAACCTTGCCCATGCACGAAAGATTCTAGGCCCCGTGCGTCGTACCTACCCTGCAAAGCTGCTGATTCTGCTCTGCGGACTCGCGTTGATCGGCTTGACGTCACCGGGCGTGGCCGGCGCGCAGGGCTCTCTGGTCGCCCTGCAGGGCGACCTCAGCCATCAGCTCGCGCTGGCCGGACCGGCCGACGGCGCCTACGTCTATGACCTGACCGCCAAACAGGCGCTGTTCTCCGATCGCGCCAGCGCGCTGCGCCCGCCCGCGTCGGTCGAGAAGCTGTACACGGCCACCACAGCGCTCGAGCGCTTCGGCGCGCAAGCGCGCCTGTCCACCACCGTCTTCGGCGTCGGGCACCTGGCCCCCGGCGGCGTGTGGGAAGGAAGCCTGTACCTGCGTGGCGGCGGGGACCCCACGTTCGGCTCGACCGCGTTCATCGACAGCCACTATGGCGGCGTCGGTGCGAGCGTCTCCACGCTCGTCTCCCAGCTAGTGCACAGCCAGGGCATCCACAGCATCACCGGATCCGTCTACGGCGACGAGTCCTACTTCGACTCGCTGCGCGGCGAGCCCTCCAGCAACTACGAACCAGACCCGTTCCTGGAAGGCACGCTGAGCGCGCTCGCCTTCAACCGCGGCGAAGAAAGCAAGGAACAAGGCCCGCACGCGCCCGCCGCCTACGCCGCGCACGAGCTGTGGGCGAGCCTGAAGAAAGACGGGGTGCAGGTCGACGGCTCGCACGCCGCCGCCACCACCCCGCCCGGCGCCGTGCAGCTCGCGCAGGTGCAGTCGCCGACCATCGCCCAGCTGCTCGGGCTGATGCTGCCGCCGTCAGACAACTTTTTCGCCGAGACGCTCGTCAAGGACCTGGGCGCCAGCTTCGGCGGGGCCGGCACGACCGCCGCGGGGGCAGCCGTGGTCGCCCAGACGGTCTCCTCGCTGCTGGGCATCCACCCGCATGTGGTCGACGGCTCGGGCTTGTCGGGCGCCGACCAGACGTCTCCCTACCAGGTCGCAGACCTGCTGGTCGAGCTCGAGCCCACGCCCATCGGGCAGGTGCTGCGCGAACACCTCGCCGTCGCCGGGCGCACCGGCACGCTGGCCGAACGTATGCGCAACACCGGCGCAGCCGGACGCTGTGAGGGCAAGACCGGCACGCTCACCGGCGTGTCCAACCTGGTCGGCTACTGCCAGGCCTCCAACGGGCACCTGCTCGCATTCGCCATCTTCACCGACGGCATCGCCACCGAAACAGCGCACGTCTTCCAGGACCACATGGCGATCACCGTCGCCGATTACTGAGCGAGTGACGGCTTATTTGCGCTTGACGGGCGCCTGCATCAGCAGGACCTGCTGCCTGATCTTACTGCCGCCCTGCACCGACACCAGCAGCGCGATCGACAGCTCGTGATGCCTGGTCGCGTCGAGCCTGTGCTTGCCCGATTTGCTCAGGTGGACCACCAGCAGCCGTGTCTGTCCGGCGGCCAGCGTGTAGGAGGCCTGGCCGAGCACGATCGTCAGCTTGCGCGTGATCGTCCTGTGGCCCCTGTGGTGCTTGGTCACGATCTGCAGGACAAGCTCGATCGTGCCCGTGCAAGTGGCCGTGTTGCAGTGAATCGGCACCCGCGCCACGTCGCCCGTGACGATCACCTTCGCCGATGCGAGCGCCACGGAGGGCACCGGCGGAGGCGGTGGCGGGGGGAGAGGGACGCTCAGCGTGTTGCTCTTGGCCGACGAGTGGCCCTTGGAGTTGGTCGCGGTGACTTCGCACGCCACGCCGTGGCCCTGATCGGCCGACTGGACCACGTAGCTGCTCCCCGTAGCCCCTTCGATCGTGCTGCCGTCGCGCAGCCACTTGTAGGCGTAGCTGATCGGCGAGATGCCCGACCACGAGCCGTTGGAGCACGACAGGGTCTGGCCGACGGCAGCGGTTCCCGAGGCTGTCGGCGAGCTGGTGTTGTTGGGCGCTTCCGGGACCAGCGCCGCGTTCACGCCGGAGGTGGTGGAGCCCTGCGTCACGCTCACGCCGTTGTCGGTCTGGACGAGGTATGGCGTGCTTTCGGGCCCGACGAATTCGACGTTGTACGAGCCCGTGGCCAGGCCTTCGATCGTGTATTCGCCGCTGCTGTTGGTGACGGCGAAGCCTCCAAACGGGCTGAAGCCCGCTGCGTTGGTCGCTTCGACGAAGACGCCCCCTATCGGGTTGTGCGTCGCCGAGTCGGTGACACGGCCGCTGATCTCCCCGCCCACCTGCAGCGTCACGTTCGCCTGCTTGATTTCTTCCACTTTGACCGCCACCTGCGTCGCGTCCGCGAACGACGGCTCGTTCGCATAGAACTGCGGCACGAGATTCACCCCTGTCGGCGGAATGACCTCGACCCGGTAGGACGCGCTCGCCAGCCCGACCACGCTGTATTCGCCTTTCGCGTTGGTTTTGGCGTCGCCCGCGAACCCTTCGAATTCCCCAGGCCCGCTATACACGAACACCAACGCATCCGCCACCGGCTGAGCGTCCGGATTGGTCACCGTGCCCTTGATCGTGCCGCCTTCCCGCAACGCCGCATCGATGCCGGTCTTGGCTTCCCCTTCCACAGCTATCGGCACATCGGTCGCTTCCGCGAAGGTTGCCTTGTCTTCCCAGTACTGGGGAGCGAAGTTCAACGTGCTTTCCGTCGGCGGCGCGAACCTGACCTTGTAGGAGCCCGGCGCCAGGCCGGAGACCGTGTATTCGCCGGCGGCATTCGTCGTCGCGAGCCCGGCGAAGGCGAATTCGCTCCCGGCTTCGAGCACTGTCACTTCGATGTTCTCCACCGGGTTTTTCGCGCCCGACGCTTCCGTCACCTTGCCCGAGATCGAGCTCGTCCCACCGAAAGCCCCGGCGACCGGCGCGAGCGCAAGTGAGGCCGCGCACGCGATCAGCGCGACAATTCCCCACAGGGCTCCACGTCCAACTCTCATGCTCAGCGCATGCTATAGGCCGCCGTCCAGCAGCGTCAGCAGCCCCGCTTCGTCGATCACCGCCACGCCCAGCCGCTGCGCCTTCTCCAGCTTCGACCCCGGGCTCTCGCCCGCCAGCAGGTAGTCGGTCTTCTTCGACACCGACCCCGTCACGCGCCCGCCCGCCGCGAGGATCCGCTCAGTGGCCTGCTCGCGCGATAGCTCTGGCAGCGATCCCGTCAGCACCAGCGTCTTGCCCGCCAGCGGTCCCTCAGACGGCGGCGGGCCCTCCTCTGCAAAGCGTAGGCCGATCTCGCGCAGGTCTGCGATCAGCGCGCGCATACGCTCGTCGTCCAGCTGCGCGCGGATCGAGTCGGCCATCTTCTCGCCGATGCCCGGAGTTTGCGCGATCTGCTCTGGCGAGGCCGCCAGCAGGGCGTCGACGTCGCGGAAGCGCTGTGCCAGGTTGCGCCCGGTCACCTCGCCCACCTCCTCGATTCCCAGCGCGAACAGCACGCGTCCGAACGGGCGCTCCTTGGAGGCCTCCAGCGCCGCAAGCAGGTTGCGCGCCGACAGCTCGCCAAAGCCCTCCAGCTCGAGCAGCTGCTCCTCTGTCAGCCGGTAGAAGTCGCCCGCCGTGCGCACCAGCCCCTTCTCCTGCAGCGACGCCACCTGCTTCTCGCCCAGGCCGTCGATGTCCATCGCGCCGCGCGACACGAAGTGCTTGAGCAGCTGCCACGCGCGCGCCGGGCAGTCGCGGTTGGGGCACTGCGTGAAGATGCTGTCGTCCGGCTTGACCGTCGGCGTGTCGCAGAACGGGCAGCGCTTGGGCGGGCGCGGCACCGCCGGACGGCGCTTGGCCTCCACCACGTGCGGCGCCGGCGAGACCACCTGCGGGATCACGTCGCCCGCGCGCACCACGATCACATCCTCGCCCGCGCGGATGTCCTTGCGCACGATGTCCTCCTCGTTGTGCAGCGTCGCCATCCTGATCGTCACGCCGCCCACCGACACCGGCTCCAGCACCGCATACGGGCGTAGGTCGCCGAACTTGCCCACGTTCCACATCACCTTCTGCAACCGGGTGACCGCTGTCGTGGGCGCGAACTTCCACGCCACCGCCCAACGGGGGTCGCGCCCCACGGAGCCCAAACGACGCTGCAACTCCAGGTCGTCGACCTTGACGACGACCCCATCAATCTCAAAATCCAGCTCGCCCCTGCGCCGCTCCCACTCCAGGCATTGGGCGATCACCTCGTCCTCGCCGCTCAGCCGCTTGATTCCATCGTTGACGCGAAAGCCGTGCTCGCGCAGCCACGCAAGGCCCTCCCAGTGGGTCTTGAACGACAGGCCCTGTGCCTCCCCCACCTGGTAACACCAGATCGACAGCGGGCGCTTAGCCGCGTCCGCCGGGTCCAGCTGGCGGATCGTGCCCGCCGCCGAGTTGCGCGGGTTCATGAACGTCGACTCGCTCGCTTGCGCCCTGCGCTCGTTCAGCGCCGTGAAGTCCTTCAGCGACATGTACACCTCGCCGCGCACCTCCACCAGCGCCGGCGCGTCGCGCACGTGCAGCGGGATCGCGCCGATCGTACGCAGGTTGTGCGTCACGTCCTCGCCCACCTCGCCGTTGCCGCGCGTCGCGCCTCGCTCCAGCACACCGTCGCGGTAGACCAGGCTGATCGCCAGACCGTCGATCTTCGGCTCCACCACAAACTCAAACTGCGGATCTGCGATGCCCTCGCGCGCCAGGTGGTTGCGCATGCGCTCAACCCACGCGCGCAACTCCTCCGGCGAGCGAACGTTGCCCAGCGACAGCATCTGCTCCAGATGGCGCACCTTCTCCAGGCGCCCAACCGGCTCGCCGCCCACCCGCTGGGTCGGCGAGTCTGGCGTCGCCAGCTCCGGGTGGTCGCGCTCGATCGCCCGCAGCTCGTCCAGCAGACGGTCGTACGCGTCGTCCGCGATCTCCGGGTCGTCCAGCACGTAGTAGCGGTGGGCGTGGTGTTCCAGCTGCTCGCGCAGCTCGCGCGCCCGCGTCGCCACGTCCTGGACCTGCGTATTGGCCTCGGGGACCCTCGTGTTGGCCTTGGCCGCGCTCACGGCCCCGCGTCGTGCCCGAGCGGCGCCAGCAGGCCCTCCAGGTCAAAGCGGCGCAGCGCGTCCAGGCTCGGGCGGTCGGTCAGGTCGAAGTGGATCGGCGTCACCGCTATGCGCCCTGCCGCCACCGCCGCCAGGTCCGTGCCCGGCTCGTCGTGAAAGCCCGGATCCGAGCCGTAGATCCAATAGCGCCTGCCCTCGTCCTCCTCGCTGTCGAGCTTGAGCTCGTCACGGTAGATGCGCTTGCCAAGACTCGTCACCTCCACCCCGCTCGGACCAGCCGCTGGCACGTTGACGTTGAGCAGAGTCCGCTCCGGAAGCGGCACCTCGTCGATGCGCTCCACCAGCGCCGCCACAAAGCGCGCTGCCACGTCAAAGCCGAAGCCGCCGTCGAAGCGGTAGTCCAGCGCGCCCGCGCGCGACTGCTGGGACACCGCGATCGCCGGCAGCCCCAGCACCACGCCCTCCAGCGCCGCCGCCACCGTGCCCGAATAGGTGATGTCATCGCCGAGATTTGCGCCATGGTTGATGCCCGCCACGACCAGATCGGCCGCGAAACCCTTGATCAGCCCCAGGCTCGCCAGCCTCACGCAGTCCACCGGCGTGCCGTCCGTCGCGTAACCAATCGTGCCGTCCGAGAATGGGACCTCCGTCACCCACAGCGGCCGGCGGGTGGTTATCGAGCGGGCCATCGCCGAGCGGTTGCCGTCAGGCGCGATCACCGCCAGGCGCACACCGTCGATCTCCAGCAGGGCGCGGCGCATCGCCTGCAGCCCGTCGGCCTCGATCCCGTCGTCGTTTGTCAGCAGTACGTTGAGCATCGCTGTCGCTGTGTCCAGCATAAGGGCCGACGCGGGTCCCTCCGGTCACGAAGCGGTTATGCGGGGTAGCTCACGCGCGCCAGCGCCAGCCCATGCGCGGGCGCCGTCCTGCCCGCCTGCGCCCGCGGCCTACCCTCCAGCAACTCCACGAATTCCTCGAGCGTGCGCGCGCCCGAGGCCACGTCGAGCATCGTGCCGACCAGCACCCGGTTCATGTGGCGCAGGAACCTGTCGGCCTCGATCCACAGCTCCAGCAGGTCGCCGTGATCGCGCCACTGCGCGCTCAACACCGTGCAGCGAAAGTGCGAGTGCTCTGTTTCAGCGGGCGTGAACGCGGTGAAGTCGTGCCTGCCCACCAGCGCACCAGCACACTCATGCAGCAGTGCGCGGTCCAGCGCCCGCGGCCACCAGTAGGCGCGGTTGCGCTCGAACACCGAGCGGGTGCGGCGCACGAGCACGCGATAGCAGTAGGTCCTGCTGAGCGCGTCGCGGCGCGCGTCAAAGCCCTCGCGCGCGGGCTCGCACGCCAGCACCGCCACGTCCTCGTCGAGCAAGCCGTTCAGGCGCAGCGGGTCGAGCGCCTCGTGGGCATAGCTTGCCACCTGGCCCCACGCGTGCACGCCCCGGTCGGTGCGCCCGGCGACCGTCAGTTTGAGCGGCCGGCCGTCCACGCCCGTCTCGCCGAGCACCGTGCGCAGCGCCCGCTCGAGCTCCTCCTGGACGGTCCGCTTGCCCGGCTGGCGCGCCCAGCCGGCGAACGCGGTTCCGTCGTACTCGATCGTGAGCTTGCTGACCATCCTCGCGCGGCGCGATCACGCGCGTCCGGCGCCGCAGGCGCCTGCGCTGCCTTTAGACGAGCTCGATGAACACCATCTCGGTCGCGTCGCTACGACGCGGACCGAGCTTGAGGATGCGCGTGTAGCCGCCCGGACGCGTCGCATAGCGTGGCGCGACCTCCGTGAACAGCTTGTGCACCGCGAACTTGTCCTGCGACAGCGTCGACAGCGCCTGACGACGCGCGTGCAGGTCGCCGCGCTTGGCCAGCGTGATCAGTTTCTCGATCTCCGGCTTGACCGCCTTGGCCTTGGCCTGGGTGGTCTTGATCCGCTCGTGCTCGATGATCTCCTTGCTCAGGTTCATCAGCAGCGCCTTGCGGTGCGCAGAGTCGCGGCTGAGCTTGTTGCGTGTCTTCTGATGGCGCATAGTCGGCAGTGTAGTTGAGTCGATGCACGCGGCAACCTGCGGCTGCGGGCGTGCATCGATCAACAACACCGCCTCCAGCCGAGGGTTATGCGACGTGTCAGTCAGCGCGTAGGGCCAGTCCCCTTGCGTGCAGCGTCTCGATGACCTCGTCGATGGACTTCTTGCCGAAGTTGGGGATCGCGTTGAGCTCCGCCTCGGACTTAGAGATGAGGTCGCCCACCGTCTGGATGCCAGCGCGCTTGAGGCAGTTGTAGGAGCGTACGCCCAGCTCGAGCTCCTCGATCAGGATGCCCCACTCCTCGCCCTGCAGCGCCTGGGCCCCTCCCGCGCCGCCGCCCACGGCCAGGCCGTGGCCGTCCAGCTGTCCGCCGGGCGCCGCGCGCAGCTCCTGGATGCGGTCTGCGTCGGTGAAGATGGCCAGCTGGGAGATGAGCAGCTCGGCGGCCTCGCGCAGCGCCGCCTGCGGGTCGATCGAGCCGTCTGTCTCGATATCCAGCGTGAGCTTGTCGAAGTCCGTCTTCTGGCCCACACGCGCCTGCTCGACGGCGTAGGCCACACGCCTGACCGGCGAGAAGATCGAGTCGATCGGGATGACGCCGATGGGCTGGTCTGAGGACTTGTTTTCTTCGGCCGCCCGGTAGCCACGACCGCGGCCGATCGTCATGTACAGCTCCAGCTTGGTCTTCTTCTCCAGGGTGGCGATGTGCAGATCCGGGTTGAGGATCTCCACGCCGGCGGGGAGGTCGATGTCCTTGGCGGTGATGTCGCCCGGCCCGGTGACCACCAGCGGCGCCTCCACCTCGCCCGCGTCCGAGTGCATCCGGCAGACGACGCCCTTGAGGTTGAGCACCACGTCGGTCACGTCCTCCTTGACGCCCTGGATGGTCGAGAACTCGTGCGCGACGCCCTCGATGCGCACACTGGTCACCGCGGCGCCCGCGAGGGAGGACAGCAGTACGCGTCGCAGCGAGTTACCGAACGTGTAGCCAAAGCCGCGGTCGAGCGGTTCAATCGTGAACGTGCCACGGTTCTGCTCCACGGACTCGCTGGTGATCCGGGGGATTTGAAAGTCGAGCATCAGAGTCCTAACGTCGTTTTGTTCTCACGCCGGCGGTCAGTTTGCGCCGCCGGCTCCACGCTGCCCCCGCCACGGCTACGCCGCGAGCGGGCAATCAAAAAATCTCCTAACTACTTCGAGTACAGCTCGACGATGAGCTGCTCCTGCACCGGCGCGGCAACCTCGCGCCGCTCCGGCCTGCGCAGCACCTTGGCCGTCAGCGACTCGTGATCGGCCTGCAGCCACGCGGGGATCTGTCCCGTGAGCTCGGTCGCATCCCTGACCACCTGGGTGGCTGGCGTGCCCGCCTTGACCGCGATCACGTCGCCAGGGCGCACCTGATAGCTGGGGATGTCCACCCGCCGGCCGTTGACCGTCCAGTGGCCGTGGCGGATCAGCTGTCGCCCCTGCCTGCGCGAAGCTGCGAAACCCAGACGCACGAGCACGTTGTCCAGCCTGCACTCCAGCAGCGCGAGCAGGTTCTCGCCGGTGATGCCCGGCTGGCGCGACGCCTTTTCGTAGTAGCCGCGAAACTGGCGCTCGAGCACACCGTAGTAGCGGCGCGCCTTCTTCTTCTCGCGCAGCTGCAGCCGGTACTCGCTCTGTTTCATGCGCCCGCGCCCGTGCTCGCCCGGCGGGTATGAGCGGCGCTCCACGCCGCACTTGTCCGTCAGGCAGCGCTCGCCCTTGAGGAACAGCTTCTGCCCCTCGCGGCGGCACTGCTTGCACTGCGGGCTGGTGTCTCTGGCCATCGGTTCTGGCTCCTATACACGCCGCCGCTTGCGCGGTCGACAACCGTTGTGGGCCTGCGGGGTGACGTCCTTGACGCCGGTCACCTCAAGACCGGCCGCCTGCAGCGAGCGGATGGCCGTCTCGCGACCCGAGCCGGGCCCCTTGACGTATACCTCCACCTTCTGCAGCCCCTGCTCGAGGCCCTTGCGGGCGGCCGCGTCGGCGGTCACCTGGGCGGCGAAAGGGGTGGACTTGCGCGAGCCCTTGAAGCCCGCGCCGCCAGCCGACTCCCACGCGATCACGTTGCCGGCCGTGTCGGTGAGCGACACGATCGTGTTGTTGAACGAGGTCTTGATGTGGGCCTGGCCGACGGGGATGTTCTTTTTCGGCTTGCGCCTGCCGCGGGCACGTTTGGGTGCTGGGGGCATTTACTTCTTGCCGGCCTTCTTCTTGCCCGCCACCTGCATGCGCTTGGGCCCCTTGCGGGTGCGCGCGTTGGTCTTGGTCTTCTGCCCGCGCACGGGCAGGCCGCGGCGATGGCGCAGCCCGCGATAGCAGGCGATGTCCTGAAGTCGTTTGATGTCCTGCGAGCGCTCGCGGCGCAGGTCGCCCTCGACGGTCAGCGACTCGTCGATCGCGTCGCGCAGCTTGACCACCTCGTCCTCGGTCAGGTCGCGAACGTAGGTGTCCGGGCTGATGCCCACCTCGGCCAGCAGCTTGGCCGAGGTCGAGCGGCCGATCCCGTAGATGTAGGTCAGCCCGATTTCAGAGCGCTTGTTCAGGGGCAGGTTCACGCCTGCGATGCGAGCCATTCAGCCGATCACCCCTGGCGCTGCTTGTGGCGCTTATTCTGGCAGATCACCAGCACGACCCCGTGGCGGCGGATGATCTTGCATTTCTCGCACATCGGCTTGACCGACGGTCGTACCTTCATGGATCCCTTTCGGCGGCTCGGTTCCGGCGCCCCGGCTCTGGCTGCCGTTGCGGCTGCCGCTACCGGGTCGTGGATCTGCACTGGAGCAGGCCGGAAGCCGGCCCCTCGGGCAGGACTCCACATCCTAGCAACCTCAGCTTGCGCTCGCTATCTCCTGCACGGCCGGCGAGCCGACGGGATCCTGGCGCTCACCAGACGGCAGGTGCCAAGGTGTGAGGACGCGCGGGCCGTCTGCGGTGATCGCGACCGTGAACTCGAAATGGGCCGCCGGCGAGGAGTCCTGGGAGAAGATCGCCCAGCCGTCGCCGCCCACGCGCACGCCGGGGCGTCCGGCGGTTGTCATCGGCTCGACCGCCAGCACCATGCCGTCCTCCAACAGCGGGCCCTTGCCGGGCTTGCCCACGTTGGGCACCTGCGGATCCTCGTGCATGCTGCGCCCAACTCCGTGGCCGACCAGCGAGCGCACCACCGACAGCCCGGCGGCCTCGGCGACTGACTGGATGGCGTGCGAAACGTCTCCCATGCGGTTACCGGCCCGGCACTGGGCGACGCCCGCGTACAGCGACTGCTCGGTGGCGGCGAGCAGATTGCGGATGGGCTCGCCGACCTCGCCGACGGCGAACGTGCGGGCGGCGTCTGCGACCCATCCAGCGAGCGTCACACCCACGTCGATCGAGATGATGTCGCCGTGCTTGAGACGGTAGGGCCCGGGGATGCCGTGCACGATCATCGCGTTGGGCGACGCGCAGATGGAGCCGGGAAAGCCGCGATAGCCCTTGAAGGTCGGGATCCCGCCGTGGGAGCGGATGAAGCGCTCGGCGATCTTGTCGAGCTCGGCTGTGCTGATGCCGGCACGGATGTTGCTCCGCAGCAGATCGAGCGTCGCCACGAGCACCGCTCCGGCGCGAGCCATCTGCTCGATCTCCTCCGGTGACTTCTTGATGATCACCCTGGGAGCTTAGCTTGCGGACGGCGCCGCTCGACGCTTATGGACGGCCATGCGCCGCCGCGCAGACATCCCGCGCAGGGCCTCGCGCACGACCCCTAGAACTCGTCCTCGAGGCGCAGCGTGGCGATGGTCGCGCGGATGTGGCGGTGGACCTCGTCGGGGTTGCGCCGGCCGTCGAAGCGGCGCAGCAAGCCGGCCTCGTCGTAGTAGTCGATCAGCGGCTCTGTCTGGGAGTGGTAGACGTGCAGGCGGTTGCGGATCGTCTCCTCGCGATCGTCGTCGCGCTGCATCAGACGCGCACCGTCCTGATCGCACACGTCATCGTGCTTGGGCGGGTCAAAGTCGACGTGGTAGATGTGGGTGGGGTTCTTCACGCACACGCGCCGCCCGGCCAGACGCCGCACAAGATCGTCGTCTGGCACCTCGATCAGCAGAACGGCGCTCAGCCGCCGCCCGAGCTTGTCGAGCGCCTCCTTGAGCGCGTCCGCCTGCGTCTCGTTGCGGGGAAAGCCATCGAGCAGAAAGCCGTCGCGCGCGTCGGGTGGGTGGGCGTCGGTCAAGCGGTCTGTGATCATCCCAACGATCACGTCGTCGGGCACAAGCTCGCCGGCGTCCATGTAGCGCTTGGCCTCCTTGCCGAGCTCGGTCCCCTCGGTGACCTGCTCGCGCAGAATGTCCCCGGTGGAGATGTGCGGCAGCACGAAGTCATCGCGCAGCCGGTCGGCCTGGGTGCCCTTGCCAGCCCCGGGAGGCCCAAGCAGGATGAGATTCAACTGCGACACGACCGGAGCAGCCTATCCGCTCGGCGGCTGCCCATGCCAGTTTTTGGCCGGCATGGCAGTTGACCTGCCCTTCGCGCGCAGCGAACCACGCATGCCGACCGCCAAGCGAAGCCGTCCATATGGCGGTCGCCGCGAAGTCGCGGCCGCCAGATGGACGGCGAAGCGCTACTTGAGAAAGCCCTCGTAACTGCGCATCATCAGCTGCGCCTCGAGCTGCTTCATCGTTTCGATCGCCACGCCGATCACGATCAGGATCGACGTGCCGCCGAACTGGAACTGCTGGTGGGTGCGCGCGAAGATGATCGCCGGCAGCGCTGCCACGGCGGCCAGGAACAGCGCGCCGGGGAAGGTCAGCCGGGCGAGGACGCGGTCGAGGAATTCTGCTGTGGGACGCCCTGGGCGCACCCCCGGGATGAAGCCGCCGTACTTCTTGAGGTTGTCGGCCTGGTCGACCGGGTTGAAGGTGACCGCGGTGTAGAAGTAGGTGAAGACAAGGATCAACAGCGACTGACCGACTATGTAGTGCCAGCCGTTGGGCGTAAAGAAGTCAGACAGCTTGGTGCCCCAGTGGGTTTTGACCAGCTGGCCGACCGTCGGCGGG
>DATNLQ010000051.1:0-9145 GCA_035602785.1 Solirubrobacteraceae bacterium
AGCGCGATGTCCTCCAGCGCCCTCACCACCCCGATCGAGCTGAACCCCTGCCCCACCACCAGCGCCACCAAGCCCACCGACATGGCGATCAGCGCAGACACGCCCACGCGCCGAAGCTGCTGGGATGCACGTGACGAAGGCTCGCGCATGGCCAGGCGACGGGTCCTATTTGAGGGTGCGGCCGATCACGAGACGCTGGATCTCGTTCGTGCCCTCATAGATCTGGGTGATCTTCGCGTCTCGCATCATGCGCTCCACCGGATACTCCTTGACGTAACCGTAGCCGCCCAGCACCTGCACCGCCTCGACCGTCACCGCCATCGCGGTGTCTGAACAGAAGACCTTCGCCATCGACGAATACTTCCCGCGCTGTGGATCCTGGCGATCGGCCAGCGCGCACGCCTTGTACAGCAGCTCGCGCGCCGCCGCCGTCCGTGTCTCCATGTCCGCCAGCTTGAACTGGATCGCCTGGAACTCGTTGATCGGCCTGCCGAACTGCCTGCGCTCGCGCGCGTACGCCACCGCATAGTCGGTCGCCCCCTGCGCAATGCCCACCGCCTGCGCCGCAGCGCCCAGGCGCGTGCGCTCGAGCGTGCCAAGTGCCACCGACAGGCCCTTGCCCGCCTCGCCGATCACGTTCGCTGCCGGCACACGCACGTCCTCGAAGATCGGCTGTCCCGTCGGCGACGCCCGGATCCCCAGCTTGTGCTCGAGCTTGCCAACGCTGAAGCCCGGGCGATCAGCCTCCACCACGAACGCCGTCATGCGCCTGTTCTCGCGGTCAGACACCGCGAACACCACATAGAAGTCCGCGATCCCCAGGTTGCTGATCCAGTTCTTCGTGCCGTTGATCACCCACTCGTCGCCGTCCCGCACCGCCGTCGTGCGCATGCCCGCCGGGTCTGAGCCCGCCTCCGGCTCAGACAGCGCGAACGCCGGCGACCACTCGCCCGACGCGCACCTGGGCAGGAAGCGCTCCTTGAGCTCGTCCGTGCCGAACAGCTGGATCGGCAGCGTGCCCAGGTCCTGCACCATCAGCATCAGCGCACACGACGCATCCACCTTGGCGATCTCCTCCACCGCCATGTTCAGCATCAGCGTGCCCGTGCCCGTGCCCCCGTACTCGACCGGGAAGGGCAGGCCGAGCACATCCTGCTCGGCCAGCACCTTGCGGATGTCCCAAGGGTATTCTGCGCGCTCATCGATCTCGCTCGAGCGCGGCGCGATCCTCTCCCTGGCGATCTGCCCGATCGTCGCGCACAGGTCCACGTGCTCGCGGGGGATTGTGTAGAGATCGTTCACCGCCTCCATGGCCGTGATGCTACCGGTGGTACGTTGTCGTCATGGCCCAGCGGGTCAAGAGAAAGCGAGCTGGCCTGCTCAGCCCCGCGAGGCTGTGGCTGCTGTCGATCTCGCTGCACCGGCGCGGACATCGTCGCCTGGCCCTCCTGGTCAAGCGCATCAACGCGCTGCTTTACCACAACTCACTGGCGGTCAACGCGTCCGTCGCGCCTGACATCAACTTCGAGCACCACGCCTTTGGCGTGATGGTGCACGATAACGTCGTGATCGGGCCGCGCGTGAGCATGTGGCATCACGTCACGCTCACCGTCCGCGGCTACGCCGGAGCGCCCGCCAAGCTGATAATCGAGGAAGACGTCAAGATCGGCGCGCACGCGATCGTTGTCACGCCCATCGGCAAGGACCTGCGCATCGGCCGCGCCGCCCGTATCGGCGCCGGCGCCATCGTCACCCATGACGTGCCCGCTGGGGCCACCGTCGTCAGCCCGCCCGCGCGGGTGCTCACGCATCGCGTAGACAAACGCCTGGAACGGCTCGACGGCGAACAAGACACCGAGCCTGCGACCAACGGCGACGGTGCCGAGAGGTTTGGTGGCGTCCACGAGGGGTAACAAGGCGACATGCCCCTTGGAACCTCCATCTTCCTCATCGCCGTCGGTGCCATCCTGCGATACGCCGTCACTACGACTGTATCGGGCATCTCACTGCCGACCGTCGGGCTGATCCTCGTGCTCGTCGGCATCGCCGGTCTGCTGCTGTCGCTGCTGTACATGACCGCCTGGGGTCCGCGTCGCGGCGTCGTGCGCGAGCGCGTGGTCGAGCGCGACCCGTACGAAGAACCGCCGCTGCGTTAGCCGGGCCGCCTCCCGCCGTCGCTAGGCTCTGGTCGAGATGAGCGCACGCGACACATCAGCGATCGAGCTCGAGCCCGCACGCCTGGCCGAGTGGATCGACGAGGACTCCGTCCTGCAGGTAGTCGACGTGCGCGAGCCGTATGAGCGAGAGGCCGGGCACATCGCCGGCTCGCGGCATATCCCGTTGTCGGACCTGCCAGCCGAGGCCGCCACACTCGATCGCGAGCGACCGGTCGTCTTCTACTGCCGGTTGGGGTCACGCTCGCTGATGGCCGCGCAAGCGCTGCGTGCGGCGGGCGTCGAGGCCTACACCCTGACCGGCGGGCTGGTGCGCTGGGCCGACGAGGGGCGCCCGCTGACACCCGAGGGCGGCTTCGTCGCCGAGCACTAGCCGAGCGCGCTCACGCCTACGCCCCGGTGCAATCGCCTCGCGACTGCAAGGAGCAGGGGGAATGTCCGTTTGCGCCCAGCGTGCGCCATCGTTATACACACATCGCAAGCGAACACATCGAGCAGAGGAGGCGGGCAGATGGAGGCATCGGACAGCGACTATCCAGGCGTCACAAGCGGCGAGGGCTATGCCGTGGCGCATCTGGAGGACCTGGGCGACGGCCCGGGATTCCGTAAGGTTCGCAAGGGGCTCGGCGTGACCGCGTTCGGCGTCAACGCGATCGTCCTTCCACCCGGCATCGAGACTGGCTTTCATTACCACGACATGCAGGAGGAGCTGTACTTCGTCCACCGCGGCGCGATCGAGATGGAGTTCGGAGACGGCTCTGTGCAGCGTCTGCGCGAGGGCGGCATGGCGCGGGTCGATGCAGCCACCGTGCGCAAGATTCGCAATGTCGGCGACGTGGACGCCGTCTACCTGTGCGCCGGCGGCAAGGACGGCTACATCGGCCGTGACGGACAGGCGCCCCCGGGTGAGGAGCAGCGCGTCAAAGCGGTGCACGACCTCAGTTCAAAAGCTCCTTGACATAGCGATGGTGCAGGCGCCCTAGCGCCGTGGTTTCCGGATGGAAGTCGACCGCGTTCCACAGCAGCCCCGACGCCGGCGCCCAGGCGACGATCAGGTACACGCTCAACAGGAGCGCGACCGAGCGCAGCCTGCGCGAGCTTGACAGGGCAGCCAGCGGCAACGCCCACAACACATACCAGGGCAGCACCCAGCTGAGCGTCACCAGCAGCGCCACACTCGCCCAGCCAGCCGCCGTGAACGCCCTGTCGGAGGCCGGCCAGCGACGGCTGAACGCCTGCCAGCAGCACAACATGACGCACGCCACGAGGACCGCGTCCATGACCTTGTGCAGGGTTTCGCTCTCTCCGCCGGAGCCCAGCGCGAGGCCGATCAGGTTGGGCACGCTCTCGCTGGTCACCAGCTTGCTCTGGGTGCTCAGGTCCGGTATGTGCAGCCCGAACGCGAGCACGCTGGCCGCTCCCACCAGGGCCCCGCCAACGATCAGGCCCAGTACCACCCGCATGAGCATGCGCCTGTCCCGCAGCAGGCTCGCCAGCACAATTGGGACCAGTATCGCCGCCGACGCCTTGATACCCACTGCGATCGCCAGCGCGATACCCACACCCAGCAGCGGCGCCCACAGGCGCGCGTCGGGCTCCCGCTCCGCGCGCGCCCTTGCGAGCAGCAGCAGGTAGAAGCCGAGCATGATGAAGAAAACCATCAAGAAGTCGTTGTGGTCGCCTCCCAGGCCCCACACCAGCACGACCGGGTTCAGGCCCACGAGCACGACCGCCGCCAACGGGTCGCGGCCCAGCAGCCGCGCGCACTTCCACACCAGCGCGATCGTCGCCAGGCTCGCCAACGCCAGCACCGCCTTCAGCGCCCAGAAGGACGCCGCCACGCCAAGCGGCACCACCACGAAGGTCAACAGCGTGAACAGGGGCCCGTAGGGGCTCAGCAGCTCGTGCCAGTTGCTCAGCGCATAGCTAGGATCGCTGTGCGGCTCGAAGATCGGGATGGTTGTGTACGGGTTCAGGTGGTGCACCACCTCCATGCGCCCGTAGTTGACGTAGTTGAAGATGTCCGTCAGCGCCAGCGGCGGCGACAGCAAGAAGATCGCGTGGACCGCCACGATCGCCGCAACCACCCAGCGCACGGGCAGCCGGCCCGCGTATGCCAGCACGACCAGATAGCCCGCGAACATCGCCACGACCGCTCCCGTGAATATGTACTTCAGGGCGGTCGTGCCGCGCGGCAGCCATGGCGCCAAGCCGCCCAGTGGACCGGCCATCCAGTGCGGAAAGTAGCCGATGTGCGTCGTCGCAGCCAGGATGCTCGGCCGGTCTGCCGCCAGCACCACCAGGAATGCGCTCAGCGCAACGATCACCGCCAGGCCCAGCGCGCCCGCGCGCACGCCCGAGCCCGTCAGCGCGAGCTCTCCCTCCCCCCTGCCGGCGCGCCGCCGGCCCGCGCGCGTCGGGCCGCCGCTTACCGCGCTGTCGCGAAGGGGAAATGTCGTGGCTTCGCCTGACATGCCGGGGATCGCCACGATAATCCCTCAGCACGTACAGAGGGCTCGCCGAAGCGAGCCCTCGAAAGTGGATCTCCGCCGGATGCTCAGATCGCCGTCACGTTGACGGCCTTGGGGCCCTTGTCGCCCTGCTCCGGGTCGTAAGAGACCTTTGCCCCCTCCTGCAGCGAGCGATAACCCTCGCCGTTGATCCCGGTGTGATGAACGAACAGGTCCTTGTCACCGTCGTCAGGGGTTATGAAACCAAAACCCTTGTCGTCGCTGAACCACTTTACGGTGCCAGTTGGCATGTGGGAATTCCTCCACTGTTCGTGCGTGCTGCTACGCGGAGGATGCTGCTCAGAGCCTCAACCTGCGAGCGCCTGCACTGCTTTCGCCGGTTTATTCTCCGGCCAGACAACACGACCGTAGCAGGTCATCGTGACCACGTGTTGTCGAGATGTTTACGGCGCCAAGCCCGCCGATCGGGCACCGACGCGCCATCCGCGACAGCTAGGGTGGCGGGATGCGCACGGCAGCGCAGCCCGACCCCCAGCCGACCGCGCAGGCGTCGCCCGCGCTGGCGCGGCTGCTGCCCCCCGGCCCCGCGGCCGACGTCGAGCAAATAGTCGAGGATCTCGGGCTGTGGCGGCGCGACGAGTCGCATGCGCAGCGCCCGCGCGTGATGCTCAACATGGTCACCACGGTCGACGGGCGCGCCAGCCTGCACGGGCGCTCGGCGCCGCTCAGCTCCAGCGCCGACCGGGCGCTCTTCCACGCCCTGCGCACGCCCGTCGACGCGGTCCTGGTCGGCGCAGGAACGGTCCGCACGGAGCGCTATGGACGTATCGTCGGCGACGACGCCCGCCGGCAGGCGCGCTTGGCTCGGGGCCTGCCCGCCGAACCGCTTGCGTGCATCGTCTCCGGGAGCCTGGCGCTGGGAGCCGACATTCCACTGCTGGCCGACCCCGACGCGCGGGTCGCAATCGTCACCGCATCCAACGACAGCCTGCCCGCAGGATGCCGCGCGCAACTCGAGTACGTGCGCACCCGACGCGACGACGGACTGCTGGACCTGCCCGCAGCGCTCGCACAGCTGCGCGAGCGCTTTGACGTGCGCACCCTTTTGTGCGAGGGAGGCCCCCACCTGGCCGGCGAACTGTTCGCCGCCGGCCTCGTCGACGAGCTGTTTCTGTCTATCTCGCCCACGCTCGCTGGAGACCCGCAGGGCGACGCGCAGGCGCTGCGCATCCTCGCCGGCACCCAGCTGCGCCCGCCGATCGACCTGAAGCTGCTGGGAGCGCTGCACAGCGGCTCCCATCTGTTCCTGCGTTATGGCGTCGCCCGCCAGCGCTGACGCGCTCTCGGACTATGGCGTTTGTGCGTGAGCGCGCGTCTCGCGCGAGACGATGTTCAGCAGCTCGCTGGCCAGATGGCGACCTTGGCTGGCCACGCGCGGTGTAGCGCTGATCAGCACCACCACCTCTTCGCCGTCGAGCTCCTCGAGCGTTATCCGCGGCGCGTCGCGCAGCGGCGTCTGCAGCGACTTCTCCAGGATCTCCTGCAGGTCGCCCGGCGTCATGCCCGCGCGAAGGCGAGCGCGCAGTTTGACCGCCTCGGGCTCGCGCAGCGGCAGCACCGCCACGTTGAGCACCACGCTGTTGGGCACCATCACCGAGTCTTCGCCCGTGGCAAACGTCGTGTACAGCAGGCCCAGCGAGCTGACTGTGCCCTCGATCTGTCCTGCCAGCGGCCCCCCCTGGAGTCGCACACGCTCGCCTACGCGGAACGGGCGGGCGGTCAACAGGACCGTGCCCGCGATCAGGTTCCCCAGCGTCTGCTGCGCAGCCAGCCCGAAGATCACAGCCGTGAACGCGGTGCCCAGGGCCAGCGTTTTCGCTTCGATCCCAGCCACCCGCAGCGCCACCACCAGCGCGAGCGCGACCGTCACCAGACGGATCACGAATCCGACCGTGCCCGCGGTGGCCGGCTCCAGGCGCCGGAACAGCGCTGGGCCCAGGCCACGTCCGATGTCGCGCGCGATCGCCCAGCCGAGGATCACCAGCGCGATCACCGTCACCACTCGCACGGGCGCTTCCAGCGCCGATTCCAGGACCTTGTGCGCCGGATGCCCGCGCCTCGCCGCGACCATCGTGCCGAGCAAGCTCACGCGATTGTCGTAGAACAGCACCACGCCGACGAACAGCGGCAGCAGCACCAGCGCCTCCAGGCGTGCCCGCTTGACCACGCGCGGGCTTATCTGCCGCAGCAAACCGACCTCCTGCCAGGCGTGGCTGCGCGTCTCAAACATCTTCTGAGGGGTCTTTGGAACGGGCATCGCCGCCCATGATGGTGCATCCGCCGCCGCAATCCGGGGCCATTTCGTGCGATCCCATGAATCGAGCGCTAGCGGGCCGCTGGTCAAGCCAGGCAAGGACGCAGTGAGCGTGGCGTACTGCGTACGCGAGCGATCGAGGACGCAGCCTGGCGCCGTGCCAGCGGCCCGCTAGGTTTGCGTGTAGATGACCATCGCCAGCCCGAACAGCAGGCAGTAGATGGCAAACGGCGTCAGCGTCTTGGTCTTGAAGTAGCCAACCAGGAAGCGCACCGTGAAGACCGCCGTCACCGCCGCCACCGCGCACGCGACCAGCGCCTGGCCGCGGATGCCGTTGCCGAGGTGGCCGGTCAGGTCGGGGAGCTTGATCACTCCCGCGGCCAGGATGATCGGAGTGGCCAACAGGAACGCAAAGCGGGCCGAGTCGCTGTGGTCAAGGCCGCGCGCCAGACCTGCCCCCATCGTCACCCCGTCGCGACTGATGCCGGCCACCAGCGCCGTCGACTGGGCCACGCCCACCACGAGCGCTTCGCGGTAACCGAGGGTGTCCAGCTGGCGCGCCCCGTCTGGCTTTGCGCCCTGCCTGAGGGCCAGTTCGCGAACCTCCGCGCGGCGGCGGTAGCGCTCGGCGCCAAACAGCACCAGGCCATTGACCATCAGGAAGATCGCAGCCACCTCCGGCTTGGCGGTCAGCGTGCGCAGCGGGTGCTCGAGCGCGAGACCAAGAATGCCCGCCGGGATGCTCGCGACGACGATCAGCCAGGCCAGCCGCTCGGTAGGCGTATCCGCGCGGCGCTTGGGCAGCGTCGCGAAGAAGGCGCGGATGATCTGCACCCAGTCGCGCCAGAAGTAAGCCAGCAGGCCGAGCGCGCTGCCGACATGCAGCGTGACCACGAACGCCAGCCAGAAGGACTCCGACTGCGATTGGGCCTTGACCAGCTCGTTCCAGCCGAACAGCGTGGGGAACAGCACCGTGTGCCCGAGGCTGGAGATCGGGAACAGCTCGCTCACCCCCTGCAGGAAGCCGAGCACGATCGCCTGGAAGTAGCTGAGCGCCGACGCCAGGGGCATCGCTGTCAGAAGGGCTGACACGGACTGCGAGAGCTTATTGGGCAGCGCGGCCGACCCGCGTGCCACAAACTTCACAGACGGTTCACACGATCATCCCCGCTTGGTCACAAAAATCCGCATTTTGCGCAGAACTCTGTGTGGTATGGACAGTCAGGGAACGACTTCATCCGCGGCGATCACATGGCAGGACTGCGCCCGGGCGGACATGCATTGTCACTCCACCGCCTCTGAGGTGTCGAGGCTGGGCGTCCAGCGCGCGGCCGGGCTGCCCGAGTGCGCCACGCCTCCCGCCGAGGTCTACGAGCTGGCCAAGCGCAGGGGCATGGACTTCGTGACGATCACCGACCACGACACGATCGACGGCGTGCTCGAGATCGCCCACCACCCCGACGTGTTCGTGTCGGTCGAGCTGACGGCGGCGTTCCGCGGCGAGCCACAGGCAGTGCACGTCCTGTGCTACGGCATCACGCCGGCCGATCACGAGTGGCTGCAGGCTCACCGCGGCGACGTCGAGCTGTGTGCTGCCTACCTGTGCGAGCGGGAGATCACGTGCGCCCTGGCCCACCCCTACTACACGGTCGCCGCGCCGCTGAGCGCGCGCCATCGCCGCAGGCTGGCCGAGCTGTTCGGAATCTGGGAGACCCGCAACGGCGCGCGCGCGAGAGAGCTCAACCGACCCGCTGCCACCTACGTGGCCACACGCGACGGCGTCGGCATCGGCGGCAGCGACGACCACGCCGGCGTGGACATCGGGCGCACCTACACGGAAACCCCGCCCGCCGACACCCCAGCGGAGTTCCTCGCACACGTGCGCGCCGGCAACGCGGTCGCGCGCGGCGCGCAGGGCAGTGCGGCCAAGTGGGCGCACGCCGCGATCGCGCTGGCCGCCCGCTCGCTGGCGAGCAGCCCCGCGGTCACCGACCTCGACGACGGCGGGCGGGTGGGCGGGGGGCCGAACCCCGCGCGCGTAATGGGCATGGTCCAGCGGCTGTTGCGCGAGGCCGACGCGCGCCAGAGCACGCTCGGCAGCGACGGGGCGGTGTCCCCCGATGACGCACGCTGCCTGCTGCGGGCATGGCTTGCCGCGGTCGAGCTCGACCGCCTCGACACCCTGA
>DATNLQ010000075.1:0-6160 GCA_035602785.1 Solirubrobacteraceae bacterium
GCAGCGCGGCCACGGCCGCCAGCAGCACCTGGTACTGGGCGCCGTAGAGCGCGGCTGCGAGCAGGCCAGCAAGCGCGAGGAAGCCCGCCAGGCGCACCGGGCGCGCGCGCGCGTACATGGAATACAGCTCATGCATGCACACGCAGCCGAGCACGAGCATCCCGAGCGCGAATATCAGCCCTCCCTCGATCACCAGGAACAGCGCAACCGCGATCGCGGGCACGGCGGCGAGGATGCGCGCACCCAGCTCCGAGCCGTCCTCGCGTCGCTGCGCAGCCGGGCCACGTCGACGCGCGGCGCGTCCGGCCGGGCTGCGCACCGAGCGCCGCGCGGGGCGTTCGCTCGTGACTGGGGTCCGACGGCCGTGGGGAGTGTGGGGCCCGCTTGACATCAGCCGGCCGTCAGCGCCCGCCGAAGCGGCGCCTGCGCTCGGCATACTCGGCCAGCGACTGCTCGAGCGCCTCGCGCGTGAAGTCCGGCCACAGCTCCTCGCGGAAGACGAGCTCTGAGTAGGCGGACTGCCACAGCAGGTAGTTGGACAAGCGCCGCTCGCCGCTGGTGCGGATGATCAGATCGGGGTCGTGCATCTCGGGCGCGTACAGGCAGGCACGAAACTCATCCTCGGTGGTTCCTGCAAAGCGGCGGGCAGCGTCGAGGATCTCGGCGCGCCCGCCGTAGTTGAAGGCCACGAACAGCGTGATGCGCTGGTTGCCGCCGGTCAGCGTTTCGGCCCAGCTCATCTGCTCGCGCAGCTGCTCGCCGACGCCCTCGCGGCGACCGATGAAGCGCATGCGCACTCCTTCTTCGTGCAGCTCGGGCGTTTCGTCGGCGATCCTGCGGGAGAACATGTCCATCAGTCCCTGCACCTCGTCGGCCGGGCGTGACCAGTTCTCGGTCGAGAACGAGTACACGGTCAACTCACGGATGCCCAGGTCGACTGCGTCGCGCAGACGCGCCTTGACGGTGTCTGCGCCCGCGCTGTGGCCGTCGTTGACCGGCAGGCCGCGCGCACGCGCCCAGCGCCCGTTGCCGTCGGTGATGATCGCCACGTATCGAGCTGTGGCGGCCGGGCCTCGGGTGCTCGGGCCGTCGGCCGCCGGGTCGCCCGAGTCTCGATCGATCGGCGACCACGGTTCCCCGGCGGCGTTCATCAGACTGCGAGGATCTCCTCTTCCTTGGCCTTCAGCGCGCCGTCGAGGTCGCCGACTCTCCCATCGGTCAGCTTCTGCAGCTCGACCTCCGCGCGGTGCTCGTCATCGGAGGATGCCTCTCCCTCGGACTTCAGCTCGCGCAGATGCTGCATCGTGTCGCGACGGACGTTGCGGATCGCAACGCGACCCTCCTCGGCGAGGTTGCGCACCACCTTGACCAGCTCGCGGCGACGCTCTTCGGTCAGTTCGGGCACGACCAGGCGGATGACGTTGCCGTCGTTGGACGGGTTCAGGCCGACGTCTGACTCGTTGATGGCCTTCTCGATTGCCTTGATCGAGGACTTGTCGTAGGGCTGGACGGTGATCAGCCGTGCTTCGGGCACAGAGATGGTTGCGAGCTGGTTCAGCGGCGTGGACGCACCGTAGTAGTCGACCAGCACGCGATCGAGCAGCGATGGGCTGGCGCGCCCGGTGCGCACGGTCGAGAACTCCTGCTGGGCGGACTCGACCGACTTGACCATGCGCTCGGCCGCGTCCTGGAGCAGTTCGTCGATCAGGTTGTCAGCCGCCATCGTTCTCTCCTTGGGCCGTGGACACGAGCGTACCCACGCGCTCGCCTGAGATTATCCGCGCGAGCGCACTGTCGTCGTCCATGTTGAAGACGTTCAGCGGCATACCGTTCTCCATGCACAGCGCCAGCGCGGTCGAGTCCATCACGCGCAGACGCCGCTCGATGGCCTCCATGTGTGTGATCTGCGGGATGAACTTGGCGTTGGGGTCGAGCGCCGGATCGGCACTGTAGACGCCTTCCACGCCGTTCTTGGCCATCAGGATGATCTCCGCGTGGATCTCTGCCGCGCGCAGCGCGGCGGCGGTGTCGGTGGTGAAGAACGGGTTGCCGGTGCCGGCCGCGAAGATCACCACGCGGCCCTTCTCCAAGTGGCGCATGGCGCGCCGGCGGATGTAGGGCTCGGCCACCTCGGCGACGCCCAGCGCGGACAGCACACGCGTGTCGGTGCCCATCTTCTCGAGAGCGTCCTGCAGCGGCAGCGCGTTCAAGACGGTGGCCAGCATGCCCATGTAGTCGGCGGTCGCCCGATCCATGCCCGCGGCCGCGCCCTTCATCCCGCGGTAGATGTTGCCCGCGCCCACCACGATTGCGACCTGCACCCCCTGGTCGCGCACCGCGGTGACCTGTCGGGCGACCGCGACGACGCGCTCGGGGTCGGTCCCGTAATCGAGATCCCCCATCAGCGCCTCGCCGGAGAGCTTCAGGAGGATGCGTTTGAAGGCAGGGGCCACGCCGGGCAGAGCCTATCCCCTCACCAAACTAGCCAGGAGGCCGTGGATCAAGCCGTGCAAGGACGCAGGGAGCGTGGCGTGCTGCGCACGCGAGCGACCGAGGACACAGCACGGCGCCGTATCCACGGTCTACTGGCCTATTGCGAAACGGGCGAAGCGGCGTATGACGACGTTCTCGCCAGTGGTCGCGGTGAGCTCGTCGCGCAGCTGCTGGACGGTCTTGCCGTCGAACTTGGGGTTGTGCATCTCCTGCTCGAGCAGCACGATCGTGGCCAGCCATGAGTCCAGCTTGCCCGACACGATTTTCTCGCGCACGTTCTCGGGCTTGTCGGCCGCTTCCTGCTCATAGATGCGCGCCTCGGCGTCGCGCTGATCGGACGGAACGTCCTCGCGGCTGACGTATTTGACGGTGGGAGTAGCCGCGATCTGCATTGCGACCTCGCGCGCAAAGGACACGAAGTCGTCGTTCTTGGCTACGAAGTCGGTATTGCAGTCGACCTCGATCAGCACGCCGACCTTGGAGCCGGCGTGCACGTAGGCCTGCACGGTGCCCTCGGTTGCGGCCCGCTCGCCGAGATCCTGGATTTTCTTGCCCTGCTTGATCCGCAGGATCTCGATCGCCTTGTCAACATCGCCCTGGGCCTCGGTGAGGGCTTTCTTGCAATCCATCATCCCCGCGCCCGTGCGCTCGCGCAGGGCCTTCACGTCCTTGGCTGCGATCTCAACCGTGTTCATGACGCGCTCGTCTCCGCTGTTGCCTGGTCAGTGTCCTGTGCGCCAGCCTGCGCTGGCGGCTGCTCGTCAGTCTGCGCGACCTCCGGCTCTGCCGGGCTGGCGCTATCAGCCGGTTCGCCCTCGGCTGCGCTCGGCGTATCTGATGCCGCCGGCTCTGGCTCGTCGGTCTCGGGCGCCTCCTGTGCCGGCTCCGCCTCGCTCGGGGCCTCTGACGCGGCCGGCTCGGGCTCGCCAACACCGGACACCTCTGACACCGCCGGCTCAGGCTCGCCAACACCGGACACCTCTGACACCGCCGGCTCGGGCTGGTCGGCGCTTGGGGCCTCCTCCGCTGCAGTCTCCTGAGCCTGCGGGGCCTCTTGCGCAGCTTGAGCCTGGGTGGGTGCGGCCGGAGCCGCCTGCGCCTGGGCTTGGGCGGCGGCCCGCGCGGCGGCCTCCCTTGCGGCCTGTTCCTCGGCCTCTTTGCGGGCTTGTTCCTCGGCCTCACGTTGGGCCTGTTCCTCTGCTTCGCGACGGGCGCGCGCCTCGGCCTCGATGCGTGCTTTCTCTTCGGCTTCCTTGCGTGCGCGCTCCTCCTCGGCGCGGAACACCGAGCGCCCCTCCGAGACGACCTGGCCGATGGCCTGGGTGATCAGAGCGCACGAACGAATCGCGTCGTCGTTGCCGGGGATCACGAAGTCGATCCCGTCGGGGTCGCAGTTGGTGTCGACCAGGCCAATGATCGGGATGCGCAGCCGCTGGGCCTCTTTGACCGCGATAGCCTCGGTTTTCAGGTCGATCACGAACATCGCGTCGGGCACCCGCTGCATGTGCTTGACGCCGCCGAGGTTGGCCCTCAGCTTCGCCAGGTCGGCCTGCGCGGCCATGCGCTCGCGGGTGGGCAGCAGCGCCAGCTGCCCCTCGGTCTCATAGCGTTCGAGATCGTGAAGCCGGCGGATGCGCTGGTTGATCGTCTGGAAATTGGTCAGCAGGCCGCCCAGCCAGCGGTGGTTGACGAACGGCATGTCGGCTGATTCGGCGACGTCGCGGATCGTGTCGCGCGCCTGCTTCTTGGTGCCCACAAACAGGACTGTGCCGCCGCGGTGGGCGAGCGCGCCGGCGAACTCCTGGGCCTGGGTCAGCGCGGCAGAAGTCTTGAGCAGGTCGATGATGTAGATGCCGCCGCGCTCACCATGGATGAAGCGGCGCATCTTTGGATTCCAGCGGCGCGTCTGGTGGCCGAAGTGAACGCCGGCCTCCAGCAGCTCCGCGATGCCTACGTCGGCCACGAGCTACTCCCTTGTATGTATTTGCAGTTCCGCGCGGGTGGAGCGGACCCGGGGGCGGCGACCGTCGCTCGTCCTCGGGCAGGGCCGCGATCCGTGGACCGCGCGGGTCGAGGATCTGACTTTGTATTTCAGGATAGCCGTTCGGCCCGCTCTAGTGCGCTGCGGAGGTCGGCGGGCAGCGGCGAGCTGACCTCCACGCGTGGGCCACCGAGCGGATGGTCGAAGGCCAGGCGCGCAGAGTGCAGGAACTGGCGTTCGAGGCCGAGCAGGCCGGCGGTGCCGTATTCGGGATCGCCGGCCACCGGATGGCCGATCGCTCGCAGGTGGACGCGGATCTGGTGGGTGCGTCCGGTGTCCAGGTGAAGGCGCAGCAGCGATACGCCCTCGAGCGCGCGCTCTAGCGTGAAGTGCGTGCGCGCCTCGCGTGCGCCCGCGCCGTCGACTGCCATGCGCGTGCGCATGCGCTGGTCGCGCCCGATCGGCGCCTCGATCGTCCCCGAGCGCGCCGGCGGGCGGCCCTCGACCAGCGCCAGGTACTCGCGTTCGATCTGCCTGGCCGCCAGGGCGACCTGCAGCCTGCGGTGAGCCTCGTCGCTGCGCGCCACCACGAGCAGGCCAGAGGTGCGGCGGTCCAGGCGATGGACGATGCCCGTCCGGTCAGCATCCCGCCCGCCCTGCGCGCCGGCACCGTCGTCGAGCAGCGGCGCGAGCAGCTGCGCGAGCGTGTCCTCGCGGTGTCCGCGCGCGGGATGCACCACCAGGTCTGGGCCCTTGTCGATGACGAGCAGGTGCTCGTCTTGGAATGCGATCGTGAAGGGGGCGCCTGAGATCGTGCCAGCCCCGGCGATCATGCCCGCAGGTGACGCGAGCTCTCGACGGTGAGGAACAGCAGCAGGATTCCCAGCGTGATCGACGCGTCGGCCAGGTTGAACGGGGGCCAGCCGAGCGGAAGCTTGATGAAGTCGGTCACCGCGCCCTCGCGCAGACGATCGACGACGTTTCCCACCGCCCCGCCCAGCAGCATGCCGGTTGGCAGCCAGATCAGGCGCTGGGTGGCGTGCGTGGCGAAGTAGGCCAACAGCGCAAGCAGCGCCAGGCCGATCAGGACCGTGACCGCGAGCTGGTCTTTGGGCAGCAGACCGAAGGCGACCCCGTGGTTGCTCGTGTGCACGAGCTGAATGCCCGGCAGCAGCTTGCGTTCTTCGCCGGGCACGATCGAGTGATCGACCAGATGCTTGGTCAACTGGTCGAGCGCGACCACCGCCGCGAGCACCAGCACCGCCAACAGCCAGGCACGCGGCGAGCTCTCGCGCTGCAGGCGCCCGCCGCGCGCCGGTCGCCGGGCGGAGAAGATGGGCGAGACTGGGTAAGGCGACAGTCGGTTCATCTGGCGCTCAACCGTGGATGATGCCGGCCACGACCACGCTGTTGATGATCTGCAGGGTGAAGATGGCGAGGATCGGGCTGAAATCGATCCCGCCCAGCGCGGGGATCACCCGGCGGAAGATGCGCAGGAACGGCTCGCACACGTCGCGCAGGAACCCGAGGATGCTGTCGGTGGTTCGCGAGTAGGGAATGCGCAGGCCGACCGAGAACAGCAGGTTGGTGACGATGTAGGCGATGATCAACAGCGTGTACACGTAGATCAGCGTCGACAGGAAGTCGGCGACGTCGGTGCGGGCGCTGGCAAGAATCATCGGCGGG
>DATNLQ010000078.1:0-6337 GCA_035602785.1 Solirubrobacteraceae bacterium
AGGCGCCAGCAGCGAGCACGACGCCGTCGGCGCGCACGCGCTCGCCATTCTCGAGGCGTACGCCGGTGACCCGCGCGCGCGAGTCGTCCAGCTCCACGCGCCCGACCGGCGAGTGCTCGCGAATCTCCACTCCGCCCTGCCCACATGCCCGCGCGAGGGCGACCAGCACCAGCCGGGGGTCGACCGAGTGGTCTTCGGGCACGTCAAGCGCCAGCCGCACGGTGGGTGCGAGCGCCGGCTCGAGCTGGCGCGCCTGGCTGGGCCGCAGACGCCGCGCGGCCAGCCCCAGCGATTGGCGGAAGGCGAGCTGGCGCTCGAGCTCGCGGGCGTCGTCGTCGTCGCGCGCGACCAGCAGGGTGCCGGTCTGCATCAGCCCGACCGACACGCCACTGCACGTCTCGAGATCCGAGGCAAACTCGGGCCACATGGCCGCCGAGCGCAGTCCGAGCTCCAGCAGGCGCCGCCCCGCGTCGCCGAACTCGACCTCGGCGACCGGCGCGAGCATGCCGGCGGCCACGTGCGAGGTCCCCTCTCCGGCGCGGCCGCGCTCGAGCACGGTCACCGACATCCCCGCCTGGCGGGCACGCCTGGCGATCGCCAGGCCGATGACCCCTGCGCCCACCACTACGACGTCGACTGGTTGATTGTCGGGCATGCTGGGTGATGCTAGCCCCGCCCGATCTTCCGTGGTGCGTGAGATCGCCCGACGCGGCACGGCCGCTGCCCGATCGGATCGGCCAATACTTCTGCGCCTCGGCTCGAAATCGGAAACAAGCTCGTACCTCATCACCGGCTTTTCCGTCTCGTAGTTGGCTCCCTAAAGGCGCTTTGGGACTCGTGCGCCATACCGGGCTCCGACAACGCCCCGCTCGGGCAACAGCGCGGTATCGTCGCGACGGCCTACCCGTGATCCCGACGGGACCGACTCGGGAATCCCGTCGGCAATTTGCAAATGCGAGAGCTGGGGGAGACGATCGCTTGTGACGCTCGGCATCGGGCTGTCAGTGATGAGCAACACACGCCACGGGCCGCCCGTGGCCTCCATTCTCGGTGAGGCGATTTCCGCACCGACGGCATGGCGATTCCCCACTTGCTCTGGGGCAGCGCGTTCGAAGAAGCCGGTCTGGAAACCGAAGAGAAACTCACGTTCAGCAAAGAAGCGGTGTTCGACTTCTAGACGTGTAGAGCGCGGGGCTCAACCGGCCCCGCGCCCTCTATTGTGATGCAGCAGAACGACCCGCATCGTCTACTTCGCCGCGCGAACTACCCCTTTATTTCAGATTCAATGGCCATCCCTTCCTGTTTGAAGCCTTCAAGCCATGCTTCTCTTAATTCGAGACCCGCTTGCGCGAAGACACCGCCGTTTTCGTTTGCTAACAGCTTGCATTCCACTTTTGCGGTGCCGGCTGCGTTGAAATATTCCAGCTCTTTATTGACGCCTTTGGACTGTTCAAACAACGTCGTATAGTGTTCTGTAGTTTTCACTTTCGTGTTGATCGGCGTTATTAATCCGAGAGCGCAGCCCTTGACTTCGTTTTTGGGGCTGCCAGAGCATTTGAAGCCGAATACTTCAGGCATCCACGCCATCGCCACGCCTAACGGCGTTAACGTGTCGAACACGAGAGCGAAATCGCCTTTGACCGTAATGGCGCCCAACACCACGTTATTGGTGCCGGTGCATTTGCTTGCCGCGCTTTCGCATTCTTTGAATTCTGTCGCAAATTCTCCTTCCGCTGTTTTGTGCATTTCGCCGGTCGAAGTGCTTTTTTCGCATTTGACTTTCCTACCCGCGGTCAGTTCGAGGATGCTCACCGCGCTTTTGCCGGTGAATTTCACGGGTTTGGCTGTGCTTGGTTCTGGTAAGAACACGGGTAATGCGGCGGATGCGCTCGATACGGCAAGGGCGCCGAGAGCGGATATCATCGCGAAGAACAAGCCGAGGAGCTTGAGCTGTTGCATTGGTGGATCCCCCTTTTGTCGGGACGACTTTCTACGACATCGTTCGATCGAGACTGTCGCACAGCGCCTGAAACCGGTCAAGCGACAGCGACACCTGTCTCCTACTCCTTTGACAGTTGGGGAGAGTCGCGTTGAGACCTGCCAAACTTCCAGTTGATGACAGACGACACAGGCTCTGACCGCCGCGCCCGTCTGTCCGCCGCGCGGCTGTACCTCGTGTGCGCTGCGTCTCCGGACGGCAGCCAGTTGCCCGACCTTTTGCGCGGCGCGATCGCGGGCGGGGTGGACATGGTGCAGTTGCGCGAGAAGCACCTGCCCGACGACGAGCTGACGGCAGTGGCTAACGCCACACAGGCTCTGTGCGAGCGCCTGGGCGCGCTGCTGATCGTCAACGATCGGCCCTCTGTCGCACTCGAGGCCGGCGCGGACGGGATCCATGTAGGACAGGACGACATGCCCGTCGACGACGTGCGCGATCTGGTCGGTCCCGACCTCCTGGTCGGCCTTTCCACCCACTCGCCTCGCGAAATCGATGCGGTGGATTCGGCGGTCGTCGATTACATAGGCGTTGGCCCGATCCACGAGACGCCCACCAAGGCCGGGCGCCCGGCCGTCGGCGTTGAGCTGATCCGATATGCGGCTGCGCACTCCCCGGTGCCGTTCTTCGCGATCGGTGGGATCGAGGCCGGCAATGTCGATACGGTCATCGACGCGGGCGCGACGCGCGTGTGCGTGCTGCGCGCGATCGCCGCGGCGGACGACCCGGAGGCGGCGGCAAGGGCACTGCGCGAGCGCCTCGACGGCCGGGTCTCGGCGCGATGAGCGCCGGCGAGCCGGGCGAGCAGGCGGGACGCGCGTCCGCGCGTGAGGCTCGCGCCGAGCAGGCCCGCGCCGGGCTGGCTCCCCTCGGCGAGGACGAGCGCCCCCCCGCGCTGCTGGTCGCTATTGGCGTCAGCGCGCTGCTGGCCGTCGGCGTGGTCGTCGGCGCGCTGACCGTCCACGACCTGTCCAGCCACGGCGGCTCGCTCGCCGGGGGAATGTTCATCGCGGCGATCCTCGCGCTGCTCGCGCAGGGCATGTACAGGCGCCGCTACTGGGCGGTGCTCGGCTTCGAGGCGCTGCTGGCCTTTCAGGTCATCGTCACCTCGCTTGCGCTGGTGGTCGCCTCGACGCTCGCAGCAGCCGGCGGCTGCTTGCTGGCGATCATGCTGGGAGGGTGGCTGTTCTGGAAGCTGATCCGAGTTATGGGCCGCATCCAGGCCGGCGAACACCAGGAGCGTCGATAGCCGTCCTGATCGCAATGTGAGCTTCGATAGTGTGGGCGCGCGATGGCTGAGAGCTCTTATGACTGCATCGTGATCGGCTCGGGGCCGGGGGGCTACGTGGCCGCTATCCGCGCAGCGCAGCTCGGCATGAAGACCGCTGTGATCGAGCGCGACAAGGTGGGCGGGCGCTGCCTGAACTACGCGTGCATTCCCGCCAAGGCGGTGCTGCGATCGGCGGACCTGTTGTCGGAGATTCGCGATGGCGCGGAGTTCGGGCTGAAGGTCAGCGGCGTCGAGATCGACTACCGCGCGATCCAGGAGCGCCGCGCGAAGGTTGTCGGGACGCTTACCTCCGGTGTGGCGGGCCTGTTCAGGAAAAACGGCATCGACCTGATCGATGGGGATGCGACCCTGACGGCCGACGGCGACGTCCTGGTCGACGTCTTCAGCAGCGAGCCCCAGACGATCGGCGCGAGTGGGGTGATACTCGCGACCGGCTCGATCCCGCGGCCGATCCCCGGTGTCCAGTTCGGCGGGCGTGTGATCGGCACCGAGGAGGCGTGGGCGCTGCCCGAGGTGCCCGCACGGCTGGCTGTCGTCGGCGCCGGGGCCTCCGGCACCGAGATCGCCTCCGCGTTTGCCCGCCTGGGCAGCGAGGTGCTGCTGCTGGAGGCGCTCGAGCGGGTGCTTCCCACGGAGGACGCGGACATCTCGCGCCTGGTCGAGCGCGGCCTCAAGCGCCAGGGCATCGCCGTGCACACGTCCACCCCCGTCGCCGACGTGAGCCAGGGCGAACGCGACGTCGGCTTCTCCTACGGCGCAGAGGCGACCGCCGTCGACTACATGGTCATCGCCGCCGGGCGCGGCGCCGACGTGGAGGGCCTCGGCCTGGCCGGCGCCAGCGTCGAGCTGGACGCCCGCGGCCTGGTCACGGTCGACGGCGCGCTGCGCACCACCCGTCCGGGCGTGTACGCGATCGGCGACCTCGTGGAAGGTCCCGCGCTCGCCCACAAGGCCTCCGACCAGGGCATCATCGCGGCCGAGGACATGGCCGGGCGACCCACGCATCCGATCGCCTATGTCGACGTGCCGCGCGCCACCTTCTGCACGCCCAACGTCGGCTCCTTCGGCCTGACCGAGGCGCAGGCGCGCGAGCAGGGTTATGACGTGGTCGTCGGCAAGGTGCCCTACGGCGCGGTCGGCGGCGGGACCGTGTACGGCGACCGCACCGGCCTGGTCAAGGTCGTCGGCGAGAGCTCCTACGGCGAGCTGCTGGGCGGACACATCGTCGGCTCGCGTGCGACCGAGCTGATCCAGGAGCTCGTCAACATCCGCGCCCTGGAGGGCGGCTTCCCCGAGCTCGCCCGCATCATCCACGGCCATCCCACGCTCTCAGAGGCCGTCATGGAGGCGGGCCGCGCCGCCGACGGCTGGCTGATCCACGGCTGAGGCGACCGTCCCGTGGCGTCAGACGCCACCCACGATGGTCGACGTGCTGGCCGATCCCGGACGATCGGCACGCCTGCGCTCGTGCGTCGTCTGCCATCCACGGACCCGGCCGCCTGTCCCTCGGGCGACTAACCTCGGCGAGATGCCCACGCCGGCGGCCTTCTACTTCGACCTGGCCAGTCCGCTCGCCTACCTGGCCGCCGAGCGCGTCCTGCATGTGTTGCCTGGCCCCGCCGAGTGGACACCCGTGCTCGCGTGCGAGCTTCCCGCAGCACAGACGTTCGATGCCTTTCGCTGCCAGCAGGAGGACGACGTCTTTCGTGCCGAGCTCGCCCGCCGCGCCGAGCAGCTGCGCCTGCAGCCGCTGCGCTTGCCCGACCCCTTCCCGTTCGATAGCGCGCTGGCCATGCGCGTGGCCACCTATGCCAAGTCGATCGGCCGCGCGGTTCCGTTCGCCCAGGCCGCCTTCCGCCAGGCCTTCGCCGGCGGGCGTTCGCTGGCCGATCCCGACAACGTGCTGATCGCAGCGGCCGCCTGCGAGATGCACCCGGCTGCCGTCCTACGCGGCGCCGAGCTGCGCTCGGTCGCCGAGCAGCTCGCCGCCGCCGCCGAGGCCGCTGGCGCTGCCGGCGTGACCGACGTGCCTGCCGTGGTCATCGGGGGCACACGGGCCGGGGACCTGGGGCGGGCGTTCACCGGCGATCGCTGCCTGGAGGAAGCCGCCGAGCACATGCGCGCGGCAATGGCGCACGACGGGGCCACCTCCGCGCGGGCAGGGGCCGCGGGGGCGCCTGCGCAGTGAAGGCCAAGCACGCCTACCGGCTGATCGTCACGCGCGGCGGCCTCGCGCCCGCGCTGCTCGCCGACGCCGGCCGCGTCGACCACGTAGAGGTCGTGGAGGTGGACAGCGGCGAGGTGGTGCTGTTCTGGGACCAGACGCCGCAGGCCGCGTCCAAGCGCTCGCGCGAGCTGCGCGAAGACCTTGCGCAGCTGGACGCCGAGGAGTTCATCGCGCGCTGGAGTACCGTGGAGCATTGATGGCAAGCACGCCCCCGTCCGAGCCGCCCGAGCCCGCCGCGCGCGAAGGCGAGCCGAAACCGGCCGGGGGAGTCGAGCATGCCCTGCCCGACGCCGCCAGCGCGCGCGAGTGGCTGGCCACGATGACGCTGATCAGGCGCTTTGAGGAGCGCGCCGGCGAGATGTACGCGCGCGCCAAGGTCGGCGGCTTCTTGCACCTGTCGATCGGCGAGGAGGCCACCATCGTCGGCAGCGCCCGCGCCCTGCGCGACAGCGACTACCTGATCTCCACCTACCGCTCGCACGGCCACGCGCTCGTACGCGGCACACCGCCCGAGAACGTCATGGCCGAGCTGTTCGGCCGCGTCGACGGCTGCTCGCACGGGCGCGGCGGCTCGATGCACATGTTCGACCTCTCGCGCCGCTTCATGGGTGGCTACGGGATCGTCGGCGGCAACCTGCCGATCGCCGCGGGCATCGCGCTGTCGAGCGACTACCGCGACACCGACGAGGTGACGCTGTGCACGTTCGGCGACGGCGCGTCCAACCAGGGCACGTTCGGCGAGACGCTCAACCTCGCCGCGCTGTGGCGGCTGCCGGTCGTGTTCATGGTCACCAACAACCAGTTCGGCATGGGCACCGCGTTG
>DATNLQ010000079.1:0-3837 GCA_035602785.1 Solirubrobacteraceae bacterium
CCCGCCGATCCCCACCCAGTCAGATGAGAACTGGATACCGGGCAGGGAGGTGTCGACCGTGGGCACGGTCCACGTGTCTGTGACGGCGTAGAAGGCGGCGCCTTCGGCGCTCTGCGCGTAGCCCGACCAGTTGTAGGCGTAGGTTTGAGCGATGCCAGCCTGGCTCGTCTGCGCGAGCGAGCGCTGTGCCAGCGACGGCGCGCGAAGCATCGGGCCACCGGCCGCGTGCGCAACGCGGTTGCCGGTCGCCGCCACCGCTGCCGCTCCCTCAGACAGTTGAGCTGCAGCGCAGGCCGCCATGACGGCGATCCCACACAGCAGGCGCGATCTCGTTCTCGCTGGATTCATCTTCGGGGTCTCCACGGGCTTGCAGGGGTGCCGCGGCGATCACGCGGCCTCCGGGAAGGTCAGTGTTCTTCAACCACGCCTTGTCTCAGCTCCGGGTCGCCTGCGTCGTTACTACAGGCGCGCCGTCATCTCGAACTTGCCCTGTAGCAGCGTGCCTTCGAAGCTCCAGATCGTATAGCTGCCGCGGTAGGCGATGAACAGGCCCCGCGTGGCTTCAAATTCACAGAACGCCAATGGTGGCGGCAGGGTCGTGCAGTAGAACCTCGTCGTCGACCCGGTCGTCGTGTAGCCGCCGCTGATGCCGCGACTGGCGAGGTCCCAGGTGCCGTTGTTGGACGCCAGCGGCTGGACTTGCATCAGCCCGTACGGAGCGTATTTGCCGGGTCCCGTGGTTTCGAGCGACAGAAGATATGTTTTCGGTGACGTCGCCGCCTGGGTCGGTCCAGCCACAAATGCCAGGCTGACCGTCACAGACGCCAACAGAGCAACCACCAGCCGCCGCATCGCATTACCCCCTGTATCGATCGCCCACAGCCACCCTCAACCGAGGATGCCGGCCGCAGCCTACCGGATCGGCGCCGCCCACGTCAAGTGGCCGCGTAGCTCGCCAAACTTTTACAACCCTTGATTTTGCTCAGCAAGGCTTGACTTCGCTCAGCAGTCCTGGTAAGAGTTCCGCCAACGCCGCACCGGAAGGCGGCTGCCAAGATCGATTCCCTGGGGGGCAATGCGTCTACAACGCCGCACGCTGGTTGGGTTCTTGCTCGCATGTGCGTGCATGCTTGTGTCGGTCGCGGTCGGCGCGGGCGAGGCTGCTGCCTCGCCGCCGTGCGCAGACCTGCAGGTCGGCGGCGTCGTGATCAAGCCGAGCGATCCGTCGCAGACCCAGCTGATCTCGGGCCAGCCGGCGGAGATCGAAGTAGGCGTGAAGAACGCCGGCAGCTGCGCCGCGGGTGGCTTCGTGGTCCGGTTCATGACCGCACCGAACTCCTTCGTGGTCGTGTCCAGCTCGATCGCTGGTCTGGGTGCCGGCGCGTCGACGAGCATCACGCTCCCATATAGCTTCCCCAAAGCCGGCAACTTCGAGACCGAGGTGCAGCTGAACCCGAAACATGAAGTCCCGGAGACCAACTACGCCAACGACATCGCCCTGAAGGCGATCACGGTCGTGCAGGCGAACGTAAAGTTCGTGATCACCGGCTTCAGCGTCGCATCCTCGGACCCGACCAATGCCGTCGTCGAAGGCCGTCCGGCGATCGCGACGATCACGGTGGAGAACGCCGGCAACGTGGCTGCCGGAGCCCTCAACGTCCAGTGGACGCCATTCACGTTCGCCACGACCCTGACCCACTCCGTCGCGGCCGGACTCGAACCCGGCAAGACCGAAACGGTGCAGCTCGCGTACACCTATAAGTTCCACGGCACCGCGACGGGCACGGCCGGAGTGACCAACGCCGGGCACCTCATGCCGCTCGTGACGAGGACGCTGGAAACGGTGATCGAGCCCCCGCTTGCGAACCTCAGGATCGTCAAGGTCCTGCCACCGAACGCCAACTTCGCCACGCGCCCGTCGACGCAACAGGTCGAAATCGAAAACGACGGCAATGCCGCGGCTGGGCACTTCGTCGTGCAGTGGTTGCCCGGTCCCGGCCAGACCACGCAGTCCCAACAGGTCAACGGGCTCGGCGAAGGAGCCAAGACGATCCTCACCTTCACGTACGTCTATCCGAAACCGGGGACGTACGAAGGCCTCATCACGCTGGACAGCGCCAAACTGATCAAAGAGCTGTTCACGACGGAAAAGACGGCCAAGACCCTGCTGGTCATCCCTGAAGGCACGGTCGACCTCACCGTGACGGGCCTTAGCGTCGAAGCCGTGGCGCCCGGTCCGGTGGTCCAGGAGACGCCGACGGTCGCGTTCGTGAGGGTGAAGAACATCGGCAACGTCGCGTCGCCCTCGTTCGTGACCGAGTTCAACCCGAACTCCTTGGGCATCAGCGGCTCCGGAACGACCGCCGTGACCGAAGAAACCGCTCCGCTGGAACCAGAAGAAGAACGCACGATCGAGTTCCTGTTCACGTACGCGAAGCCGGGGAGTTACCGCGCCGTGGCGGAAGTCAACCCGCGGCGTACGGTGAAAGAATCGAACTACGCCAACAACTCGAAGTTCGTCGAAGTCCACGCGGAAACGCTCCCGATCAACCTCGGCTTCAGCACGGGCATCGAAGTGAGCTCCGCCAACTTCAGCGCAGACGGTGGCAACCTTTTCCCGGGCGAAGAAGCCACGGCGAGCTTCACGGTCGAGAACTTCGGTCCGATCGCGACGGGTCCGTTCGAGGTCCAGTTCCAGAGCCAGACGGGCGGCTTCAAGACGACCAGGTTCATCGAAGGCCTGAACCCCGGCGAATCGAAGCTCGAGACGTTCAATGTGACCTACACCAAACCAGGCGCATACACAATGACGGCGATCCTCGATCCGACCGAAGCGGTCGACAAGACGGCCACCGGCTTCAAACCGATCGAAGAGGCGCGTGCAGTCACGGTCGAACCGATCGATCTCAACTTCAGCGGGGGGATAGTGGTGAAATCTCCACTGTTCGTAAGCGAAGAAGCGGAAGCGACCGTGACCGTCACCAACAACTCGCCGGTGTCCGTAGGATCCTTCGCCGTCCAGCTCCAGAGCCAGGCGGGCGGCTTCAAGCAGACCCAGTTCATCGCAGGCCTGAACGCCTTCCAATCCAAGGTCGTGCCGTTCAAAGTCACCTACTTCAAACCTGGCCCCTACACGTTGACAGCGATCCTCGATCCGTTCAAAGCCGTCGACAAGAAGACGAACGGTCTCGAACCGATCGAAGAGACGGGCGCGGTCACGGTCGACGAAAAGGACGCGCGGATCTTCGTCGAAGCGTCGAGCATAACCGTGAAGGAAGCCTTCAACGAACTCTGGTTCCCGAACCTCCTGATATACGACCCGGGCGCGCACTGCTACGCGGCCCGCGACAGTCTCTCGAGCGGGGATCTGATTTTCAAAGTGATCAACAACGAGGCGCCGGTGGTGGGGAACTCCGAAGAACGGTGTCCGGAACTCGCCACCATCAAAGGTCCGAAAAACGGTCAGGTGATCAACTCACCGCTCGGGAACGAAGTCACGCTCAAAGAAGAGACCCCGCTGCGAGCCAGCGTGACGATCCAGACCTACCCGAAGGAATTCAAGACCTTCGACGGCGCAGCAACATCCGCCGGGTCAGCGACGGTCGAAAAGAAACGCAAGGAATACATCGAACTGCCAAGTCACCCGTTCCAGAACGAAACGGTGCCCGGACAGGGATGTAAACAGCCGAGCGGCACCGAAAAACCGACCGAATGCTTCTCGACCGTAATGTCCTTCTTCTTGGAAGAACACCACGGACCGGCCTTCGCACCGCTCCGGCCGGCGCACGTTCCGAGTAAGGCCAGTTCGTCGGCGCTCCGTCTTGCAGCGGCCGCCAC
>DATNLQ010000082.1:0-14239 GCA_035602785.1 Solirubrobacteraceae bacterium
CCTGCCGATCCAGTACGCCGGGCTCGTGTTCGCCTGTTGGCTGTGGTCGCACGGACACCTGTCCACGCTCGACAGCGTCGGGCTGGCGCTGACCGTCGCCATGGTCAGCGGCATCGCCATCAACACCGCGCACGAGCTCGGGCACAAGCGCGCGTCGATCGAGCGGTGGTTGAGCCGGGTCGCCCTGGCACAAAGCGGCTACGGACACTTCTTCATCGAGCACAACCGCGGCCACCACGTCCGTGTGGCCACGCCCGAAGACCCCGCCAGCGCCCGGCTGGGAGAGAGCTTCTACGCCTTCCTGCCGCGCACGGTGCTCGGCAGCGTGCGCTCGGCCTGGGAGCTCGAGCGCACCCGCCTGGCCCGCCTTGGCTCCTCGCCGTGGAGCCCGCACAACGACATCCTCGGCGCCTGGGCGATGACCATCGTCCTGTTCGCCGCGCTCGTCGCCGGCTTCGGGGTGGTCGTGCTGCCTTACCTGCTCATCCAGGCCGCCATCGGCTTCTCGCTGTTGGAGGTCGTCAACTACCTCGAGCACTACGGTCTGCTGCGCCAGCGCCGCGACGACGGCCGCTTCGAGCGCACGCGCCCCGAGCACAGCTGGAACTCCAACAACACCGCCTCCAACGTGCTGCTCTACCACCTGCAGCGCCACTCCGACCACCACGCCAACCCGATCCGCCGCTACCAGGCCCTGCGCCACGTCGACGACGCGCCGCAGCTGCCCACCGGCTACGCCGGCATGATCCTGCTTGCCGTCATACCGCCGCTCTGGCGGCGCATCATGGACCACCGCGTGCTTGACCACTATCGCGGCGAGCTCGATCGCGCCAACCTCAAGCCCGGCCTTAGCCGCCAGGTGCTCGAGCGTTACCGAGCCGCAGCACACTCAGAGGGCACGCCGTGAGCCGCCACCGCTGCCCAGCCTGCGGCTACGTCTACGATGAGCAGCCCGGACACCCGCGCGAGGGGTTCCCGCCCGGCACCGCCTGGAGCGAAGTGCCCGACGACTGGGCCTGCCCGGACTGCGGGGTGCGCGATAAGGTCGATTTCGAGCCCGACACACCAGACGCATGACGGAGCACGCCACCGTCGTCCGCACCGCCAGCGCCATGCCCGGCACCCGCGAACGCATTCCCTATCCGATCGCCGCGCGCGACCTGCTGCGCAACACGCTCCTAGACGCCGCGCTGGAGGAGCTGCACCAGCGCAGCTGGGCGCAGATCACGATGGCCGACATCGCTCGCACCGCCGGCGTCAGCCGCCAGACCCTCTACAAGGAGTTCGGCTCGCGTGACGAGTTCGCCCAGGCGCTCGCCCAGCGCGAGGCCGAGCGCTTCTTGGCAGCCGTCGAGCAGGCCGTGCACGCACATCTCGACGATCCCGCCATGGCGCTGTCGGACGCCTTCGACGTGTTCCTCACCGCCGCCGCCGAGAACCCGCTCGTGCACACGATCGTCTACGGCGACGGCGCCGGGGAGCTGCTCGCGCTGTTCACCACGCAGGGCAGGCCCGTGGTCGAGGGCGCCAGCGAGCGGCTGGCCGCCATCATCCTGACCGGCTGGCCGCACGTCGAGCGCCATGACGCCGCGCTGTTGAGCGAGTGCCTGGTTCGCCTGGCCATCAGCTACGCCGCGCTGCCGGGCGGCTCAGCCAACATGACCGCCGGCTCGGTGGCCACGCTGCTCGGGCCCTACGTCGAGCGCCTGCTGGCCGCTTGAGCGCGTCCCTCGTTCCTCACTGGCGACGATGCGCTCCTGTGGCCTCGAGGTAGCGAACGAGCTGGCGCGTATACCACGCAGGTACTCCGATCGACTCAGCAAGCGCCTGGGTCCCAGTGCCTGGGCGTGCGTTGAGCAGGGCGAGCACCTGCGCTCGGCCAGCCCTTCGACTTGGTGCCTGCAAGCCGTCCGTGAGAACTCCTACCGAAACACCAAGCGCATCTCGAAGCATCAGCAGGGTAGGCAGAGACGGAGCGCTGTGTCCGCGCTCGAGGTCACCGATGTCATGGCCACTCAGGAAGCAGCGTCTTGCAAGCGCCTCCTGGGACAAGCAAGCCGAGGCACGCAGCGACCGCAGCTTTTCCCCGAACGGCAGCAACATCGCGTCTCTCTCGGGCTTATCGGGGCCGAGCCCGACCAGCCTCGTCTGTTTGGGCGCGCCGCGCTGTCTGTCGCGCCCTTCCACAATCGCTCACGCTCCCGCGACGCCGCTGGCTACATTCGCCGCTCGGTTTTCGGCGCCAGTGGGCGCCGGCGCCAGTCGGTACCTGCGCGAAGCGGGGTCGCGCTCCAACGCGCCGAGAGCGGCCCATGTAGCGAAATAGCGATGGGTGGTGCTCGGTGACCAGTTGAGCTGACTTGTTACGTCTTTCAAAGCGAGATCGCTGCCGTCATCGGGAAACGCCGCCAGTACAAGCAGCGCCCTCAAAAGCGTTTGCGAGTAACGCGTGTCGCTAAGCATCGCCTGGACAGAGTCTTGAAACCCTTCGGCATCAGTCAGCCCAGCGATGAACGCCGTCACGGGCGGTCGCTCGGAGAGCTCGCGCGCAATGTAAGCGACCTGCGCATCACTGAGCACAATGCTCACGGGCGCCACACCCATCTAGATCACGCACCCCATACCAAGATCCCCCTTCATACGAGTCACGGTTTTAGTGCGCCATCATTGGAAGTCGATACCCGTCGTGTCGCGTGATCGCGCTCCAACAGCCGCGTCATAGAGCGTCGAGACATACCGGTGAGGGTGCTCTCGCTAAGGCCAAGCACGCTGAGCGATCGGGGTCATCGCGAGAGCTTGTAGCGGCGGGTTGACGGGTCACGCTCGAGCAGCCCGACGCTGAGAAGCGTGGCGGTGTAGCGGTATGTCGTGCTCTCGCCGAGTCCGAGCCGGTGGGCTAGGTCGATGACGCCGATCTCGCTTCGGTCGCTGGGGAAGCCACTTAGCACTAGCAGCCCCAGCAGCAGCGACCTCGACAAGCGCGGGTCCTCGATCAGGTGTCGATTGTCCTCGAGCGTCTGGCGCGCGCCGTTCAGTCCCGCGAGTAGGACCGACATATTGCCCGCGCCGGTGGCCGCCCGGACGACCCTGTCAACCTGCGCCGGCGTGAGCGCGATTCGCCCTGGCAGGGCCGCCGCGGTCCCCTGAGCGCGGGACGACGCGGGGCTTGAAGCACCCTTGCTCATCACGAGCGCTCGCCGCGGATATCGCGGCCGCGCACACTGGGTCCATCCGCGTTCGCCGCCGGGCGTGTGCAAGTTGTGGGCCGGGGTGACGCCTGTGTGGCCCGGGCGCTTGATTGAGCGCCCGGGCCTGTCTGGCAAAACGACAGCGGCACCCGCTGCTCCACGAGCCGACAGCGTCGAGAGGCAGCGCGGCCCCTTTGGACTGTGCCGGTGGTTGCGTCAATCGCCACAGATCAGATGATGCGGCGCATTCCGGTGTTTGGTAATACAAGGCTTGAGGGTTCAAGCCTTGTAGTAGTGCGTGCCGGGAGAAGGAAACGTGGCTGCAGCCCGGCTGGTGGTTCGATTAGGCTAGTTGATCTTATGGAGTCGCACGCAGCGCGAGACCGGGTGGCGGCCGGCAGAGCTGGCCTGAGGCCGATGACCTCGCAGGTGAACTGGGCGCTGCTGGGGTTGCTGTTGGAGCGCCCTGGCTATGGGTATGAGCTGATGCAGCGCTTCGAGCGTGCGTACGGCGACGTACTGTCGCTCAGCAGCGAATCGCATATCTATACGGCGCTGACCGAGCTCAAGCGTCGGGGTCTGATCGAAGAGGCGCCGGGGGTCGCCCGGTCGGGTACCGATCGTCAGCCCAAGCTGCGCTACCGCGCCACGGCTGAGGGAGCGCACAGCTACCGCGAGCGCATGTTCGCGCAGGCGTGGGAGGATCGACGCCAGTCGCGACTGTTTGTGCGCCAGTTGGCGGCGTTTGAGCGCGAGCCGGATATCGCGCTCGAGATCCTCGAGGGGTATGAGCGAGCGTGCCTGCAGGAGGCACGACGCACGCCGCCGGGTCGTCCTGCTGGTGCGTCAGGCGGGTTGGCGGATCGTCTGCTGTGCGAGGAGAGTCGTCTGGCGATGGAGGGCCGGCTGCCGTGGATCGAGTACGCCCGCAACCAGTTCAGCGCATTGAGCGAGGGCGGCGAGCCATGAGCCTGCTGGCGCTTGAGAGCGTGACCAAGCGCTATGGGCGTGGCTCGATGGAGCGGGTGGCGATGCGATCTGCTTCGTTGGAGATCGAGCCCGGAGAACTGGTCGCGGTGTGGGGACGGCGGCGCTCTGGCCGCTCTACGCTGTTGCGCGTCGCAGCCGGGTTGGAGCGCCCCGATGAGGGCGTCGTGTGGTTTGAGGGTCGCGATTTGAGCGAACCCGGTGCGGATGCCGTGCGTGGCAGGATTCGCTTTTGCCGCAAGACGTTTCGTCCCGCAGGCGGACAGCTGGTGCTCGACCAGCTGGTGACGGGCCAGTTGACGCGAGGCGTCCCTTCGTCTGTGGCACGTTCTCGTGCGCGCGAGTGTTTGCGGCGTGTCGGCGCTGAGCGTTGCGCGCCGATGCGACCGGGCGAGCTGGACCACGCGGAGGTGGTGCGTGTCGCGATCGCGCGGGCGCTCGTGCACGAGCCGAAGCTGCTCGTGATCGATGAGCCAACGCTGGGCGTGGATCTGCGTGTCCGCGATCAGATCTTGTCGCTGCTGCGCTCGCTCACCAGCGGCGGTACAGCCGTATTGATGAGCGCCGGCGAGACGACGTGCCTATATGGCGCCGACCGGGCGCTGTCGCTCGGCGAGGGCGTGCTGCACGGCGAGATTGATGCGGCTGAGCTCGCTCCGGTGGTTCCCCTACGTCCCGCAGCTGGGTGATCGACGCTCGCCCGAGCAGCGACCCGGCCCGTCGCTGCAGCGGATAGCTGACCATGCTCGAGCTCGACGGGGTGGTCAAGCACTACCGCGCAAGCGGGGAGGAGGTGCGCGCCGTCGACGGGGTGAGCCTGCGCCTGGGGGCTGGCGAAATGGTCGCGTTGCACGGGCCAAGCGGATCGGGCAAGACCACGCTGCTGTTGTTGATCGCGGCGCTGCTGAAGCCTGAGCGAGGCGTGGTTCGCTATGACGGAGTTGACCTGGCGGGCCTGTCTGACAGCCAGGCGTGCGAGTTTCGGCTCAGAGACCTCGGGTTTGTCTATCAGCGCTTTCGTTTGATGCCTCGCGTCTCGGCGGTTGAGAACGCATCGAGGAAACTGCTGTTGAGCGGTGTCGGCATGCGCGAGGCGCGAGCTCGCGCAACACCGTGGCTTGAACGGGTAGGTCTCGGTGACCGCCTCGAAGAGCCGCCTGAGAGGCTTTCTGGCGGCGAGCGCCAGCGGGTAGCGATCGCTCGGGCTCTCGCGGCCGAGCCAAGATTGATCCTTGCGGACGAGCCGACGGGCAACCTGGACAGCGCGCGCAGCCTAGAGATCGTGGAGCTGTTGCAGTCCATCGCGCACGAGCGTCAAGCAGCCGTGCTGCTGGTCACCCATGATCTCGAGGCCGCCGCCGTCGCGGACCGGCGCTGCACACTGCGCGACGGCAAGCTCAGCGAAAGCGCTGTAGACCTCCCCGCACGCGAGCCGGCTGCGTCGTACCCGGATTCCCGCGAGGGCTGAGATGCCCGAGAGAGCCAACGGCGGCCCGAGAGACTCGCGGTGATGAGGCCCTACGTGCTCGTCTATCTCTACCGCAACCGCCTGCGGGTGCATACAGCACAAGAGCTGCTGGCCGGGCTGGGCGTGGCGATCGCTGTCGCGCTGGTCTTCGCCACACTCGTAGCCAACAGCAGCGTGGCCAGGTCTGCCGAAGAAATCGTACGCGCAGCGGTGGGGCCCGCCAACCTACAGCTGCGCGCTCGCAGCGCTGACGGGTTTGACCAGCGCCTTCTAGGCGATGTGGAACATCTCGCCGGGGTCAGGCAGGCTGCACCACTGTTGGAACAGACCGCGACGATCCTCGCACCAGGTGGGCGGGCGCTCACCGTCAACGTCATCGGTACGAATGTCAGCCTCGCAATCCTGAACGGGCTTGCCCATTCGCTGCCGAGCGCGGCGCTGTCACCCACGGGCATCGGTCTCAGCAGCAGCAGCGCCAAAGCGCTGGGTCTAGGCGCGCGTATAGCGGCCGATCAAGACGAGAACGTCACTCTAAAGCTGCGGGGGAGCGCGAGCACGCTGAAGGTGTCAGCGGTGTTGGGAGCGGAAGCGTTCGGTGCGCTTTCGCGCGCGCGGGTGGCGGTCATGCCGCTTGAACGTCTGCAGAGTCTGGCGGGACTCCCCGGCCGGGTCTCGCGCATCCTGGTACAGACTCAGCCAGGACGCGAAGGCTCGGTGCATGGTCAGCTGGAAGCGCTGTCGGGGGGTCGACTCGCTGTGGTGTCAGCCGACCAGGACATCTCGCTGCTTGATCAGGCGCTCGCGCCCAGCGACCAGGCCAGCGCGTTGTTTGCGGTGATCAGCGCGCTGCTGGGGTTCCTCTTTGCTTTCAACGCGTTGCTTTTGACGATCCCCGAGCGGCGCCAGGCGATCGCTGACCTGCGTGTCGACGGCACCGGGCGCAGCGCAATCATCCAGATGGTCACATTCCAGGGTCTGTGCCTGGGCATCGCAGCGTCGATCGTGGGGCTGCTCGCGGGCTATCTGCTGTCAAGGGGGGCCTTTCACCAGTCGCCTGGCTATCTCTCCCAGGCCTTCACGCTAGGCACGAACACCGTGATCGGAGCCGGCCCTGTGCTGTTGGCCTTTGCCAGCGGAGTCCTCGCGACCTGCTTGGCCTCAGGGCTGCCGCTGCTGGATCTGCGTCGCAGCAACGCACTTGACGCTGTGTACGCCGAAGACGGCATGCCCGGCAGCGGCCTGAACGGCAGCACGCAACGATGGTTGGCTGGCGTTGCCCTCGGCTTGCTGGTGCTCGCAAGCGGGCTGTTCGCGCTGGTGCCCTCTGCTGCGCTGATTGTGTGCGTGCTGCTGGCGGTCGCCACGGTATTGGCGGTGCCTTCAGCGCTCGCGGGCGTCCTGGGGCTAGCCGGCGCTATCGCCAGACGTTATGAGAAGCTGACGCTGCTGACCGCTGCGCTCACCTCGCTGCGCGCGACCACGATTCGTTCCCTTGCGCTCGCCGCAACCGGAGCGGTCGCGTTGTTCGGCAGCGTAACCCTCGGCGGCTCACGCGACGATCTGCTACGCGGCATCGCCGACTACACCTCTCACTACGTCGGCGCGGCTGACATCTGGCTGGTCAACCCGGGCGATAACCAGGCGATCAACGACTTCACCGCCGATCGTCACACCGCGAGCATCGCCCAGCTACCCGGCGTGGCAAGCGTCCGTGCCTTCCAGGGAAGCTTTTTGACCATCGGCGACCGGCGGATCTGGCTGATCGCATGGCCATCAAGCACGCCGTTGGGACTGCTGGAAGGCCAGCTTGTGACCGGAGGTCAACGCAGCGCCTCTGAACATGTTGACCAAGGCGGCTGGATCACGGTCTCAGCGCAACTGGCCGCAGAACACCACGTCAAGGTCGGAGGCGTCTTGAACGTCCCTTCCCCCGCCGGCGAGGTGCCGTTCCGGGTCGCAGCGACGACGACCAACTTCGGCTGGACGCCCGGGGCGATCGTGATGAACAGCCGCGAATACGCTCGCGCGTGGAACACCGCAGCGCCGACCGCGCTCGGCGTCACCATCACGCCCGACGCGAACAGCAGCACGGTGGCAACCGAGATCCAGCACACGCTCGGGCGATCAACGGGCCTTGAAGTGCTGAGCGCTCCCGCGCGAGAATCCAAGATTGACGCCTCGGCAAGCGAAGGACTCAGCCAGCTCGGGGATATAGCAACACTTCTGGTGATCGCCGCGATCCTGGCGATGATCGCCGCTCTGGGCTCGAGTATCTGGCAGGCACGCATCTCGCTTGCCGGACTACGTCTGGAAGGCGCCACGCCCAGAAAGCTGCGGATCGTGCTGTTGATCGAATCTGCACTGATGCTCAGCGCGGGATGCTTGACCGGAGCGATCGCGGGCATATACGGTCAGGCGGTGATCGACGGGTATCTCAAGCATGTAACCGGGTTCCCGGTCGCGAGTATCGCCACAGGCCAACGTCCCGTGGAGATCGTTGCCCTGGTGCTCGCCACCGTTCTCGTGATCTCAGCGATCCCCGGTTGGATGGCCTCACGCGTACCCGTTACATTCGCACTGGATGAGTAGCCAGCGCACACGCCGCCAGCAACCGCTACGCCTCCCAGAACTGACACCATCGCGCCAGCGCGCCCGACAGTAGGGGGCGCGCTCCCCGACCGCTGGCTCAGCGTGCGGGCGCTTGTCGCCCTCGCGCTCGCAAACGCCCGCTACTGGCCCACAGTCGCACCGGTCGTCCACGCCCAGCTACACCGCTGGGAACAGCACGCACAGGCGATACCAGACCGCGGCCTTCGCAGCCTCGCGCTGGGAAAGCTCGACCACGAGCGCTTCAACGCCGAGGTCGCCGCAACGCTCGCGACACTCGCTCCCCGCGCCTATCGCAAAACCACAGTAGAAGCGATCGTCGCGCTGGAGGTCATGTACGACTATCTCGACGGCCTAACCGAGCAGCCATCCGAGGACCCACTCACCAACGGACGCCAACTGTTCCAGGCATTCTCCGACGCCATAACCGTCGACCCCCACAGCGACAGGAACTACTACCGCTACCACACCGTCGCACAAGATGGCGGCTATCTGGGCGCGCTCGCAAACACCGTGCGCACGGGCCTTTTGACGCTGCCCGCCAGTAACGCGACCGCACAGACCGCACAAGCGGCCGCCGCGCGGTGCGCCGAGGCACAGACACGCGCAAACGCGGTGACGATGCTAGGCAACACTCAGCTCGAAGTGTGGGCAAAGCGCCAAGCCAAGACCACAGGCCTTCACTGGCGCGAGTTCACGGCCGGCGCGGTCGCGTCCGTTCTCTCCGTTCACGCACTGATCGCCGCGTCCGCCAACCCGCGTACGACTACCGATCAAGCCGCAGCAATAGACCGGGCGTATCTCTCCATCAGCGCCCTCAGCACGATGCTCGACAGCCTCATCGACCGCGAGCAAGACGCCAGTACGGGCACCTCCTGGCTGCTCGAGCGCTACAGCGGACACGACATTCTGGCGCTCGACCTCGTGCATGCAGCCGCAGTCGCCGCCAGCCATGCCCGCAGGCTCCCCCACGGCCCCCACCATCTGATGACGCTCACCGGCGTAGTCGCCTACTACACCTCCGCTGCCGCCGCACGCGACGAGAGCGCCGAGCCGGTCGTCCTGGCCATCCAGCAGCAACTACAACCCCTGCTCACGCCCACGCTTGCCGTCATGCGCACATGGCGCCTAGCCAAGCAGCTGCGCCGCCGCCCGACCCATAGCGCGCCCAACGCGACAACGTCTAGGCCCGACATAAGCGCATACCGCAGACCGCAGACTCCGGCCGTGCGCTACCTGGCGATCATCACCGACGGCAACCGCCGCTGGGCGCGTGCCCACGGGCTACCCATCAGCGACGGCCACCAGGCCGGCGCCGACACCCTCAACGCTCGCATCCACGACGCGGCCGAGCTCGGAGTCGAGCAGCTGACCGTCTATTCCTTCTCGACTGAGAACTGGAGACGACCACCCCACGAGGTCCACACACTGCTTTCGATGCTCGCGCACCGCATCGCCAGCGAGACACCCCAGCTACACCACCACGGCGTGCGCATGCGCTTCATCGGACGCCGCCACGGCATCACCACAGAGCTCGCACAGCAACTGGCCTGGGCAGAACAGCTGACCGCCCACAACGACGGAATCACCCTGTTCATCGCCCTGAACTATGGCGCACGCGCTGAGATCCTCGACGCCGCCCGGCGCTTCCACGGAACCACAGAGCAAGAGTTCCGCGCCTGCCTGTACGCCCCCGACATGCACGATCCACAGCTGCTCATCCGCACCGGCGGCGAGCGGCGACTATCAAACTACCTGCTCTGGCAGTCCGCCAACTCCGAGCTCGTCTTTCGCGACGAGCTGTGGCCCGACTTCACGCGCACAGCGCTAAACGACTCGATCGCCGAGTACCGTGCACGACAGCGTCGGCTCCTCGCCGAGCGACAACACCCAAGAAGGCTCACCCATCTCGAGTCGCCGGTTATACTGGTCCGTCGAACAATTCGCGATTCCGGCGACAGGCGAACACTCTTGCAATGAGCAAACAGTCCCCCCAACAGCGACGGCGAGGACCAACAGCAAAGGCTCAAGCAGCCGCGACAGCCGTCCTGGTTGCGACCCTGGCGCTAGCTGCACTCGCCCAGGCTTCCTCGTCCATGCCAGGTCACGTGGGCTTGCTAGCCGATGCCGCACGCACATTGAACGCGACCGACACTGGTGACCTGCACTTCATACCGCCAGCTCACGGCTCGGAAGTCTACGAGGAAGGCACAGCCCACGGGACACTACCCGGCAGCATGCACGCGCACTGCAAGATCGGCGCCGTCGTGGAAGCCAACTTCACGATCTACACCCGTGGCGGCACGATCACTGGACACGGAAAGGCCACGCCCAACGGCTCCGGCGAATATGAAAGCTTCGCCGGCTCAATCCTGGTCACCAGCGGAACCGGCCGCTACGCTCACGCCCACGGCCGAGCGGGCCTCTACGGCACATTTAACCGAAAGACATACGCGCTCGTCGTACAAACCACCGGCCAACTCTCCTACTAGCAATCCCGGTCAAGCACGGTGAGCTGAACAAAGCCGTGCGCCGAGCCCGCCACCTCACAGCACTCATAGCCTGCCTGTGCCTGCCAGCGAGCGCGCAAGCCACGCAGGTAGTTAAGCTCGATGCCGCCCTCACACCCGACCGCCTAGGCCAAGCAGCCACGATCGGGTTCGGCTTTCACATCACCACAACCACTCATGGCGTCCCCGCCCCGCTGACAGGCGTCGCCGTCAGCTACCCCAACAACCTCGGGATCGCCCTGAGCGGCCTCGGCCTGGCAACCTGCACCGAAACGACACTCGAACATTCAGGACCCGAAGGCTGCCCGACCGATTCAATCATGGGATACGGAACCGCCCGCGCCGAGCTACCCGTAGGCACAGACATCGTCGACGAGACCGGTAGCGTCACGCTCATTCGCGGGCCATCTCAAAACGGGCACCTCGCCCTACTCTTCTACACAAACGCTGAAACACCAGTCAGCAGCCAGACAGTCCTACCCGGCCTGCTGCTTCCCACCCCCGCACCCTACGGCGGCCGCATCAGCATCACCGTCCCACTCATCGAAGGACTACCCGACGGACCCGACGTGACAGTCACAGAACTCAGCTCCACATTCGGCCCCCAGCACCTCACCTACTACGAAACAGTGCACGGCCACCGAATCGCCTACCACCCCAACGGCATCCTCCTCCCCGACCACTGCCCTCGCGGCGGCTTTCCTTTCGCCGCCGAACTGCGCTTCGCCGACGGAAGCCACGCTGTCACACGCACCAGCGTGCCCTGCCCACGTCAGCCGGCCCTGCCCGGCTGATCGTCAGACGGCCACGCCCTGCTTATCGGGTTGTGGCACGCCCTGCTTATCGGGAGCGGGCACGCCCTCCTGATCGGGACGCAGCGGCACGCCCGCCGCCGCGTACGCGTCCGCTTCGTCAAGCGTCTCAGCCTTCAACAGCGCCTGGGCGAGGCTCTCCAGCTGCCCGCGGTGCTCGACCAGCATGCGCGTCACTTCCTCGTGGGCGCCGTCCACGAGCCTGCGCACCTCCTCGTCGACGAGGTGCTGAGTGGACTCGGAGGTCGCGCTCGCTCCGGGGAGGAAAGGCCCTTCGCCGTCCGCCGGCAGCACCGCGATCGGGCCAACCGCCTCGCTCATGCCCCAGCGACCGACCATCTGGCGCGCGATCGCGGTCAACTGCTGGATGTCCGACTCGGCGCCCGAGGTGATGACGCCGTACACGACCTCCTCGGCAACGCGACCGCCGAGCGCCACACGGATCTTCGCCTCGAGGTCTTCGCGCGAGTAGGACACGCGGTCGGAGTCGGGCGTGGAGAGCGTCACCCCGAGGGCCATCCCGCGGGGGATGATCGAGACCTTGCGCACGGGGTCCGCTTCGGGCGTCAGCATGCCGACGAGCGCATGTCCGGACTCGTGGTAGGCCGTGCGCTTGCGGTCGTCCGGCGACAGCAGGATGCCGCGCGGCGAGCCCAGCATGATCTTCTCCAACGAGTCGGTGAAGTCGGACATCTCCACCTTGTCGTGGCCGCGGCGAGCTGCCAGCAGCGCCGCCTCGTTGGCCAGGTTGGCCAGGTCTGAGCCCACCATGCCTGGCGTCGACGACGCGATCCCCTCTAGATCCACGCTCTCGGCCAGCGGGATCGAGCGGGTATGCACTTCCAGGATCTTGCGCCGCCCGTCGCGGTCGGGGGGCTGCACCGCAACGCGCCTGTCGAAGCGCCCGGCGCGCAGCAGCGCGGGATCAAGCACGTCCGGACGGTTGGTCGCCGCCAGCACGACCACCGCCTCGCTCGATTCAAAGCCGTCGATCTCGGTGAGGATCTGGTCGAGCGTCTGCTCGCGCTCGTCGTTTGAGCCCGTCACCGACACCGACCCCTGGCGCGAGCGCCCGATCGCGTCGAGCTCGTCGATGAAGATGATCGCCGGGGCCGCCTCCTTGGCCTTGGCGAACAGGTCACGCACGCGCGACGCGCCCACGCCCACGATCGCCTCGATGAACTCCGACGCCGAGATCGAGAAGAAGGCCGCGTGCGCCTCGCCCGCCACCGCCCGCGCCAGCAGCGTCTTGCCCGTGCCCGGCGGGCCGGACAGCAGCACACCGTGGGGCATGCGCCCGCCCAGGCGCCCGTAGCGCTCGGGGGTGCGCAGGAAGTCCACGATCTCCGTCAGCTCCGCCTTGGCCTCGTCGATGCCCGCCACGTCGTCGAACGTCACGCGGATCTTTTCCGGGTCCACACGGCGTGCCTGGGATTTCCCGAAGCTGCCAAGCGCGCCCATGCCCCCCGCGCCCTTCGCCGCGCGGCGGAAGATCAGGATGAAGATGCCGACGATCAGCAGCGTCGGGCCGAAGCCAAGCAGCAACTCCTCCAGCAGCGACTCGCTCGTGGTGGTCGACTTCGCGTTGACTTCCACCCCCTTTTCCTTGAGCGTCGCCGACAGCTGCGAGCCATTCCAGAAAGTGGGGATCTGGGTCGCGAACAGCTTCGTGGGCGTGGCCTTCTTGTCGCTCACCGGGTAGCGCAGCTTGGCCTTGAACGCGCCTTCGACCGTGTCGCCCTTGGTCGAGATCGACTTGACCTTGCCTTCCTGCAGCTCCTGCAGGAAGAACGGGTTGAACGACACCGTCACCCGCTGTTCGCTCGTGCCGGTCGGCTGGAACAGCAGCAGCGACAGCCAGTTCAGCGCGATCAGAACCAGCACGAACCACAAAAAGCCCACCCTGCGGTGCGGCGGCGGTCCGGTCGGCGCCTGCTCGGGCATGCCCCGCCCGTCGGGCGCCGGCGCCACGTGCCAGCCGCGCTTGTCGCGCGGCATCGGCGGATGGGCGTCGCGCTGATTGGGCCCCGCGTTGTCCGCTCGCTGGCTCGTAGTTTCGCTCGAAGCCTGCTCGGACATGTCGCTATCTGCACCTCATACAGCCCATGCTACGCGCAGCCAGCACCAAGTGCAGCGTACGGCTACGCTCACAAGCGAGCATGTACGACAACGTTCTCGTCGGCGTCGACGGATCGGCCAACAGCGCCGGCGCCATCGCGCTGGCCGGGCAGCTCGCCGGCGCCAGCCTCACGCTCGCCCATGTGCACGCCGGCGCGCTGAACCCCGTGCACGCCTCCACCCCCGGCATGCTCGACGAGGAGCACGACGCCTCCCACGAGCTGCTCGAGCGCCAGCGCGCGGCCACCGGCGTCAACGCCCAGCTCGTCAGCGTCGTCGCCGCCACACCCGGCCGCGGGCTGCACACCCAGGCCGAGGAACAGGGCGCCGACCTGCTCGTCGTCGGCTCCAGCAGCCGCGGGCTGCTCGGACGGGTCACGCTCGGCGACGACACGCGCGCGTCGCTCAACGGCGCCCCCTGCGCGGTTGCCATCGCCGCCCACGGCTACAGCCAGCCGCCCGCCCCCATCCTCGCCGTGGGCGTCGGCTACGACGGCTCGCCCGAGAGCGAGGCCGCCATCGACGCAGCCCGGGCCATCGCCGAGCGCC
>DATNLQ010000089.1:0-3716 GCA_035602785.1 Solirubrobacteraceae bacterium
CCAGGGCCGCCCGCACGGCCGGCAGGTTGCGGAAGGCCTGCCACTGCTCTTCGGTCTCGAAGAGGACCTCGAAGATCACGCCCCAGCTGCCCGCGTGCCAGGCCCCGTCGCGGGCGCCGTTGGTCAGCGCGGCCTCGATCATGGCGGAGTCGTGCTGCTCCTGCCAGCCGTAAGCCGAGAGCTCACCGTGCAGCACCTCGATCGACCACCACTCGGCCATAGTGAAGATAGTACGTCTTTTACGGAAAAACGTCCCCGCTGATTCTCGGCGCCGATCCGTGGTTTGTTCCACGGCTCCGATGCCGAGGTAGACGGGCTGGTCCGCGCCTGAGTCCCCGACTCCCAGGGTGAGTTGCACTCCGAAAACCTAACGGTTATGTTTAATCCTAACCGTTAGGTTTGGAGGAAACGGTGCAGCAGGAAGTCGTGCTGGCGATGCTGGCCAAGGAGCCGTCGTCGGGCTCACGGCTGCGCGCCCGGCTGAACGACGCGCTCGGCCCCCTCGGCGAGGACGTGAACGACGGGCAGATCTACGTCACCCTCTCCCGGCTGGAGAAGGCCGGGCTCATCGCTCGTCAGGGGACAGAGGCGCCGGAAGCGGGCCGCAAGGTCTACGAGCTCACCGCGGCCGGCCAGGAGCGGGTCGCCGAATGGCTCTCCGAGGTCAGCTGGCCAAAGCCCGACCTCGCCGAGTTCCACCTGAAGCTCGTCGCCGCGGCCCAGGCCGGGCTCGCGGATCCGATCGGCATCGTCGACGCCCAGCGCCGGGAACTTATCCGGCGCCTTTGGGATGTGCAGCGCGCGGCGATGGCCGAACCCGATGGCTCACAGGCCGGGCTGCTGCTCGAAGGAATCGTGCTGCGCCTGCAGGCCGACTTGCGCTGGCTGGAAGCGTGCGAACGCGCCTGGATTGATCGGAGAACTCGGTGAACGAGAACAGTTCGGACGCGCCCATCGTGCGTGCCCGAGGGTTGCGTAAGGAGTATGGGAGCGGTTCGGGGCTGGTGCGCGCGGTCGACGACGTCGATCTCGTGGTCGCCCAGGGTGAGGCGCTGGCGATCATGGGGCCGAGCGGCTGCGGGAAGTCCACCCTGCTGCATCTCCTCGGCGGCCTCGACCGGCCGAGCGCCGGTGAGATATGGCTGGAAGGCCGGCAGATCGACCGGCTGTCCGAGCGCGGCCTTGCCCAGTTCCGGCGCCACGACGTGGGGTTCGTTTTCCAGGCCTTCCACCTGATGGACGAGCTGACCGCCCAGGAGAATGTCGAGCTGCCGGCGCTTCTCGGTGGACGCTCACCCCGGGAGGCGCGTCGGCGGGCCCGCCAGCTGCTCGACCAGGTCGGGCTCTCCGACCGGGCCGGCCACCTCCCGTCGGCGCTCTCCGGCGGCCAGCGCCAGCGTGTCGCGATCGCCCGGTCGCTCGCTAACGACCCGCGGATCGTGCTGGCCGACGAGCCGACCGGCAACCTGGACAGCGCGGCGACCTTGGAAGTGCTCCGGCTCTTCGAGGGTCTGCGCACCGCCGGTCTCACGCTCATCGTGGTGACCCACGACGAGCGGATCGCGGCAACGGCGAACCGGATGATCTCGATGCGCGACGGCGCCTTTGTCGACGAGATGCGCCTGACCGGCGGCACCGGCGGCACGAGGCGCAACCTGGCCGACTTCGCGGGGTTGGGTGGCTGAGCAATGGGCACCGCTCTGCTCGTCTTCCGGCTCGCGGCGCGCGACGTGCGCCGCCACGCTGCCCAGGCCATCCTGCTCGTCGTCGCCATCGCGGCGGCGACGGCGACGCTCACGATGGCGATCGCCCTGAACGGCGTGACCAGCCGGTCGCCGTACCTGACGACCCGTGCCGCGACAAAGGGCCCGGACGTCGTCGCGTACATGACGTCTGCCGCCCAGGCGAGCAACCTCAGCCATGCATCCGGGGTGGCGAACCACAGCGGTCCCTTCCCGGTCGCCTCCGCCACGATCCACTTCGACGGGCGACAGGCCGACGTGTTCGCGGAGGGGCGCACCGAGGCGCCGTCCGCGGTCGACCAGCCGCTGCTCACGGCCGGGAGCTGGGTGCGACCGGGCGGCGTGGTGATCGAGCGCACCTTCGCCGACGCGCTCGGCGTCTCGGTGGGCGACAGGGTCAGCCTGGACGGCAAGTCGTTCGTGGTCGCGGGCATCGCGGTGACCGCCGCGCAGTCGCCCTACCCGAACCTGTGCAACGGCACGCTGGTGGGGCCCACGCCGACGGCGTCGAAGTTCTCCAACGCCTGCCCGACTTGGTTCAACATCCCATTTCTGTCGCTCCGGGACGGCCAGAAACTCGCTAGTTCTGACGAAGTCGGCCAGATCTGGATGACCGAGCCTGATGCGACCGCGCTGACCTCAACGGCAAACCCCCTGACGACCTACGCCGTGAACCTGAAGCTCGCGAACCCTAACGATGCCCAGGCGTTCGCCTACGACCGCTTCGCTCGTACCGACAGCGCGACTGCTCCGGTGTTCTCGACCTGGCAGGGGCTGGCGTCGGAAGACGGGAAGCTAATCCAGGACGGGCAGGGCGTGCTCGAGCCGGGGGCGTTCCTCCTCGCGCTGCTCGCGATCGCCAGCGTGGCCGTGCTCGTCGGACGCCGGCTGTCGGAGTACGCACGCCGGGTCGGGCTGCTGAAGGCAGTCGGCGGCACGCCGAGCGTCGTCGCTGCGACCTTCCTCGCCGAAAACCTCGTGCTTGCGCTGTTCGCCGCGGTGGTCGGCCTCGCGGCCGGCTGGCTCGCGGCGCCGCTGATCACCAAGCCGGGCGCGGCCCTCATCGGGACTGCGGGCGCGGCCCCGCTCTCGCTGGGCACCGTGGTGCAGGTCATCGGGCTGGCGATCGTGGTGTCGCTCGCGGCGACGCTCGTCCCCGCCATCCGCGCGTCGCGCGGAAGCACGGTCGCGGCGCTCAACGACGTCGGCCGCCCCCCGAAGCGCCGAGGCGCCCTGGTGCGCATCTCGAGCAGGCTGCCGATCCCGGCGCTGTTCGGGCTCCGGCTGGTCGCGCGCCGCCCCCGCCGTTCGCTCCTCAGCGCGGCAAACGTCGCCGTCACCACAACCGGCATCGTGGCGGTGATCGCATTCCACGCCTTTGCGGACAACACGCTGTCGGGCGCTGTCGCCTTGACTGGGGGCGGACTGTCCAACCCGGTGGTCAACCGTGACGAGCAGATGCTCACCATCATCACGATCATGCTGGTCGCCCTCGCCGCGCTGAACACGCTGTTCACGACCTGGGCGACCGTGCTCGACGCACGTCACGCCGCGGCACTCATGCAGGCGCTCGGCGCCCGGTCCCGGCAGGTCAGCTCGGGGCTCGTCGTCGCCCAGGTGCTCTGCGCGCTCCCGGGTGCCATTGTCGGCATCCCCCTCGGCATCGGGCTCTTCGAGGTCGCCGTCAAACATGGGACCCTGCCGCCGGTGACCTGGCTCGTCGCCGCGGCCATCGGGACGCTGGTGGCGATGGCCGCACTCACCATCGTGCCGGCCCGAATCGGTGCCCGGCAGCCGATCGCCGAGGTCCTCAGCGCCGAGGCAGCATGACCCGCCGGGGCGCGCGTCAATAACAGCGAATCCTGTCAGTTCGGGGAAACGCGTCGGCTCATAGGGCTGGCGCGTTACCCCGGTAACCCGATCATGAAAATTTATGGGGGCACCGAAGTCGGCGCGGCGGGCTCCGGCCACCTA
>DATNLQ010000092.1:0-23753 GCA_035602785.1 Solirubrobacteraceae bacterium
CCCGCCGAGCGCGGCGCGCGTTATGTCGGCCGTGGCCAGCGGAGTGGTGCGCCTGGCGGGTCGAACGAGAACTGGGGAGAGTGCTCAGACACCAAGCCGCGCCGGACACGACGAGGGTCAGCGCGACCGCGGCGGCGCCCAGGAGGAGGCGGCGCCGGTAGGGGCCCTGCACGTCATCGAAGGTGACCGTGAGCTGGGACGGCGCGTCCGGCGCGTCGTGCTCGGGATCGGTGGGGTCCATACAAGTGAATGTGAACCGCGATCCCAGCGGAACACTAACTTTGCGGCCCGCGAGCTGCGGCGGGCCGGGATCACGTCGGCCGGGCCGGCATTCAGGCGATCATCCAGCGGCCTGGTGCCGCCTCAGACTCCGTGATCCTGCCTTTGCTCGCGAGCACGAGAATGCGCGCATCTACTCGGCTCTCGGGCTCGTTGAACGAGCTAGCCAGGTCGGCTGGACTCTGAGTCGCCGCGGCGCTGAGGTTCGCGTGGGCTGCTTCCCACCGGCTCCTCAGTCGACCGAGTATCAGCTCGTCAAGTTCCTCGTCCGTCATTCCGGGCGCCACTCTAACGACCTGACTTCCACCGCGTCCACGCGCGATCGTGCCCGCGACGATGCGACGGCGACAGCCTGTATCGGTGGGCGACGCGGGACAGCCCGCCGCAGTAGCTCAACCTCTACTGAGGCGCTAGGATCGTGGTCCCGGCGAGATAGCTCAGTTGGTAGAGCACTCGACTGAAAATCGAGGTGTCGGCGGTTCAAGTCCGCCTCTCGCCACTCGAAAGCCCTGCAAATAGGCACATCTTCCCCGTCAGCTCGCGTGGCTCGCGGCGTCGGCGGCGAGCTTCAGCAGCGCGGCGCTCAGCGCTCCGCCCATGCTCGATGCGAGTCGATCAGGCGCCACCCGCCAGCGGCCCTCGGTCGTTTCGATGATGCCAGCACGCTCGATGAGCGCCGCGGCCACAACGCTGTCAACGCTCACCGATACGTCGTCGTGGGAGCGGCGTGCCTGCCGCGCGAGCGCATGGGCGAGCACGTTTTCGGCGCGGGAGATTTGGGCGATCGACCACCCCGGCTGGTGCCTGGCGAGATAGCGGCACGCCGCCTCGCGCAATGGGCGCAAGTGCTCGCTTTCGCCGCGGTGCGGTCGCGCCGCAGACTCGCAATCGGTTCTGAAGGTGACGTTGCGCAGCTTCGCCTGCTCGGCTGCGCTCATCGCCAGCAGAAGCGCTCGCAGCTCGGCCTCGCCGTTGTTCTTGCATTCCACGAGCCGGCTTTGGCTTTCGAGCTGATCGCTTTGGTATGCGATCCCTGCCCAGCCGCCACGGTAGGACGCATCGCAGTTGACGTAGAACATGGCGTCCGGGGCTACAGGCCGCGACGTGGCGCTACAGCGCCCTATAGGGCGGGCTGTGGGGGCCTCAGCTGGTCGCACTGGCGCCGCCCTGCTGGCTGGTGACGGTGGTCCTCGGCTCGCGGACCATGATCTGTGGGAGCAGCAGGGACTGCCCGCGCCCGTATCCGGGTTGGCAGCCCTGCTCCCACGGAAAGCGGCCGGCGGGATCGCAAACGATGATCTGCTTCACTGCGGCGCTCCCGCCGTCATGGTGCTCGCGTCGCCACCACTCGGCGAGGCCGAGGTAGGAGTCGACCATCCGGTCGGGAATGGGCGCTATCCAACACGGCACGTCATTTGCGAACGCTCCGACCACGCGCCCTTCGGCCTCGGGCGTCTCCTCCAGCAGCGCAACGACCGAGGTGATCACGCGGATGCTCGCCTTCGGGCTGAGGCCGCTAACGGCTAGCTCGGGGTGACCGATGTGCTCAGGGAGGCCAATCGTGTAGGTGTAGCTCGGACCGCTCCACTCTCTCGTCGGGATCACCTGAGTCATCGTGTAGCCGTAAAGAGCGATCCGCGTCAGCAGAAGCTCTCGTGTGCGTCCCACCTCGTCGTCGGGGCTCACGCTTGCACCTGCACCCACGCCTGCACCGAGACGCTTTCGACCGGGACGTCCTCTTCGAGTGCCTTCGCCTGCAGCGCGTCTCTCACATCCGGCGCGCTGAGCGATGGCACGTCGAACTCGTCGCTGCTCGTGATTCTCACAGTGAAAAAGCTGTCCATTTCTGAGCCCTCCAAAGCGGGTCGCGGAAGCCGGGGTCATCTCGCAGGGCGACGGGATGGAACCGTGTGTGGGGTCACGGAACCGTGGGGGTGCTCCCGTCGCCCTGCGAGACGCTCCGCTGGCTACGCCACCGCCGTCGCCTCGGATTCCTCCTGCGCGCTCTCCAGCATCTCGCGGGCGATCAGCGTCCAGTCCTCGTCATCGAGCGCGTCGAGCGCATCCTTCACACCGCCGCGCAGCCCATCCGAAAGGCGGGTGAGCGCATCGTTCGCACCGGCGCGAATACCCTCGGACATGCGCGCTTCGGCCGGCTGGCTGAGCCCCTCTCGGACCATCTCGACGGTGGCGCCTCTCACCGCGGAGTGCCCGACGATCGAGCGCACCAGGTCGAGCAGGCTCTCACGGTCGAATGTCGCGCCTTTTGGTGAGGTGCGCTCCTCGCCGCCGTCTGTGTCCTGCGAGTGTGGTGATCCCATGCGTTTTCTCCTTTAACTAGAACGTGCCTTGCTGGCCGAGACACGTCTAGCTCGACCGCAGGTAAAGATCAAGGCTTGCCGGAAACCTTTTTGTGACACTCGCGCCTCGCGCCGCGAAGGTTGCTTGTAGGGCGGCGGCTGGCCTTTGTTTATGAGGGGAGCGATGGGCCTCCCGCCGCCCTACAAGTCGCATGGCGTGCCTCACCATTCCGTCAGTGGGACGCCTTGCTCTACCGCGATGCCCACGGCCTCGCGGTAAGACTTCCCCCCGAGATTGCCTGCCCGCTCGGGCTGGTAGCAAAAGGGGACTCCGGCCACTGCTCATCGATCCTCCATGTGGGCGGGGGTCTCGCCGCGCAGCCCGACGGTCGTGATGGCCTGAGCTTCGGAGGTGGCGACGCCTGCGTATGTCTCCCACGGGCACTCGGCCGTGTAGAGGCGCATCGCGAACCGGCGGTGGCCGAGGTCGGTCACGACGCCGACTGGCATACCGTCACGGTTAACGCCGATGGTGGCGCCTTTTCGGTGCGAGGTGATTTCGGGCTCACGTTGGCTCATCGGCGGCACCCCGGCGGGATATTCGGTACACCCCACCGCCTCGTCGGATCGAGCGCGGCGGGTAGCTGATCGAGAAAGACGCGACGCGCGAGCGGTGAGCGGAAGTAGTGGTGGCGCAACGCGAACAGCCAGTGCCCGGCAAGCCACGCAACGGTGCCGGTGATGGTTGCTGCCGCCATTGTGAGTGACCCGGTCGTCGCGGTAGCGAAAAGGCCGCCGACCGCGAGGAACGCTCCGCCAGTACGCAGGACGAATCCCCCAAGGAGCCACACGCCGAGCGCGACCAGCACGCCGCTCGCGGCAAGGCTCACCACGGCGCTCATCGCCTATCGAGTCCGTTTGTCTGCATCGGGACACACGTCTAGCTCGATCCAGCGGAAAGCTCAAGTCGGTCATGCGGGCCGTCCCCGTGCGCGACTGGAAGCCCGCCGCCGAGCCCCTCGGCTGGCGGATCGGGCGGGCGCGTGACGGTGTACCGGCGCTCGATTACAGGCCGGTCGCGGTTCGCGCGGGCGCCGGGTCTGACTTCGAGCTTGCCCTGAGCTACAAGCCCGTCGGATTTCATTCGCGCGGTGTGCTTGCTGATACCGAAGTGCTCGGCGATCTCACGCAGCGTTGCCGAGCGCACCTCTGTCAGCCAGTCGAGGATCGCTTCCTGCCTGATGATGACCGGCGTCTTGCGCCGCGAGCGGCCTGCGGGTAGGGGCCGCCATGCCGTCGGGATCGGCTCCTCGGGCGGCGCTCCCGGCGGCGGGTCGTCACCGATGCAGTCGCGGGCGTCCGCCAAGAGATCGCGGCCGACTTGCTCCCAATCCTCGCTGGTGGCGGCGCTGAGCACCTCGCCTATCGCGACCCGGAGCGCCTCGCCGATATCGGCTGGAGGCTCCTCGCCGCTGGTGGCGATGTCGAACACGTACTCGCTCACCATGTCCGCGGCGGCGGAATGCCGAAGCGAGCTGCGGATGAAGTCGCGGACCAAGTCGGTGGGGAACTTGCTGCCCCATTCGCCGCGGCGGATGTCAGCGCCGATCACGGTCGGCTCCTTGGGCGTGGCGACGCCGGGTCCGGCGCGAGGCTGTTTTGCTGGGCGGCTTCGGTCATGGCGGACACGTCTAGCTCGACCCACCAGCACAAGTCAAGTTCGCCTGCGAGGTCCGCCGCACCGCGCTCTCGCCGGCCTCGGCCGAGCCGCGCGCGAGGGGCGGCCGATCCGCCGCAGCGCGCATCCGCCGCCTCGAATCGTCGTCTTGGCCGTGTCTCGCACGGTTGCTAGCGAACGGCGCCATCGACCTCGGAGGGTCGTGCGAGAGGACTTGACTTGCCCCGCCGGGAGAGCTACCACGTCCTCCGCCAAAGGCCCGGAAAGGGCTCTAACAAAGGAGAATCGACGATGAGCAGCAAGACGAAAACCGAATCGAAGGGCTCGCCCGAGGAGGCCGTCAAGGCGGCGCTGGAGACGACCGCGGGCGGCACGGCCGAGGGCATCGCGCAGGTCGCCGGGATCGGCCGCTCCACGGCCGGGAAGGTGCTCGGGCGGCTCGCCGACGCCGGTGAGGTCACCCGCCATCAGGGCGGGCGCGATCGCGGGAAGCGGCTGCCGGACCGCTGGACGCTCGCCGGGGTCGAGATGCCCGAGGCATACTCCGAGCAGGTGCTCGCGGCCGAGCAGCCGGCCACTGCGGCGGGCGACGGCAAGGGCGCCAAGGCACCCGCCGCCGACAAGCCGGCCGGCGGGAAGAGCGCGCCCGCGGCGAGCGCCAGCGAGCCCGCGGACGGCAAGCTCAAACCGGGTGGCCTGGACCCGCTCGTGATGGGCTACCTCGAGGACAACGCCGGCAGCGGCCCGCACGGGCCGACCGAGATCGCCAAGGCCCTCGAGCGCAGCTCGGGTGCGGTCGGCAACTGCCTCGTGCGGCTGACCGACGCGAAAAAGGTGAAGCTCGTCAATGAGAAGCCGCGCCGCTACAGCCTCGCGTGATCGTGGCGCTGACCGATAACGGCGCCCGCCCCCTCACCCCCGCCGCCCACGCAGGCGGTGGGGCGAGGGGGCGGGCCCAGCGCGCAATCGTCAACGGAAGGAGAGCAGAGCAATGATCGAGACCCCGCAGGCCCAGGAGACGCTCGCCGAGCTCGCCGAGTCGACCGCCTCCGCGCTGCTCGCGTTCGCGCAGGCAGTCCGCCCCGCCTCTGACCGTGACGGCGACGGTGCCGACCTCGCCAGCCTCGGCCTCGGCCGCCGCCAGCAGGAGATCGCGGCGCTGGCCGGCCTCGACACCGATGAGGGCCTGTCAACGAGCGAAGTAGCGCGGGATATCGACTACGACGCGGCGAACACCCACGCCGCGCTGTACGCCCTTGCCGCGCGCGGCATCGCGGAAAGCTTCCGCCACGCCGAGCACACCCGCTGGCGACTCACGCCGAGGCATCGGACCGCTAACCCGTACCTCGCGATCGCGCAGCTAATCACGGCCGGCGAGTGGACGACCTTTGACGACATCTCCCTCGTGGTACACGGCGACCTGCGTCACGGCCGCGAGGTGCTGCGCGCCGCCGTCGAGCTGCCCGACTTCCCCGCCCACCGCGTGCTGGCGCCAGGTGGGCAAGTGCCCGCTGCGTGGCGGAGCTTTGCGACCAAGACCGCCGACCCCGGAGAGTGCGTGCGGCTCCTAGCGGGCGAGGGCGTCCCGGTCGACGGCGACGGGCGCGCTTCGCGCGCCCACTACATCGGCTGGGATCAACTCGCCGAACGCGCGTGCGACGCCGGTCGGCTCGGGTGAGCGCCAGCGTCTTCACAACGGGAGTCTTACAGAGTTTTAGAGGGTTTACGCGATCTTCGATAAACCTCCTATAACTCCGTATCGTCCGGTCATCGACCCGTCGAAGGAGTCGATCCGGCCACGACTGGGCCGCAGGGTGCGCTACGGGGCGCTGTTCTTCTGTTCGATCTGGAGTTGTTGGAGCTGCGCCCGGTCGGCTTCGTAGGTGCCCTTCGCTGTTGCGCCAGCAACTGAGCTTTCGGGTTCGCTTTCATAGATATGCCGCTCTTCGGTCATCTTCGCGATCAACTGGCGCATTTCTTTGTTACGCCGCTCTGTCGCTTCGAGCTGCTGCTGTTGTTCGGATTCGTGAGCCGCTTCTCTGGCTTTCGCGCCCGCTTCCCGCTCGCTGGTTTCGAGGTTTTCTTTCGCGTGCGTAACGCTTTCTTTGACGCGCTCGATCCGTGCGCGGTATTCGTCTAGTTCCGTGCCGCAGAAGGTCGCGCCGAAGCCGTTTCGGGCGCATTCATGGAAGTTGAGCCCGACGCTGTAGAGCGGGCGGTCGAGGCTGCCCGTGAAGTACAGCCCGAGCAGCGCGGCAACTGCTACGCCGACGACGATTGTGATGCCTTTCCGTTTGGTCATTGTCCGAGGCTGCATCGGGGTATGTGACCGAACCCGCTCCCATTGCCGGGGTAGTACCAGGTCCATGCCTTATACGCGCTGCGACCTTCCCACGTACCGAGTCGGTAGAGCACAACCACTGCTGGTGCCGCGTGACCTTCAGCGACACTCTCGTGTGAGTTGATGTACCACCCTATGCCGTTCCCCACGGCGAACTCGCCGCCCCACGAGAGCCAGTGAATGCGGCAGACAAGGCCCGTTGGATCGCCGCCTAGAAAGATAGTCCTCGGCTTGACTTCGCCAAACCCCTTCGCGTTGAATGGGTTTGGTCCCGTGAGGATCGGCTCGCTTGTGCTGCCAGCGGTCGCGACGGCGACCCCCGCGGCGAGGGTGAGCACGACGAGAGCCGCGATCAGCCGTTTCATGACGCAGAGCATAGAGCGACTAACCGGCGGTGCAGCTAGCCGAGAGCCGGTTGGTCCCTTCGCCGTCGCCCACGCTCGTGTAGTAGCGTCGCCCGTCGCACCCGACCCGGATACGCGACAGTACGATCCGGGTAGACACGACTGGGTAGACGAGCCTCCCGTCCCGGTATTCACCGTGCCGGTAGTGGTAGAGGCCGGTCGCCACCGCGATGCTCGTGTCCCAGCCGGACCACCGCAAGCTCGAGAGCTTCCATTCCTTCGAGCCGCTCGGCGGCAACCCCTGAAAGACGCACGTAGACGGGCGAACGCTCGCGTGGTAGCCGAAGCCGCCCGACCCAAAGGTTTGACAGTTGACGAACACTTGCCCGCCACCGGCGTTCGCTGTAACCGGGATCGCGAGTAAGGCGACCCCAACGAGAACGGCCCATGCGAGCGCGACGAGGGCAAGACTCGAAGGGAGCAAATGCCGGTTCATGGCGCAGAGAATATCCCACTACCGCCGCGCGGTTGGGCTCTCATCGCGCCTGCCTCAAGGTCGCCCGTTCTCGTCGGCACGCCACAGGTGTACCCCTCCGGGCGAGGAATCGCAAGCGCGCCACGGCCGGGCAGTCGCTGGCCTGCGTCTTTCTCGTCGCGACCGGGAGCCTTTGCGGCGCTGGTTGCGGTCGTGAATTAACCCGTCCGGTAGGGCAGTTAGACGTGTGTGCCGTCAACACGATTCAGCGGCGGTGCGGTCTAAGCGAGACAAGCCGCGCGAACCGGACCAAAGCACCTAACTCGCAGGATTGCAGCACTTCACCTCTAGGCCGGTGAAGCGTCGCTGCTCGCCCGCGGGCGGGAGCCGAGGTCATGCCAAAGGGAAAGAGGAATAGATGACAAGTACATCGGGCAACGGAGAAGTACGCGACGCGGTGGGCACGACGATCGTCGTCTTTGGGGACATTCTGCGAAACAAGCCCATAGTGGATGAGCTACTACTCGACGGCTTTGACGCTCGAAAGGCACCCAATCAAGAGTTTTTGAGATTGTGCTGCCAGCCTGGGGATGTCGAGCTACTGATCTTCGGCTGCGGGCGCGACGCGGCATCGCTCGCGGTGCTGCGAGAACTTCGGGCGGGCGCGCTTGCCCCGGCGGTTGGCTCGACGATGCGAGTTCTATGGATCGCGCCGGGTGATACGGAGAGCGATGTGCTGCGCGCGTTTGACGCTGGAAGCGACGATGTGATCCGAGAGCCCGTTCGTCCACGGGAGCTACTCGCGCGGATCACCGCCCTCGTGCGTCGTTCACCGTCCCTCGCCTCGTCGGGCTTGGTGTCGCTCGGCGACCTCGTTATCGACCTGGAGGCGCGAAGCGTGACGTTTAGCTCTAACCCGGTCGTGCTGCGGCGGATGGAGTACGACCTGCTTGTGTGGCTCGCACGCTGTCCTGGGAGGGTGTTCACGAAGTCAGAGCTGCTTACGGACGTGTGGGGTTACAAGGCGCTCGGGACGACGCGCACACTTGACTCGCATGCTTCACGGTTGCGCAGCAAGCTCGCGGCGGTGGGAGCCGAGGGCTGGATCGTCAACGCTCGCGGGGTCGGCTACTCGCTGTGCGTCAGAGATCACGCCGCGGTCCGACCACCAGCGGTGCGCGCGGCGTGAAGGTTGCGGTCCGCGGTGGTGCAGGTGTGTGTCAACTGTGCATCCTGGGCCTGACGGTGGGCGGGGTGTGCGTATGTTGGTTGTCCTGTAACCGTAAGCCGTTGCGCCGGTGCCGACGGCGGCCCGTGAAGTGACGGCATGGGAGGTAACAGGCGAAGTGAACGACCATTCCAAGCGCGAAACCCACCCCGAGGAGACCGTCCTCGACAGGGCGCTCCTTGACCTCATGTTCCAAACGTCGCACCCGTGGACCGAAGCCGAGCTAGCCCGCGCTGTCAGCTCCGGCGGTGAGGTTCCCGCGGCGCTCGTGCGCCTGAAGGGCGACGGGCTGATTAACCGTTGGGGCGAGTTCGCCGCTGCCAGCTACGCGGCGTTGCGCGTCTGCGGGATCAACCACGACCACGACAGCTCCTCCGCGCACGAGCACCGCGACGAGGCCATCGTGCTCGAGTTGATGCTGGCCACCACCGGCGGCGGCCGACCGCTGTCCCGCCAAGAGCTACTGCGCGAGCTCGGAAAATCCAAACGAAAGCGCAACAGAATCACCGACGCGATCGAGAGGCTCATCGCGGCCGGCCTACTGGACAGCTCCGAGGGGATGCTGTTTCTGTCCAGGGCAGCGCTGAGCTACGACCAGCTAACAGTATGACCGGCGTGCCAGCGCACGTTCACTCCGGCGGCTCGACGCCAGCCGCCGGCCCAACGCGAAGCGGGATGCGTGAGCAGACGATGAGCGAACGCCGCAGGATGTACCTCCGGGCGTGCGCGCTGATCGAGCACGGCTATCGTCGGCGGCTCACCGTTTCGGCAGTCGCCGCGATCTTGGCGGTTTCCCCTCGACAGCTACAGCGTGTGTTCGAGCAGTTCGGGAGCCGCACCTTCCGTGAGGAGCTTCGCTGGCGGCGGATGACTGCGGCCAGTGAGCTTCTGGCTCACCCTACGCCGCCGCTCGCCGAGGTGCCGCGGCTGGTCGGGTATAGCCGTGGGCCGACCTTCGCGCGGAACTTCCGGCGCTGCCACGGCGTCTCACCGTCGGCGTATCGCCGCGCGCGGTTCGCTCGGTGTTGAGCGCTCCGCGGCAGGGCGTCCGCGGAAGGGGTGCGAGCCCGCCGACGAAGCTGGCGACTCGTAGCTCCCGCCAGCATGCCCAGCCTCCGGTTCCGTGTGGCGTTTTCGCTGACCTGCGCCTCGGTCATCCCCGGCAAGCTTTGCACCTAGCAGAGACGCGGCGCTTATAGCAAAGCGACGCCGCTGCGTGGCGCGCAACCCCGTCGGCCTCGCCGATGAGCGCCCGGTGGGCTGCAGGATCGCTCTCAGCGTGTCCACCGGCGAGTCAGGCCGGAAGTCCAACGTGCCGAAAAGGACTGAGTAGGCAAGGGGACGTCTATGAAGCCTGTGCACGCAAACAGTAATCGGCCTAGCGGTGCCGCTCCGAGGGCGGAGGGCGCATCGGAGGCTGGGGAAATTCGTTGTCTCCCGGAGGGTGCTGCTCGCATGAACCTATTGATGGCGAGTTCAGCCCAAACGATCCCCAGGCCCCGGCCGATGGGGCTGCCGATGGTCTCGCGCGCGAGCACGCGGTGGATCGTGCGGGCGCCCGGCTGCAGCGGGGTGCTTTCCCCTGACGAGGCCGCTCACGCACTACAGGCCCGTCGCGCCGAGCTGCGCGCCGCGGTCGACCGGCGCAAGGACGCGCGCTTTTTGAGCGCCGGGGTGCGCGATGAAGTCGTGGACGAAGCGATCGCGGTCGTGGTCATGTCCCGCAAGCCGATCCAGAACGAAGAACACCTACAGGGCGCGTTCTGGACCTCCGTGGGGTATCTCGTGGCTGAGCGCAGGGCCGGCCGCCACGAGCTGCGCGTCGGGTCACAGCGCCGGGTCGCGTTCGAGCCGCTGGAAGGCGAGCTCGCCGGGGAGGACGAGCCGTTTGACTTCGTGGAAGCCCGCGATCGTGTGCTGCGCGCCGCGGATTTGATCTCCCAGCTAGATCCGCTGGAGCGTCGGGTGCTTGCGATCATGGGCGGCTACGGCGTCGGCGTGAAGCGCGCCGCGAAGGCGCTGGGCCTGCCTGTCAAGACGGTGCTCGCGGCCTCGCGCAGCGCGAACCGCAAGCTCGACCACGTCACCGCGATCCTAGCCGCTGGACGGATGTGCGAGTACCGCGCCGGGGCGCTCCGTGCGCTCGCCGACGGCACCGGGCTCGAGGAAGACGCCAAGGTCGCGCAGGCGCACCTGGATGCCTGTAGCGCGTGCCGGCGCGAGCATGTCCTGCTCGCCCGCGAAATGGCAGGCGCTCAGTACAAGCGCGCCGCGAGTGCCGCCCTGCTACCGGCGCCGGTCGCGCTGCCACACGCCCACGGGTGGCTGGAGCGGCTACTCAGCCTCGCCCATAGCGGACGTGTCCCGGGCGGCGGTGGTGGTGCGAGCGCCGAGCGGGCCGGGCTCATGCTCGGCGGCGGAGCCGGCGCGAAGGTAGCGGTCGCTGCCGGTGTCGGCGTGCTCGCCGTCGCCGGTGCCGGCGTCAGCGCCATCCACTCCCTCCAAGGGTCCAACCCAACCACCCCTCGCCACCGCGTCTCGCATCCACTCGCGCGCACCACGATCCCGGCCGCCACCAGCATCGCGCCGATCAGCGAGTCGGGAGCGCTGCCGACAGTTACCCAGGCCGCCTCCCCGAAGCCGGTGCCCAGCACCGTGCGGACCACGGATCGGCCGCGACGCTCGCGGCCACCCAGCCGCGGCCTTGGATATCTCGCGATCGGCGGCTCACCCGCCGCCACCACCACCACGGCGGCGACGGCGAGAGCGGCGAGCACATCTACAAGCAGCGAATCGGCACAGGGCGAAGGCCAGTCCTCGACGCCACCGACCCCGACCGGAGGCGGCAGCCTCAACTATCTCGGCCGCTGAGAACCGATGCGACCACAGCACTGGAAAGGACTCCGAGCATGATCAGCACCCCGACCCGTTCCCGAGCCGCCAGGCGGCTGATCGCGCTCATCGCGACCACTACGGCTCTGCTGCTTCCTGGTGTCGCGTTGGGTGCTGAACCAACCCCGTCGCCGAAGCCCCACTACATGGCATTCACCTCCTGCCGCGAAGGAAGCGAATTCGCCGCTGAAGGTGACTGGCAGGCAGTGCAGGAGGGCACCTATCCGATCACCGAAGGGGCGTACTCGACGTGCGGCGAACCCGGCGGCGCCTTGACGCTGCGCGATCAAGGCTCGGTGGACGACAGCCCAGGATCGGGACCGGCGTTTCTTCTGCGGCCTCCGGGGGTGATCGAAGCTGGCGTCATCCGCGGCGGTATCATGTCCCCTGAAGGCCAGGCGTTTATCGAGGTGCCGGGAACGTCGCCGCAATACCTCATCTTCTGCATCGCCGCGGAACTATGTAAGAGCTGGCGGACCTTCGAAGTGTCCGTGCCCGCCGGGGCCACGGAGCTGATGGCCGCCGCCCAATGCACCGAATCGCACAGCAGCAGCTTCTGCTCAACCTTGGCCACCAACGCGGAACTTCAGATCACGAGCTCCACGCTGCTCGTGCGAAACGAAGCGACTCCCGAAGCATCGAGCGTCGCCGGGTCGCTCACCGAAGGCCCGGTGAGCGGCAACGCAGCCCTCACCCTCACCGCGCACGAGAAGAACGGCACCGGCATCTACAGGGTCAGCGTCCTGATCGACGGGACACAGGTGTACTCCGCGACCCCGAACCTCAACGGCGGGTTCTGCGCCCCGCACGGCACCTACGATGGCGCGCTGCTCTTCCACGGCTCACAGCCCTGCCCGGCGGAAACTGCTGTCCGCGCCGAAGTGCCGACAAGCTCCATCCCTGAAGGCCAGCACCGGGTCGAAGTCGACATCGAAGATGCCGCCGGCAACCGCGCGATCGTCTTCGACAAGACGATCCAATTCGCCGCCCGTCCGGCCGCGCCGCTGAGCCCGCCGCCCACCGTGGTAGCCGCGCCCGAACGCGGCCCGTGTAACGGGGCGCCGTGCGTCGAAGCCGCCAACCTCACCGCAACCGCAGGCGAGGCGCAATCCTTCAACAAAGCGCTGAAGCGCTCGACCGTCACGCTCACCGGCCGCCTGGCGAGCGTGACGGGCACCCCGATCAAGGACGCGCAGGTCAAGCTCCTGCAGCAGATCGTCGGCTCCGCCACTGCGACCCAGGTGGCGACGGCGACCACGAGTGCCGACGGGTCGTGGTCGCTGAAGGCGTCCGCCGGACCATCCAGGTTGCTGCGAGTCGCGTTCTATTCGCACACACTCGACGTCGTGCCGGCGGCGACGCTCGACTTCCACGAGAACGTTCCCGCAACCATCTCGATCCACGCTCCCCGGCACGTTCGCCTCGGCCAGTTCTTCACCTTCTCCGGGCAGCTCACCGGCGGCTACATCCCTCCCGGTGGAGAGGAAGTCCAGGTGCAGATCCGCTACAGCGGCCGGTGGCGCGAGCTACAGCTCGTGGACACCAACAGCCGCGGCCAGTGGAAGTACCGCTACGCCTTCACGCTGGAACCAGGCACGAGGTGGGCGTTCCGCGCGATAGCTGTGCGCAACGGCAGCTACCCCTTCACAAGCCACGAAAGCACCACCATCCACGTCGCCGTGCGCCGCTGAATAGGCCGCCCGCAAAATTGGCTGTCGCGCACCAGCCGCAGCCAGCAGTCCTCCATATAGGCCCGGTTTTTCGCAGCCCGAAAGTCACCGAACGGAGGATTGATGAACACCAACCAAGCACCCAAACGTCGTGGCCGGCGCGGGCTCGGCGTCCTGGCAATCGGGGCGGTCGCCGCGCTCGTCGTGCCTGCGGCTGGCTGGGCGGACTCGATCACGCTCGCCGTCCCCTCCACGCCAGTGCAGGAAATCGGCGGGCAGGTCACCTGGGGCGCCGTCAGCGAAGAGCCCACCCTGGCCGTCGTGGCAGCGAACAATCCGGGTGTCCCCTGCGCGTCCACCCCCGCCGCCGATCAGGGAACGACGCTCACGCCCGGCCACCTCCTCGAAGGAGGGAACGTCGGCGACTGGAGCGGCTCGGCGGGCTTCACGCCGCCCACCCCTGGCGCCTACATCCTCTGCGGCTGGCTGGAGGAACCGGCCGGGCTGATCGAAACCGACGGCGGGCCGATCACAACTTCGACGTCCCTGCAGGTGCAGGTTCGCGCGGCGGTGATCTCGCTGAAGCTCAGCCTCCCGCGGCCGGCGCAGCCCGGCCGGCCGTTCGTGCTGAACCTCACCGCCACAAGCGAAGTGCAGCGCCACGTCGTCGTAGAGGGCACGACCGCGATCCGACACGGCTGCCCGATCAACTACGCCGTCGAAAACGACCAGCACCTGATCGACCAAGAGATAACCGGCGGGCCGTGGCGGCTGGCGAGCAACGTGGAACCGCTGCGCCGCGGCACCTACATCTTCTGCGCGTGGGCGGACCCGACGGAAGATTCCGGCTTGGACCCGCAAGCCTCCGCTTCGCTGATCGTCCACGTCGGCACGCAGGCGCCGGCACCGCGGCCCCGCGAGCGACACGGCCATCCGCTCGCCGAGCGGCCCGCGACCCGCTCCGAGTTCACGGCTATCGACCACTACTTCGGAGAAACCGAGCGCACCCTGCACGACAGACTCGCATGGGTGCACGTCAGCGCACGTGGACCGTTCGCGCTGGCTTACCTGACAGGCGGCCAGGACACTGCGACGGTCCTGCGCGGCGGCGGGCGGCACTGGAGGGGTCTCGCAACGATCTCCGACGAGGGGCTGCGCTGCGGCCTCGTTCCCCCGCCCGTGGTCGCCGAACTTCACCTCGAGCGCTACAACGAGGGTCCGCACCCCTGCGAGCCCTGAGTCCTGACCAGGTCGGCGGGACTCACTGAGGCCGCGATACGTACCTTAAGAGGATGCAGCAGGCGGCGATCCATGATCAGCTTCGGACCGCTGTCCGCGAGTACGTCCTTGGGGTCCTGCCGCTTGACGGGAGCGGCGAGCTTTCGGCGATGCCACTCAGGGATCTTCTGACGACCTTCTTCAATTCGCAGGATCGGTTGATCCCTGCGCGCGCTCGTGACTGCCAAGTTTCCGCCGAGATGCGCGCGAGCGCGAAGTTCACAGAGCACTCGCAGGCGCTGGAGGCGATCATCAACATGATTGAGACGGGTGCTGACCTCACTCTGCACCTGAGCGAGAAAGCCACGATCGCACACATTCCCGGCGCCGACGGCAAGCAACCTGGGAGGCGCGACGACCGTGATCTGCTGCTCGGCGAGTGGGGGGTCTACCACCTGCATCTCGCCACCGAGCACGCGGACGATCTGGTCTTCGCAATGTTTACCAGGACGGACGCCTATCTCATCGGGGTCTACGATCACCGAAGCTGGGGCCTGACGGAGGTGCTGAAGATCGTTGTGCGCAACTGGCCGAATGCCGGGCTGATGCTTGAGACGCACGCCATCGGGCTTGACCCGGAACGCACGGACGAGGAACGCTTGCAGCTACGGAGGGCCGGTGTCAACACGCCCGGTGTGGTGGTGGACGGCAAACTCTGGGTGCCGTCTGCGCTCGGGATCGCCCTTGACGGGGCATCCTTTCGGGCCGGGAGGCGGGCGATGGACTTCGTGTGGAGGCTGCAACAGTGGGAGGACAAGCCTGAGACGCAGCTCGCTGACGTTGCGCGTGCGATCGACGAGGCTGCAGGGCGCCCTGTCGCTGGCGAGTGGACGGCGCTCGTTGACGAGAACGGCACGCTTGGGCTGCTCAGGGGCGGTGTCTTCTGCCCCCTGCTTTCGCTGGCTCCCGCGATCTAGTCCCGTCCCTCGTCGCGCGCGGATCGCTTGACCTTTCTCGCGAGTGGAGCTAGACCTGTCGGTTGTGAGAAAGTGAGGCCCTGCGCCCAGACTGCCGCATTGCACTACGGGTCCATCGGCTAACCGAGCTCTTCTGCGCGCTTATGGAGCCAAAGTTCGAAGTCTGGGTCTCGCGTTAGGGAGTTAGGGATGCCGGGGCGATGTACGGCAAATCGCCCGCGGAAACGTACATAAAGCTCAGCCGGGGCTAGTGGCCCCTGGCGGGTTGCCTCACCATATGCCGCCCCAATTACTCCCCCCAAGCTTGCACGGACACGACTTCGCTCTCCTGCGTCGTCAAGGTGGCGCTCGAGCATGACGTCGAGCACCTGGCGCGAGCTCCGCGAGTCGGCGCCCGCTCCTGCTGGTGGCTGTTCGCCGCGGAAGGTCCACCACGTGACGTGAGTTGAGCCGTAGTCGAGGTCCTCGACGTGGTGGGCGAATCGGTCTAGGCGCTCGCGCTCAAAGTTCTCGCCTGTTTCCGGGGGATTAACAGCGTAAAGTCCACGACCTTGCGTCCTTCCGCTTATCAAGACCGTACCGCCACGCGAAATGACAAAGGTATGACCGGCCGGCAACGCCTCGCGAAGGCGCAAACAGGCTACGTAGGCCGAGACATCGGCCAGTCGGAGAGCGTCCATCAGTGGGGCGACGCGGTCTGAGCCGAGCCCGGCCACCAGCCGATCGAGCCACGATGAAGGGACGAGTAGCTCGGCGGCGAATCGGTTGGCCTCGGGCTCAAAGTTGTAGTCGGCCGACGCTTCGAACAGCCGAACCCGACTCGTCTCGCACAGGAAGCTGTTGCCGAAATGCCACGGCAGCAAAACGTGTCCGAGCTCGTGCGCCAAGGTAAATCTGATGCGCGGCTTCGCCTGCCCGTTGTCGAGCAAGACGAGCGGTCGCGCACGCCCTCCTTGGAGTCCGAGCACAAGGCCGTCGCACTCGCCGGGGATAGGCTCTAGCTCCACATCGACGAACTGTTGAGCCACCTTCCCCACATCGATTGGGGGCTCTAGGTTCAGCCGTTGAACCAGCTTAGCGGCGACGCGCTCCTCACGTCTCAGCCTGGAAGCCGGCCAGTCTGGCGTAGCCACTCGCGAACCGCCTTGGCGTCTTCTTGAGTTAGGCCGCGTGCCGCGACGGCTTTGTCGTCGGACCGTTCGAGCAGCTCTTCGAGGGGCTCTTCGAGCTCATGGGACGCAATGATCGCGCGTAGCGCATCTGGTCGCTCCACCCACAGGGCGTACTCGTTCCACGTCATCCCGAGATAGTCGTGGAGCTCTTGCCCAAGGCCGTTGCCATCGTGCCACGCCCCGACGAAATCCTCGATGTCGGTCCAGATGGCCTCTCCGTCGAGAACTTGCTCAAGATAGGTCTCAGACATCGATCCTCCTTCCTGGTACAGGGCCCCGTATCAGCTCGCCGGTCGCCGCGTCGGCTGCGCCGAGGTGGTCGCCGCGCTTGTCGTAGACCTCGACGTGCCCGTGCCGCCGATCCCACTCGTAGTACCGCTCATGTGCAGCGTCCCGCCAACGCTGCCCGCTCTGCCGAGTGACGCGCTCCATCCGGTCAAGAAACATGCTGACGACCACGGGACAGGGCTTATCAGACGCGCGTCGCAGACGCCCGGAATCTCCGTCCGACCGTTCGTGTCGCGGCGCACTCCTTGACGGCATGGGCCTTGAGTCGGCATAGTCATGGACATAATCATGGACGCATCTCCGGACAGTATTCGCGCTAGCGGTGAGAGAGACCTCCTCGAGATCGCTGGGGTTGCCAGGTCGACGTGGAAGAACTGGGCGCGAAACGGCCTCGTTCAAGAGCAGGAAGACGGCCTCTACAGCGAGAGCGACGTCATCGAGACGTTGGCGGTGCGGCTGGTAGTCGAGGCCGTGGGACTCCGCGCGGCCACAGCGGCATGGCGGCAGGGTCGGCATGGCACGCTGCCGTGCCTTGAGAGGCTTGATGTGGCCACGGCCGACGAAGTTTGGCTCGTGATCGACTCGTATACGTGGCAGCTCGTCCTGGCGACGTGCGCCGAAGGCCTGCTCGAGGAGCTCAAGCGGCCGACCCCATTCCCCCGAGGGCGCGTCGTCGTGACGGTAGGGCCAGCCGTAAGCGAGGCCAGAAAAGCGTTCTGGGCCCGCGCTGTGCCGGCGAAAGACCTGCGGCGCGATAAGCGACGCCGCACGATCGCCCAGGTTCAAACCGAACGTTCGAAGCGCTAGCAGCGTGCCCGGCGCGATCGCACCGCCGGCGGACTGCGCAAGGCGTATGACTGGCGCTCGCATGTCGTCCACGGCGGCGACGATCCGAAGCCCAAGGAGCTGAAACGAATGGGCGAACTGGACGACGCTGTCTCGCTGTGTGAGCAGACGCTACGCCGGGTGCTGAGCAAGTGGCTGCTGGCGCCGGCAGACCTCCGTGAGATCGACGACCTCTTCCTCGACTGCGCGACATTGCCGGTATCTCGCAGGACCGGCGCCGAGGGTTTTGCCGCCGACCCTCCCATCGCGGCACGAACCCACCGGAATCCGCACGTGGGTCGGGTGGGCGGCTTCGCGTGGTCGGAACTTGTAGGGGGTTTAGAGTCCCGTTCGTGAGGAACATCGAACCACGCCACGGCCTAGCCCTCGGATGAGCGCGCCCGACGCAGTCCGCCATGTTCCAAAGCCCCTGTCGGAGGCGGTACCGCCCGTGGTCTCAGCGCTTGTAGATCCTGCGTGCGCAGACCGGCTCGTGCTCTATCTGGGCGCGGGGGTCAGCATCCCGCCCCCGGCGTCTGGACCTCGCGGCAACCAGGTCGCCGATCGTCTGCGTCCGATCGTCGCCGAGCTCCTGGGCGTATCAACGGCCGATCTGCCGGAGGAGAATCTCGAGTCTCTTGCCACGCGTGTGGAGCGAGACTCGCCGGACCGACTCGGCGAGCTCAGGACACGCGCTGCCGAGGCTTGGGCGTTTCGCGACATGGAGCCCAACTACGGGCACGAGATGCTTGCTTTGCTCCTGCGCGAGGGCCTCTCCCAGGCCGTCTCGGCGAACTGGGATTGCGGTGTCGAGAACGGCGGACGTCGCGTAGAGGTCGCGATCGAAGGGGTGTCACGTGACCTCGATCTTCTCCACCTACCTAACGGCGCTCTTCCGCTGTACAAGGTTCACGGATGCGCACGACGACCGGAGACGCTGGTCCTTACAGCGGATGAGGTGGATCAACCACGGCTCTGGGCCCGCGCGAAAGTGCAGAACGCTTTGACTGCGGGCACGGTTGTGTTCCTGGGTCTGGGGACTGTGGGGGCGTACGTCGGTGAGCCTGTGCGGGGGCTCTTTGAGCTGTGGGTAGGAGAGACCTCCAGCGTCCGGGTGATCGACCCGTTTGGGCTTTCCGATGCCTGGAGCAAACTGCTTGAACAGCATGCCGATGCGGTATCGATCGTCATGGACGCCGACGATTTCCTCGATGATCTCGGGCGTGCGATCGTCTCCCGTGCACTGTCCCGAACCGGAGAAGCAGCACGCGACCTGCACGGCAACGAGCAGCAGGGTTGGTCGGCGGCGGGTGTGTCCGGACATGGCGCTTTGGTTGCGGCGCTGTCCGACATCCCCGCCGATGCCGTGTTGCGATGGTGGCGAGGCGGCGTCACAAACGCCCTCGACGGCAAAACGTTCCTGTTCGATCGCGCTGGGCAGATCGCGCTTATGTGCGTGGCGCAGCTCGCGGCGACGGACGGCGGGAACGTTGTGGCTACCGGTAGCGACGGCGCCCTGACCGTGCGGAGCAGCACGCGATACTTCGAGATTGCCTGTCGCCCGCAAGAGCACTGGACGACCGTACGGCAGGTTGCCCGTGCACGCGTCGAGCTACGGCGTCGTGCCGGTTACTACGGACCAGGTGCCTCGGTGACCGTCGCCATCGCTGCGGCGACCGGAGCGTTCCCGGCCATTTCGGCGCCAGCCGACATCGCTGGGAGCACCTCCGACGGTCCCGATGTCGCGGACGGCGGCTCGGAGCTCCTGCAGATCGTCCGCGCTGAGGACGCGCTCGACGGACGGCTCGCCGCATGATTCGCGCCGCCGACGCCCTCAAGCACTGTCGCGCCATTCTTGAGGCGGCCGCCTATGACGTCGAGGCCCGAGAGGTAGACGAGCTCGGCCCGGTACTGATAGCCGAGACTCTCTATGCGCTAGTGATGGCTGTCGCAGTTCCGGAGGAGGGCATCGAGCGGTTCGTCGAGGACGCTCAGGCCGCGCTCACGCGTCTTGCCGCGGTGCACCCCTCGCCGCGCAGCTGGGATCTCTACTTGGTGCTTGTCCTCGAGGAGGATCCTGCCCGTTACGACACCTTGCGCGAGAGCTTTGACGCGGACACTCGGTACGCCCGTAAGCTTGTGGTGACGGGTGATCGCGCGCGGGTCGAGCGCTCGTTGCGGATCCTTTTGCCCATACGGCCGGTTCCGGAGATTGCTCTCGCGGACCCACTAGAGGAGGTGCGCAGCGAGCTGAAGCGGGCAGAGATCGATGTGGATCTGCTCGAGACTGCGCTGTCGTCTTTCGAGAGGACCTCCGAGGTTCAGATCCCGTGACAACCCGTCTCAAGCGTTTGGAAGTGGAGGGGTTTCGGGGGTTCGCGCTGGCGCAAGGCATCGATTTGGACGCGGACGTAGTGCTCGTGCGAGGCGACAACGGAACCGGGAAGACCTCGCTCGTGGACAGCTTCTTGTGGCTCTTCTGCGGGGAGCTCGAGCACCTCAAGGAGCGTGTACGCGGTCTGCGTCTCACAGAGGATGTCGTTACCAGCCGATTCAAACCAGGCGGCGCTCGAGTCTCGCTTACACTCGACGTCGCCGGGTGCGAGCAGGTCTTCACGCGTACCGGTGACATGCGCTCCACTCACCTGATTGCTGAAGGCGGCGACACTGCACATGTGGAGGGCGCTCAGGCTGAAGCGCAGCTCGCTGCCGCGTTTGGGATCGTGGATGCCTCGGATCTGAAGCGTGCCGTCACGACCTGGGGATTGCTCCGCCAGGACGCTGTCCGCACAGCGCTCGATGAGACCGGCGGCGCACTCCATCAGCGAGTCTCCGGACTTATCGGACTAGAGCGCGTAAGCGCATTTGCCTCCGCGACCACGCAGGCGTCGAACAGCCTTATACGGGAGCGAACAGCAGCTCGCACCTCGCGCGAGCAGGCGGACAAGCGCCAAAAAGAGGCGGTGCAGCGGCGAGACGCCGCGAGCCATGCAGCAGGCTCGCCGGCCGATGCCGCAACGATGATTGGCGATGGACTCAGCCGCATCAAATCGCGCCTTGCTCCGTTCGCGACGCTTGTCGCACCAGAGTCTGTTGAACTCGCCACGATCGCACCACTTGATGAGGCTGTGAGAGCGGTGAGCCGAGACATCGACTCACTGATACAGCAAAAAGCAGCCGTCGCTCGGTTTCCCGACCAGGCCGAGCAACTCCTCTCCGCTGCTGAACAAGCGGCAGGCGATGCAGAACGCGCGGCAGCGGAGTCCACCGCGCGCGCTCCTGCGTTGGTACAGCTCGCATCGGCTGCAATCGATCTGCTCGGAGATGCCTGTCCTGTGTGCGAGCAGCCGATCGAAGCCGCGGCGGTGCGTGCTCATCTTCGCGATGTGCTCGACAGCTCCAGGGCAGTGGCTGAGGATGTGCAACGTTCACAGGACGCGCTTGTAACCGCCCGATCAGACCTCGCCGGCATCCGCGGCGTCCTCGCAGAGCGAAGCGCGGCCGAGGGAGGACTAGAGGAAGCGCGAAAGCTCCTTAGTACCACATTGGCGGAGGTTGCCGACCGAATTCGGCTGAGGGACGACTTCGCCGGGGACGGTCTCGCCGCCCTAGGTGAGGCTCTCTCAAACGCCGCGACATCTCTACGCGAACTCTCCCGAACTGTGTCACATGCTTCGGGTGCCGAGGTCTCACGGCTATCCGACGAAGCCACTGAGGCGTCCCAGGCAGCTGAGACGGCTCGAAAACAGGTTGAGGAAATCGAGAAGCGCTGCGCGCGGGCCAAGGTTCTGGAGCGAGCTGCTCACGCAGCAGCCGAGGAGATCCTCCACGACGCGCTCGAGCGGCTGCGACCGAGTTTTGCCGAGGTTTTTGACAGGCTCACCCCGAACCCCGCCTTCACAGAGCTCCTCGCTAGGCAGGACGTTGTACGCAATCGCAACCAGATAGTTCCGATGGTTCGCGATCAGGAGAGGGGAATAGACGCCAACCCGCTGCTTGTCTTCAGCGAGGGGCAGCTGAACGTTGTCGCGCTTTCCTATTTCCTCGGTATGGCGCTGAACGCCCGAGAGGCAGCATTGCCTTTTCTCCTGCTCGACGACCCACTACAGGCACTCGACGTAGTCGCGATTCTCAGCTTCAGCGATCTCTGCCGCCAGGTTCGAAGCAGCCGACAATTGCTGCTGACGACTCACGACCGTCGGTTCGCCGATGTTCTAGTTCGCAAGCTCTCACCACGCGATTCCGATCAGACGTTGATTGTCCACGATTTCGAGGGCTGGACTCGCAACGGCCCCGTGATTCGCAGCGAACGTCCAGTCGTCCTACCTGTGATGCGCCTGCTTCATCGCAAGGCATCTTGATTGCACTGTCGGAGGCGCAGACGCCGTTATGGGCGAATGGCACGGGGCGTCGGACTAGGATGCGGTCGAAACGCCTAGGCTGACTCCCGTGGAGACGGTGTTCATAAGCTCGTTGGCCCGAGGTGACATGGCGGCTGTCCGTACCGCGGCACGGGCCGGCGTCGAGTCGTTGCAGATGCGGCCCGTGATGTTCGAGACCGCCGCGGCGAGCCGCGAGGACTCCCGCCGTGCCCTGCTCGACGAGCTCGGTCGCTGCGACATCGTCGTGCTCCTGCTCGGTGCCGAGTACGGTGAGCGCACCGAGCGCGGTGTCAGCGCGACGGAGGACGAGTTCAACGAGGCTGTGACTAGAAGTATCCCCGTGGTTGCGCTTGTCCAGAACGTCGAGCGCTCACCAGAGCAGGACGCGTTCGTGGCAAGGGTCCGGGGCACCTGGAGCGACGGGCGCTTCGCCCCGGAGTTCACTGACGCGGCCGATGTCGGCTTCGCGGTCGTCAGCGCGCTCAACGCCTGGCGCCATCGCGGCGCGAGGAGCGAGCATCAGACGGTGGCCCTCGAGCGCGCCCGCACCCTTGCCGTGGGATCCGGTCGCGCCGGCCAGAGCCATAGTGGCTCCAAGGTGCGCGTCGTCTTCGCTCCCGTGGCGGGCCGGGTGCTGATCGACGCCGTCATGCTCGGCGAGGCTGGCCTCGTCGACGACCTCGGCATGAGCATCCGGATGAGCGGCCTCGTAGGTCACGACATGGCCATGACGCACCGTCTGACGGCCGATGGCGTTGAGTTCGAGGCCGTCAGCGCCCGGGGCTTCGAGCGGCTGCATTTCCTGGTCGCGAAGGACGGGGCGATCCTCGCCGAGGGTGCTGTGTCAGGTACGGGCGTCTTCGGCTCCTCCGTGATTGAGGCTCCAAGGGTTCGCCGCGTCATCGAGCAGGGCTGCGCCTTCGCGCACGACGCCTGGGGAAGGATCGACCGTCGCGATGACGTCCGCGAGCTGGCAGCCACTGTCGCTGTTCCGGACGCATCGATGAAGGTTTACAGCGACTCGGAGTTCACCGGCAGCTCGCTCAGCATGGGCAGCATGTTCGGCTCGCCGCCTGTCGTCGTAGCGCCCGACCCGCCGCTCACCGCGAGGCGGGAGGAGCTCGGCGCCCCCGAGCTCGTCGAGCGGCTCGCCGCCGAGGTTCGTCAAGCGTTTGTGCTCGCGGGCCGCTCCCGCTGAGGGTCTGCCGCCGGCCGGTCGGATAGAAAGCCATGCGCGTAGCTGACTGTGGCGCTGGCTTCCGGGGGTGGTGCCCCGGAAGCCCCGTCCACGCCCGTGGAGTGTGTCCGGTCGCGGTGAGATCCTGGAACGAGCCTGGTGCTGGGCGGCTCACCACCGCCCGTCCTGTGGCTCCGGGTCCCAATGTCAGCTAAACGCAAAGGGGATTTCCCGATGAGCCAGTTGTTCTCTCTCGCAGCCCAGAAGGCGGGCTTCGAGGCTCGCGCCAACGTCGAGGCCGACGGCGTCAGCATCACCGTCAACACCGACCAGGGCCCGATCCACGCGCGCGGCATCGACGCCGCGATCCGCGCGGCCCGCGACTACATCGGCCAGTTTCTTGAGCCCGCGAGTCACGGCCACATCCCGTGGGGAGTCCTCGTCACCGTCTCCGAGGGGGTTGCGGCGTACGGTGAGTGGCCACTCTCAGGCGGCGGCGGCTCGCCG
>DATNLQ010000098.1:0-5533 GCA_035602785.1 Solirubrobacteraceae bacterium
CGACTTCTGAGCGGGGCTCAGCGGTTCTGGCCGGGAACCCACAGCGGCTCCTCGCCGTGGTTGGCGTCGCGCGCGAGGATGAACAGCAGGTCGCTCAGGCGGTTGAGGTAGCAGAGCGTCTGCGGGCTCGCGGCCTCACCGAGGGCGACGACGCGACGCTCGGCGCGCCGGCAGACGGTGCGGCAGACATGCATGTGCGCCGAGGCCGGGGTCCCGCCCGGGATCACGAACGAGCGCAGCGGCTCGAGCGTCGCGTTGACCTCGTCGCAGGCCTGCTCGAGCCAGTCGGTGTAGTCGCCGCCGACGCGCAGCCGCTGTCGTGCACCGCCGCCCCCGGGCGTGTTCGCGCCGGGTGTCCCCTCGCCGTCCGGGCCTGCATCCGCAGCGGGCGCGGGCACCGACAGGTCGGCGCCGACGTCGAGCAGGTCGTTCTGCACGCGGCGCAGCCAGTGCGCGAAGCGCTCGCTCAGCCCGGGCTGGAGCAGGGCCACGCCGATCGCGGCGTTGAGCTCATCGACGGTGCCGTAGGCCTCGACGCGGGGGTGCAGCTTGGAGACACGGCTCATGTCCCCCAGATGCGTCTCGCCGCCGTCGCCCAGCTTCGTGTATATGCGGGTCAGGTTCACGGTCATGGCGGGTCGACCTTTCGATCGTGCATCGAGTCTCGCACACCGGAACGCCGCTCGGCCGTGGGATGGGATACGTTCTCGCACTTCATGCGGATCGGAGTTCCGAGGGAGAACACGTCCGGCGAGCATCGGGTCGCGCTGGTGCCTGAGGTCGTCAGCAAGCTGAAGGCCAAGGGCCTCGACGTGGTGATCCAGAGCGGCGCCGGAGCGGACGCGCTGCTCAGCGACGCCGCGTTCACGGACGCCGGCGCGCAGGTCACCGATGACGCCGCCGAGGTGTGGAAGTCAGACGTGGTCGTCACGATCGCCCCGCCCGACCCGCAGGCGATTCGCGGCCTCGGCGCCGGCTCGATCCTGATCGGCTTCCTCGCTCCTTTGACCAGCCCGCAGACCACGCGCGCGCTGGCCGACGCCAAGGCGACCGCGTTTGCGATGGAGGCGATACCGCGCATCTCGCGCGCGCAGTCGATGGACGCGCTGTCCTCGCAGAGCAACGTCGCCGGCTACCGCGCCGCGCTGCTCGGCGCCGAGGAGATCGGGCGCTTCTATCCGATGCTGATGACCGCCGCTGGCACGATCCCACCGGCCAAGGTGCTCGTCCTCGGCGTCGGCGTGGCCGGCCTGCAGGCGCTCGCCACCGCCAAGCGCCTGGGCGCGCGCACGACCGGCTATGACGTGCGCCCGGAGGTGGCCGAGCAGGTGCAGTCGCTGGGGGCGATGTGGCTGGACCTCGGCCTGGAGGCCAGCGGCGAGGGCGGCTACGCGCGCGAGCTCACCGACGAGGAGCGCGCCCGCCAGCAGCAGGCGCTGACAGACGCGATCAAGGGCTTTGACGTGGTCATCACCACCGCGCTGGTGCCCGGCCGTCCCGCCCCCAAGCTGGTCACCAAGGAGGCCGTCGAAGGCATGAAGCCGGGCTCTGTGATCGTCGACCTGGCCGGCGAGGCAGGCGGCAACTGCGAGCTGACCGAGCCCGGCCAGACGGTCGTGCGCCACGACGTAAAGATCGTCTCGCCGCTGAACCTGCCCGCGCAGATGGCCGAGCACTCATCGCAGCTGTTCGCGCGCAACGTGCAGGCGCTGCTGGAGCTGTTCGTCGGCGAGGACGGCAGCCTGAAGCTCGACTTCGACGACGAGATCGTCAAGGGCGCCTGTGTGGTGCGCGACGGCGAGATCGTCAACCCCGGCGCCAAGAAAGCCGTCGATGAGGCCGCTTCCGCGGCCGGCGTCGTCGCGTCGAGTCCGGACGCGGCCGGGAGCGGGGGAGGGGCCTGATGGTCATCGCGAGCGTGCTGACGACCAACCTGGCCATCCTCGTGCTGGCCGGCTTCATCGGCTTCGTGGTCATCTCCAAGGTGCCCAACACGCTGCACACGCCGCTGATGTCCGGCACCAACGCGATCCACGGGATCGTCCTGCTGGGCGGCCTACTGATCGTGGGCCTGTCCGGCAACAGCGCGTTCAACAAGGTCATCCTCGTGATCGCGATCGCCTTCGGCACGATCAACATCGTCGGCGGCTTCCTCGTGACCGACCGCATGCTCGAGATGTTCAAGTCGCGACCGAAACCGCCGCCGGCGAAAGCTGGCGATCATAAAAATGAGAAACACGACGGCGCGGGAGCAGGCTGATGATCGCCATCCCGCTCGCCACCACCTTCCTGCAGTCACAGAGCTTCCTCGACGTCCTCTACATCGTCGCCTTCGCCCTGTTCATCCAGGGGCTGCGCGGCCTGTCCGGGCCGACGACCGCCGTGCGCGGCAACCGCATAGCGGCGGTCGGCATGGCCATCGCCGTGATCGCCACACTGCTGCAGCGCAACGAGGGCAACTGGGGCCTGATCGCGCTGGGCATCGCGCTCGGCACCGCCGTCGGAGTGCCCGCGGCGCGTCAGGTCAAGATGACCGCCATGCCGCAGATGGTCGCGCTGTTCAACGGCGTCGGCGGCGGCGCGGTGTTCTTGATCTCCTGGTCTGAGTTTCGCCTCACCCATGGCTATCAGGGCACCGCCACCTACATCGCGATCTTCTCGTTGTTTGCCGCGATCGTCGGCTCGGTGTCCTTCTGGGGCTCCAACATCGCCTTCGGCAAGCTCCAGGAAATCATCCCCGGGCGCCCGATCACGCTCGGCTCCGGCCAGCAGATCGTCAACCTCGTGCTGTTCATCCTCGCTGTCGCCGCCGGCGTGGACATCGCCGCCGGCGACCACTCCCAGGGGATCTTCATCGGCATGCTCGTGTGCGCCGCGCTGCTCGGCAACGCCGTCGTGCTGCCGATCGGCGGCGCCGACATGCCCGTGGTCATCTCCATGCTCAACGCCTTCACCGGGCTGTCCGCCGCCGCCACCGGCATCGCCCTGAACAACCCCGCGCTGATCGTCGCCGGGATGATCGTCGGCGCGTCCGGCTCGATCCTCACCAACCTGATGGCCACCGCCATGAACCGCTCGATCCCCGCGATCGTCGCCGGCGGCTTCGGCGGGGGAGGCGCGGTGGCCGGTGCCGAAGGCGCTGGCGAGCACGCCGGCACGGTTCGCTCGACGACCGCAGCCGACGCCGCGATCCAGCTCGCCTACGCCAACCGCGTGATGGTCGTCCCCGGCTACGGCATGGCCGTCGCCCAGGCCCAGCACGCGGTGCACGAGCTGACCAAGGCGCTGGAAGCGCGTGGGGTGGAGATCGGCTATGCGATCCACCCGGTCGCCGGGCGCATGCCCGGGCACATGAACGTGCTGCTGGCCGAGGCCGACGTCCCCTACGACCAGCTCGAGGAGATGGACGAGGCCAACCAGGAGTTCGCCCGCACCGACGTATCGCTGGTGATCGGCGCCAACGACGTCACCAACCCGGCCGCCAAGAACACGCCCTCCTCGCCGATCTACGGCATGCCCATCCTCGAAGTCAACAACAGCCACTCGGTGATCGTGATCAAGCGCTCGATGAACCCCGGCTTCGCCGGCATCGAAAACGAGCTCTACTACGAGCCCGAGACAACGATGCTGTTCGGCGACGCCAAGTCGGCCGTCAGCGAGATCACCGCCGCCCTCGCCGACATATAGCCATCGGTCCGCTGGTGCGAGACTGCGAGACTGCGATCGATGATCGACCGTAAGCAGGCTCTCGCGGCGCTGAGCGAGGACGAGTTCGATGTCGTCGTCGTCGGCGGCGGCATCACCGGCGCGGGCGTCGCCCTGGACGCGGCCGCGCGTGGCTACAGCGTCGCGCTGCTCGAGCGCGCCGACTACGCCTCGGGCACGTCCAGCCGCTCGAGCAAGCTCGTCCACGGCGGCCTGCGCTACCTGCAGCACTTCGACCTCGGCCTCGTGCGCGAGGCTCTGCTCGAGCGCCAGCTGATGGTCGCGGTCGCTCCCCACCTGGTCAAGCCCCTGCCGCTGGTGGTGCCCGCCTTCGAGGGCGCCCACCCCGACCGGCTGGTGGGAGTGGGGCTGAACCTGTATGACGTGATGTCGGTCGAGCGGGGGCGCCGACGCGCGCGCCGCGGCGGCGAGACGGAGTCCTGGAGCCCCGAGCGCCACCGCGTGATCTCCGGCGAGGAAGTGGTCGAGCTGCTGCCCGCTCTGGCCGCGCGCGAGCCCACCAGCGGCTACCTGTTCTACGACTGCCAGACAGACGACGTGCGCCTGGTCTTGACCGTGCTCGGCGAGGCCGAACGCTTCGGCGCGGTGTGCGCCAACCGCGTCGGCGTCACCGCCCTGCTCGAGCAAGACGGCAGCGCGCACGGCGTGCAGGCGCTCGACGCCGAGAGCGGCGAGACGCTGCAGGTGCGCGCCGCCAACGTCGTCAACGCGACCGGAGTGTGGGCCGACGAGCTGCGCCCGCAGGAGCTGCACGACGAGGCCGAGCTGCCGCGCATCCGCCCCAGCCGCGGCACCCACGTCACGTTCCGCCACGAGGACCTGCCGCTGGTGGGCGGCGCGATCGTGCCTGCCGGCGAGGGCCGCACGATCTTCGCGCTGCCGTGGCTCGGACACACGCTGGTGGGCACCACCGACAACGACTACGAGGGGCCGCTGGAGCGAATCAAGCCGGCCGAGGAGGACGTCGAGTACCTGCTGGACGCGGTCAATGCCTTCTTTGGCACCGCGCATGGGAGCGAGCATCTCGCCGGCGCATTCGCGGGCGTGCGCCCGCTGATCTCTACCGGCGACCCCAAGAAGTCGGTCGACATCTCGCGCAAGGCCGAGCTGTACGAGACGTCATCGGGGATGATCACGATCACCGGCGGCAAGCTCACCACCTGGCGGCGCATGGCCAAGATGACCGTCGATCGCCTCGTCGAGCGCGACGCCCGCGACGCGCCCTGCCGCACACACGAGATCCCGCTCGGGCAGGCGATCGACGCCGACGAGCTGGCGCGGGTAGAGGGCGTGGGTCGGGTGGGTCCCGATCCCTACGAGGCGCTCGCCGCGCGCTACGGGCACGCCGCCCACAACGTGCTCGCACTGGCCCGGGATGGGAGTCCCGCCCACCCCGAGCTGGCCCAGCCGATCGTGCCCGGCCTGCCCGACCTGCTCGCCGAGGCCGCGCTGGCCGCGCGGCGCGAGCAGGCGCGCAGCATCGGCGACGTGCTGTTGCGGCGCACGCGACTGGGGCTGCTGGCCGCGCGCGAGCTCGGCGGCGGGCCGGTCGCGCGCGTCGGCGCCGTGATGGCGCGCGAGCTTCACTGGAGCGACGAGCGCCTGGAGCGCGAGATCGCGCTGTTCGCCGAGGAGGCGCGCGCCGAGGGCCTTGCGTGAACGCGCCCGCCTATCGCGTGTGCGCCGTCGATCGCGTCCTCGAGCTCGGCGGGGCGGGCGGGCCACTGATCATGGGCATCGTCAACGCCTCGCCCGACTCCTTCAGCGATGGCGGCCGTCATGCCGGGCGCGACGCACAGCTGCGCCT
>DATNLQ010000108.1:0-3737 GCA_035602785.1 Solirubrobacteraceae bacterium
AGGCGCACGCGCCGCGTGAGGACGAGTGGCTCGAGCCGAACAGCTACTACGCGATAACCAAGGCGGCGGGCAGTCATCTCACGGCGCTGGCCGCCGCGGACGGCCTCGCGGCGGTGACGCTGCGTCTGTACTCGGTCTACGGCCCCTGGGAGGATCCTGGCCGTCTCGTGCCTGCGCTGATACGCGAGGCCCGAAGCGGAAGGTTGCCGCCCCTCGCCGACCCGGACATCGCCCGTGACTTCGTATACGTCGACGACTGCTGCCAGGCGCTGCTGGGCGCTGCGGTGCGTGGCGCGCCAGGTGGCCCGGGCGCGACCGTGAACGTCGGCTCGGGAACGCAGACGCGCCTGGAAGAGTTGGTGAAGTTGGCACGCGAGGTGCTGAACGTGACGGCCCTCCCCGAATGGAGCGCCATGGGCCGGCGCCAGTGGGACACGAATGTGTGGGTGTCCGATCCACGCGTCGCATTCGAGTGCCTGGGCTGGAAGGCATCGACCAGCCTCGGCGACGGTCTCAGCCGCACCGCCGCATGGCTGCGGGAAAGGCCTTGGCTGTGGCAGCGCTACGGGGTGGCAGAGGAGCGGCGTGGCCTCGACGTGTGATACGGCTCGGCCGCGATCGTAGCGGCGATCGCCCGGGCGCAGAGGCGGTGGGCGTCGTTGAGGAACGCCAGGCTGCCCGTCTGCCCGCGGGGCATCCGCTCGACAGCGATGCGCGCCAGCCGGCACGCGAGCCCGTGCTCGGCGATCACTTCTGCCACCAACGATCCAAGTCCGCCGGTGTGGTAGTGGGCCTCGACGGTGATTGCCAACGGCCGGTCTTCCAACAGCTCGATGAGATCCTCGGTCGGAGCGGGCTGCACGCTTGCAACGACGGCTACAGTCGCCTCGATACCCTGCCGCTCCACCAGCGCGCGCGCCTGCACCGCCTCGGCCGCGATGCTTCCCAGCGCGACGATCGCCACGTCGCGACCCTCGCCGATGAGCTCGAGGCGACCGAGCTCGAAGCGCCCGTCCAAGCCGGCGACCGCGGCGCCGGTCTTTCCGATCCGGAAGTAGATCGGTCCGTCGATCGCGGTCGACGCGTGCGCCGCAGCGGCCGCCTGCGCGGGGTCGGCGGGAGCGATGATCGTCATGTCTGGCTGGGCGCGCATGATCGCCACGTCCTCCAGTGCATAGTGGGTAACGCCGTTGTGCCCGTAGTCGAGCCCTGCGCCCACCCCGATGATGCGCACGGGCAGCGAGTGCAACAGCGGGCCGTCGCGGATTAGCTCGTAGGGACGCATCGAGGCGAATGTGCCGATCGAGTAGACGAACGGCACGAGCCCCGCCTCGGCCAGTCCTGTGGCCAGCCCTATCATGTTCTGCTCGGCGACTCCCACATTCACGAAGCGCTCGCGCAGTCGCTCGGCAAGCGGCTCGAGCACCATGAAGCCGAGGTCGCCGGTGAGGAACACGACGCGCCGATCACGCTCGGCGATCTCCTGCACGGCGCCGATGAACGCGTTTCTCATCGGCGCATGCCGGCCAGTACGCGGGCACGGCTCGGGTGTGCGCTGCGTGCGCAAGCGTTTTTCATGGACCATCCCCCAGCTCGCTGAGAGCCTGTGCGTATTGCTCGTCGGACATCGGCATGTAGTGCCAGGCGATCGTGTTCTCCATGTAGGAGACGCCCTTGCCGAAGGTGGTTCGCGCGAGAAGCACGTGCGGCTTCGCGTGGATCTCGGGCAGGCTCTCCATCGTGTGGACGAGACCATCGACATCGTGGCCGTCGACCTCGTGGACGTCCCATCCGAAGGCCTCCCAGCGCCTCGACAGGGGAGCCATGTCCAGCACATCGTGCGTGTATCCCAGGGCCTGCTGGCCGTTGACGTCCACCAGTGCGATCACGTTTCCCAGCCGGTGATGCGCCGCCAGCATCACCGCCTCCCAGACCGAGCCCTCGTTGCACTCCGCGTCGCTGAGCAGCGCGAACGCACGACGGCGCGATACTTGGATCCGTGCTGCGAGCGCTGCGCCGACCGCGAACGAGAGCCCCAGCCCCAGCGAGCCGGTCGAGAAGTCCACCCATGAGACGACGTGCTCGGGGTGGGTCGCCAAGGCGCTGCCGTCTACGCAGAAGCTTGCGAGCGCTTCATCGCTCAGGCGACCGGTGGCGTTGAGCGTGCAATAGAGGGCAAGTGCGGCGTGTCCCTTGGAGAGGACGAAACGGTCGCGCTCGGGGTCGTCTGCAGAGCGAGCGTCGAGGACGCCACCGTAGAGCGCGCTCAGCAGATCGACCACCGACAGCGCCGAGCCGATGTGGCCGACGTTGGCACGCTTGGACTGGGTCAGGACGCTGCGCCTGATCTGCCTGCTGAGGGGATGCTGCTGGAGACTCATCTCTACACGTCCAATTGGAGGCACAACCGGGCATATCCGACGACGCAAGCTGAAAGAGCGCAATGTATAGGCACCTGCGCTTACTTCTTCCAACACAGTGGAAGGGATCGATGAGTTGGGCCAAAGAGCCGAACGGCGAGGTGAGAGACGTCTCCGTCTCCGACCGAGGCTTTCCGTTGAGGCCGGCCCGGTCCGGGAATCGCAAAGGGTCAGGATGCGTGAGACGAGAGCAGCAGCGAGATGCGCAGCGGACCCGACGGAAACGCTTCGCCGGTGAACGAGTATGCCTGGTAAGCGCGCCCGCCGTCAAAGACGCGGCCACGGTCGGGCACGCTGGCCGGGCCAGGGCTGAGCGTGCCCATAACCTGCCGTTTCCCCACGCGCATCAATACTTCTGCGCCGGTGAACAGGTGAGCCAGCTTCAGGTAGCCCGCGTCGTCTTGGATGGCCATCTCGAAGCTGCCGATCACCCGCCCGCGGCTGCGCAGCGTGCCGTGGACCGGTGCGAGCACGTAGGGCCCACCGACGTCGACGAGCAGGCGCCCGTCGACGGTCACGCGCACACGCACGACGTGGATGTGCTCGCGGAAGAACCCGATGATCGCTTCCCGCGTCGCCGCGGCGTCGTGGCTGGCCACCGCGTTCCTAAACGCCTGTGAGCTTTCCAGCAGGCGAAGCGTGGCCGACACCACCGCACTGTGCAGCTCCTCTTTGTAGATGCGTTCGCCGACCGCTCCGAGCGTTTCCACGCGCGCCTGCGCCAGCGATGCTGGACAGAAGATCGCGGCGGAGGGCACGAGCAGCGCGACCCGCAGCGCGCCTGACGGGTACACAGCGCCGCGCACGGCCACGACCTCAAAGCTGTTCCCCCGGTAGCCCTCGCTGCCTGGGCGAGTGCCCGTGAGCAGAAGGACATGTGCGCCGGTCACCTGCCGAGTGACCTGCATATAGGAGCGATCGGACTGGACCGACAAGATGAAGCTTGCGCCCGTACCGGGGATCGACCCCTTGACTGGGGCGATCGCCGGCCCCGACCCGGCGGTGGCGAACCGTCGCCCCCCGCGCAGCACCTCGATGGCGACGATCTGGTTGAGCAGCAGCGAGCGCAGTGCCGCGCGAGCCGAGTTGGCATTGCCTCGCGTGATTGCCGTCGCCAGCGCAGTCGAGCTCTGCACGCGGTGCAGCGCTTGGGCCACGTCTTCACTGGTGGCGGCCACGTGGTAAATGCGCGCGGCAACCTGGCCCAAGGTGCCAGCTACGGTCGCGGCGCACTCGGGCGATCCCGTGCCGGCGGGCGAGGACACGGCGGCTGCCGCGGTGCTTGCGGATGCGTGCCCGGCCGGGGCGGAGGCCGAT
>DATNLQ010000008.1:0-23154 GCA_035602785.1 Solirubrobacteraceae bacterium
GGCCGGACACTCCGATCGGCCTCTGCGACCCGGTGGGTACATAACGCTTCGGCGGTCACGACACGGGCCGGCGCAGCCACATACCGCCGCTTCATCGAGGGAACGGTGGTCGAGAGGGGCGGCTTTGGCCGCCCCTCTCGCTTGTCAGCGTGGACGGTAGGCATCGGCGCGATGCGCGACCGCCAGGACCGTCACCGAGCGAGTCGTGTCATCGATGCGATAGATGATCCGGTATGGCCCGCGCCGCGCAGACCGGCATCCCTCCAGCTCGAAGCGCAGAGGCTTACCGAGGCGTTGGGGGTTGGATGCGATCGCGTCGATGGTCTCGATGACTGCCGCGGCAACCGAGATGGGCAAGCGGTCGATCTGGCGACGCGCGGGCGCCATCACCCGCACGTCCCATGGCGCCTCGCTCACGCTGCGGCGTTGCGGCGGTTCTGAAGCGCAGTACGCAGTTCGGCGAGTGTGGTGGCCTGCTCTCCGTCCGCGAGTGCGTGCTCGCTCTCGTGGATCTGCGCCATGAGCGCGGGGTCGGACAGGATCGAGAGGGTTTCCTCGAGGCTCTCCAGGTCATCGTGGCTGATCAGCACCGCGGCTGGCTTGCCGTTCCGGGTGAGCACCACACGGTCGTGCTGGTCCTCTACGCGATCCACCAGCTCAGAAAGATGTGCCTTGACGGACGAGAGAGGCAAGGTCTCAGACATGACCACTATTTTAGTCATCATCTCCGCGGGCGTCAAATGGGTCGCGCCCTCAACGGCCGCTCCTCCCTGCCGATTACCTGTGCGATGTCCATCGAAGCGACGCTTGCGCGTGTGTCGGCGATCAAGCAGGCGCTGGCCGACCCCGCCGCGATGGTGGGCGCGGGCGGCGTGCCCACGGGCGGGACGCAAGCGCCCGCGGCGAGCGCCCCGGCCAGCCCGGAATCCTTTGCGCAGGCCTTGGCCCAGGCGAGCGAGGAAGGCTCGACCGCCACGCAGGCGCAGGGCCTGCCCGCCTCTACGACGGCCCTGGCGTCCTATCCGATGCCGGGCTCGACGGACCTGTCGGCGTCCGCGCTGTCGCCGTCTGCGATGTCCCCGCTGGCGTCCGCCCAGGGCGCGGGCGGTGAATCGCCGGGCGCGCGCATCGTAGCGATCGCCGAAAGCCAGCTCGGCCAGACCGAGCAGCCGCCCGGATCCAACGAATCGCCTGCGATCGCTCAATACCGCAGCGCGACCGCGGGCGCGATCCCGGGCGCTCCGTGGTGTGCGTACTTCGCCTCGTGGGTCGCCCGCCAGGCAGGCGAGCCGATGGGAGAAGGCGGCCAGGGCACGGGCGCGGTCTCGGACGTGTGGTCGTGGGCGCAGAGCGCCGGCCGGGCGATCCCCAACGGGCCGGGCGTGGTGCCTGCGCCGGGCGACCTGATCGTGTTTGGCGACGAACACGTGGGGATCGTTCGCGACGTGCTGCCCGACGGGCAGATCCAGACGATCGAGGGCAACTACGAAAACAAGGTTGCGGCCAACGTGCGCAGCCCGACGGAAGCGACCGGCTACGTCAACATGAGCTGAGGCGACAGGGAGCCGAGCGTCCGGCGGCGCCCCCTCGGGGGCCCCTCGTGCCGGATACGATCAACGGCTTGACGCCGTCACAGCCACCGGAGGACGACACGGCGCCGGCCGCGGATCCGCCCCGGTCGGCCCGCGTGCCCGAGCGCCCCTCGCTGGACGGCCTGGAGGCGAAGTGGGGCGAGGTATGGGAGCGCGAAGGCACCTACCGCTTCGATCGCTCGGCCTCGCGCGAGCAGATCTACTCGATCGACACGCCGCCGCCGACGGTCAGCGGCTCGCTGCACGTCGGTCACGTGTTCTCGTTCACGCACACCGACACCGTGGCGCGCTACCAGCGCATGCGCGGCCGCGAGGTCTTCTACCCGATGGGCTGGGACGACAACGGCCTGCCGACCGAGCGGCGCGTGCAGAATCACTACGGGGTGCGCTGCGACCCGTCGGTGCCGTACAACCCCAACTTCGTGGTGCCGGTCGACTCTTCCGAGAAGGAGCCGGTGGCGGTGTCGCGCCCGAACTTCGTGCAGCTGTGCCTGACGCTGACCGAGAGCGACGAGCAGGCCTTCGAGGCGCTGTGGCGCACGCTGGGGCTGTCGGTGGACTGGTCGATGACCTACACGACCATCGGCCCGCTCGCCCAGCGCGTCTCCCAGCGCTCGTTCCTGGGGCTGCTGGCGCGCGGGCAGGCCTATCAGCTGGAGGCGCCCACGCTGTGGGACGTCGACTTCCAGACGGCCGTCGCGCAGGCCGAGCTGGAGGACCGCGAGCGTCCCGGGGCGATGCACCGGGTGCGCTTTTCGCCGGTAGGCGACGGCGACGGCGACGGCGATGGCGGTGATGGGAGCCCCGACCACCCGCAGGCGCTGATCGAGACGACCCGGCCGGAGCTGATCGCGGCGTGTGTAGCGTTGTTGGCCCACCCTGAGGATGAGCGCCACCGCAACCTGGTGGGCAGCGACGTGCTGACGCCACTCTTCGGCACGAGAGTGCCGGTCATGACTCATCATCAGGTCGAGCGCGACAAGGGCACGGGCCTGGTGATGGTGTGCACATTCGGCGACCTGACCGACGTGACCTGGTGGCGCGAGCTGGGGCTGGGAGTGCGGGCGGTGCTCGGCCTCGACGGGCGGCTGCTGGACGTCCCCTGGGGGGCGCCCGGCTGGGAGAGCGAGGACCTCGAGCGGGCGCGTGCCAGCTACGGCGAGCTGACCGGCAAGACCGTCAACCAGGCGCGCAGGCGGATGGTCGAGCTGCTGGCCGCGTCGGGCGACCTGATCGGCGAGCCCCAGCAGGTCAGCCGCGCGGTGAAGTTCTTCGAGAAGGGCGACCGGCCGGTGGAGATCGTGACCAGCCGCCAGTGGTTCGTGCGCACGCTCGAGCACCGCGCGGCGTTGATCGAGCGGGGCAGGCAGCTGCGCTGGCATCCGCCGTACATGCGCGCCCGCTTCGAGGATTGGGTGAACGGGCTCAACGGCGACTGGTGCATCAGCCGCCAGCGCTTCTTTGGCGTTCCGTTTCCGATCTGGTATCCGATTGACCACAGCGGCGCGATCCTCTATGACCAGCCGATCGCCGCCGCCTCAGACCGGCTGCCCGTCGACCCGTCGACCGACGTGCCCGACGGATACGAGCCTTCTGCGCGTGGGCAGCCGGGGGGCTTCGTGGGCGACCCGGACGTGATGGACACGTGGGCGACCTCCTCGCTTACGCCGCAGATCGCCGGTGGGGCCGGCGAGGATGAGGAGCTGTTCGCGAAGGTGTTCCCGATGGACGTGCGTCCCCAGGCGCACGACATCATCAGGACGTGGCTGTTCACCACGGTCCTGCGCTCGCACCTGGACCACGACGCGCTTCCGTGGGCAAACGCCGCGATCTCCGGCTGGGTCCTGGATCCGGACCGCAAGAAGATGTCCAAGTCCAAGGGCAACGTGGTCACGCCCATGCACCTGCTCGAAGAGCACGGCGCGGACGCGGCGCGCTACTGGTCGGCCAATGGCCGCCCGGGCAGGGACACGGCGTTCGACGCCAAGCAGATGAAGGACGGGAGGCGCCTGGCGGTCAAGCTGCTCAACGCGTCCAAGTTCGCCCTGGCCGATCTGCCGCTCCCACCGGCGGGCGGCGACGAGGCGGGCGACCGATCGGAGATCGGCCAGCTGGCCCATCCGCTCGACCGCGCGCTGGTCGCGCGGCTGGCGCGGGTGGTGAGCGACGCGACCGACAGCTTCGAGGACTACGACTACGCGCGTGCGCTGGAGCGCGCGGAGAGCTCGTTCTGGTGGTACTGCGACTACTACCTGGAGCTGGTCAAGGGCCGTCGCTATGACCCCGACCCGCACGTCAGCGTATCGGTGAGCCGCGCGTTGCGCATCTCGCTGTCGGTCTTCCAGCGACTGTTCGCGCCGTTCTTGCCGTTCGTGTGCGAGGAGGTGTGGTCGTGGTGGCAGGACGGCTCGGTGCACCGCGCGCAGTGGCCGCAGGCGGACGTGCTGCTGGCGCTGGCCACGGCGCAGGACGACACCGAGGGCCGCGAGGAGCTGGCCCTGGAGGTGACCGCGGATGTCCTGCGCGAGGTGCGCAAGGCCAAGTCGCAAGCGCGCCAGCCGATGCGCGCGCCGGTCGGTCGCGTGATCGTGCGCGACACGGCCGAGCGCCTGGCGGCGCTGGAGTTGGGTGTCGGAGACCTACGTCAGGCGGGCGCGATCGAGCTGCTGGAGCCGGTGGTCGACGACGAGTTCGCGGTCGAGGTGCAGCTTTAGCTCCCGAGCGGCGTGCCGGTGATCGTCTTGGACCCGAAGTTCTTGTTGCGCACGAGGACTTCGTAGGGCTGGACGCTCAGGCCGGTGACGGTGTAGCTGCGCGCGGCGGCGGGCAGGAGAACTGTTTCGCTCCATTTGTTGTGCACGCCAGCCGGGCGCCACTGCACTATCCACGTCTGGGGTTCTTCGCCGGCGAGCCAGTGGACGTTGAGCGCGTCTGCTTCGGGCGTGACTTCCAGCGTGGGCGCGGGAGCGCTTTGGCTGATCAGCGCCAGGCTGTGGTTGCTGCCGGCCGAGATCGCGCTCACTTCGCTTATCTCGGCCACCTGCAGCGGCAGCGGCGAGACGGCGGGCCCTTCGCTGAGCTGGCCGAGCTGGCGACGTTCGTCAGCGCCCCACGCGAACGCCTTGCCGGCGCTGAGCGCCAGGCTGAAGCGAAAGCCGGCGGAGATGGCGGTGATGCCTCTCAGGCCCACCGTAACGGGGATTCGGCTGCAGGGTTCATGGTTGCAGCGTTCGCGCACGGAGTTCACGCCGAGCTGGCCGAACTGATCGTCGCCCCACGTCATCACCGTGCCGTTTTCAAGCAGCGCCATGCTGTGGGTGAGGTCGGCGGAGACGGCGCTGACACCCGACAGGCCCTTGACGGGTACGGGCGTGACGCTGTCCTTGGCGGTGCTGTCGTTGCCGAGCTGGCCCGCGAAGTTGCCGCCGACGGCCATCACGGTGCCGTTGTCAAGCAGCGCCAGCATGTGTCCGCCGATCGACGGGTCGCCGCCGACCGCCAAGGCCTTCACGCCAGCCAGGCCCTTGACCGGCGTGGGCACGTCTTTTTCGAGGGTCGTGCCGTCGCCCAGCTGGCCTGATTTGTTTTCGCCCCAGGCCTCGACGGTGCCGTTGCTCAACAGCGCCGCGTCGTCGGCACCGCCGGCGGCGATCGCCACCACGCCGCTCAGGCCGGGCACGAGTACGGGGTTGGCTTCGCCGACTTCGCGCCCGCCACCGCCGGTGCCGTTGCCGAGCTGCCCGTATGAGTTGCCTCCCCACGCCATGACCGTGCCGTTGCTCAGCAGGGCCATCGCGTGCAGGCCTCCGGCGGCGATGGCGACGGCGCCGCTGACGCCGTTGACTTTCACCGGCACCGATGAGCTCTGGTGCGAGCCGTTGCCGAGCTCGCCGAAGGTGTTGTCGCCCCAGGCGTACACGGTGCCGTCTTCCATCAGCGCGTAGCTCGAGCCGGCGGCGACCACCTGGCGCGCTCCGGCGGGCACGAGCGTGGCGACGGGACCGTGCGCGCTGCCCGTGTAGCCGGCGCCGAGGCCGCCGCTTGAGTCTCTGCCCCATCCGACGACGGATGTGCGTGCGCTGGGCTGCTGCTGTGCGTCGCCACAGACCAGTTCGCCGCTGCAGCCTTGCGCGGCGGCCGCTGCGCCCGTGTTGGGGCCTTCGGCTTCGCCGGCGCCTTCGCTTGGCCCGACGGGCGCGAGGGGAGGCGTCGGCGTCGGGGACGCTTCGGGCGCGGGCCCTGTGGCTTGGGGCAGCTTGGGGGCGTGCGTGCGCGTGCGTAGGAGCGGTCGTGTGAGTGAGCCAGCCCTCTGCGCGAATGCGCTGCCGGTCAGCGCCCACAGGGGGCAGACGGCGACGATGCCGGCCGTCAGAACACGCGAACCCGGCCTCCTACGTGAACGGGCGACGGTCAACATGGCGTTTCCTTTCATCGAGATCGCTAATGCATCGGCCGCGCTGGCGAGCGACTTACACGGCATGCGGTCACGTGGACGCCCAGGCTCGAACATGCGGCCAAGCCGACTCGGCGCGGTGGTAGGACCCGAGAAGAAGTCCGTGGTTTGCCGCGCCTAAGGAACCGTCAACGCGCGAGCGTGAAGCTGCGCGCGGCGGACACCGGCTTAGAGCCGGCGGGCGTGAAGGTGCCGAGCGCGGTCAGCTGCAGCGGCGCGCGGCGTGCGAGCGCACGCCGTCCCAGCGGGGTGAGCGCGACCTCGACGGTGAGCCTGCGAGGGCCGGCAAAGCGTACTCGGCCGGCGGCGAGCAGCAAGCGCTGCGCCGGCCTGGCGGCTGCGTCGCCGACATCGCGTGGCGTCTCGTACCAGCGGATCGAGACGACGCCCGCGGTGAGGGACTTGAAGCGGATCGGGCATGAGCCGCGGCGCAGCAGCGCGGCGATCGTGGTGGCCTGCGGCGGGGGCACGAGCTGGCCGGCGATCGACGCTGCGATCTGAGCGCTGTGAGCGCCGTCGGACGCTGCGGGCAGGCGCGCGGGCGCTTCGCTGTCGAGCGTGTCGGGGCACAGTTCAGAGCAGCCCGCCGGGATGAGCCCTCCGTCTGCGGGCAGCGGCGTTTGCGGGGTTTCCAGCTCTACGCTCGGCAAGCTCGGCTGGACTTCTTCGCGACCGGCCCCGGCGGCCTGCGCTTCAGCCCAGCTGTAGTAGTAGTCGCTGGCCTGCGGGGTAAGCGCGATCAGCAGTGTGTAACCGGCCTGTCCTTCGCCGTCTGTGCCCGCGGCTGCGCCCAGCGACAGTGACCCCCCCGATTCCTTGGACAAGGACGTGAGCACGTTCTCGCGATGTCCCCAGCAGCCGGGTGCGCCGGCGCTGGCACAATCGCGGTTGGCGCTGGGATAGCCGTCGTCGTACATCCATTCGAAATAGGCCTCGAGGACGTTTGCAAAGCCACCGGCCCAGTTAGACGCAAACCCCTGCACAGCGCCGCCCGGCGACAGTTCGCCGGCGGGCAGCGGGTCGTAGTCGCCGCTGGCGCCTTCGGCGGCGCTGGAGCTCAGTTCGGCGTTGAGCCCGGGCACGGGCGCCAGCCCGTAGGCGACGCGATCGAGGTCTGTAAGGACCAGCAGCTGGCGGTCGGCCGACAGCGCGGTGAACCCCGCCGGGAGCAGGTATGGCCCAAGGCCCATTGCCGCACGCGCCCTGTCCAGTTCCTGGATGACTGCGTTCTCGCAACCGGCGGCGAGCGGTGTCGCAGAGCATTCTGCGGGCAGCGCTCGGAGGGTGATGTTTTCAGACGGGTTGGGCGAGAACGCCCATGCGCGGGCAGGGATCAGCGATGAGCCCCCCAAGCCCAGCGCTGCAAGCACCGTGAGCGCGAGCGCAGCACGCCTCATGAGCGCGGGAAGGCTACCAGCGAGCGACAGCCGACGGGCGGGCATCGTCAGTCGCCTCGGCATTGCTTTCACATCGCTTTAGCGGTGAACGCTGAATTTCTAGCCGATGAGGGGGACGGATCGCCAGCGCCCCGCCCAGGCAAGGCTCGCGGGACCGACCGCGGGCGCGGGCTCCGCTCGCGCCATGCCCCCTGGGCTCAGCCTCGGATAGGGTCCCGGGCGTGACGCGGGCGTTGATAGCGCAGTTGCACGACAAGGTGGGCGAGCGCGTGACGGTGCGCGGTTGGGTGCATGCGATCCGCGACCAGAAGCGGATGCAGTTCGTGATCGTGCGCGACGAAACTGGCCTGGCCCAGGTGGTTGTGCCCAAGGAGGAGCTGCCGAGCGAGCTCAACGAGGCGGTGTCGGCGTTGACGGCGGAGTCGGCGGTGACGATGACGGGCACGGTGGTGGCGGACGAGCGCGTGAAACTGGGCGGCCTGGAGCTGAAGCTCGAGCAACTGCAGGTGGACTCGCTGGCCGAGCCGGAGGTGCCGATAGCGCCGGACTCGGCGCTGGACAAGCGGATCGACTGGCGCTACCTGGACCTGCGCCGCCCGGACAGGCGGCTGATCTTCGAGGTGCAGACGACGGCAGAGCACGCGATGCGCGAGTTCTGGCGCAAAGAGGCGTTCATCGAGCTGCACACGCCGAAGTTCATGGGCTCGGCGAGCGAGTCGGGCGCGGAGCTGTTCAAGGTGGAGTACTTCGAGCGTGAGGCCTACCTGGCCCAGTCGCCGCAGTTTTACAAGCAGATGGCGATGGCGGCTGGCTTTGGCAAGGTGTTCGAGGTCGGCCCGGTGTTCCGGGCGAACCCGTCGTTCACGTCACGCCACGACACCGAGTTCACGAGCGTGGACGTGGAGATCTCGTGGATCGACTCGCACGAGGACGTTATGGCGTTCGAGGAGCGCTGGCTGGCGCACGTGCTGGCGACCGTCAAGGAGACGCACGGCGAGCAGATCGAAGCGACGTTCGACGCCGAGCTGGTGGTCCCGGAGGTGCCTTTTCCGCGTGTGACCTTGGAGCGGGCCAAGGAGCTGCTGCGCGAGCACGGCCACGAAGCGCCGGGCGCTGAGCACGACCTGGATCCGCCGAGCGAGCGGGCGCTTTCGGCGATCGTCGAGGAGATGCATGGCCACGAGTTCGCGTTCGTGACCGACTACCCGACGACGGTGCGGCCCTTCTACCACATGCGCCACGCCGACCGACCGACGCTGACCAAGAGCTTCGACCTGCTGTGGCGGGGCATCGAGCTGACGACGGGCGCCCAGCGCGAGCACCGCTACGAGCAGCTGCTGGCGCAGGCGCAGGACAAGAAGGTGGACGTGGGCCCGATCCAGTACTACCTGGACTTCTTTCGCTTCGGCGCGCCGCCGCACGGCGGCTTCGGCTTCGGGTTGACGCGCCTGCTGATGCAGATGCTCGGCCAGGACAACGTGCGCGAGGTCACGTTCCTGTACCGGGGGCCGCACCGGCTGGAGCCGTAGTGGCGCCCTGCTCGACGAAGTGCTTGCTGAGCATGGTCACCTGCCCCTGGTAGTTGGAGCCGATGTCCTTGCCGTAGAGCACGTCGGGCTGCTCGGCCATGCGCTCGAAGGCGAGCTTGCAGACGGGCTGGCGGTGCTCGACCATGAACGACACGTCGCGCGCGCGGACCTCGAGCGCTGCTCGACTGCCGCGGGCGCTGGGATCGGCGGAGTAGCCGAAGCCGGGGTCGAAGAAGCCGGCGTAGTGCGTGCGCAGCTCGCCGGCGGTGGGGTCGTAGGCGAGCATCTCTGCTGCGTAGGAGGGGGGGATGCTGACGCCCTCGGCTGACAGGAGCAGGTAGAAGACCTCTGGCTCGAGCACGATCCGTCGACCCTTCTCGGGGTGCACCGCCTCCCAATAGTCGCGCCATTTCAGAGCGCCCACACGGTTGAGGTCGATCGGAAGGCTGTTCTTCTTGGCGCGGTAACCGACGATGCTGTCGTCTGAGCCGGACACGTCGAGGCTGAGGAACAGCCCGTCGGAGAGCGACAGCTCGGATGCGTGCAGCGGCTGGGAGTCGATGTACAGCAGGGGGGACTGGTCGTGCAGCGAGAGCAGCTCGTCGTCGTCCAGGCGCGCATTGCCGGACATCAGCCGGACCTGGTTGAGCGCCAGGCCGGTGCGCACGCGGATGGCGAACGTGCGCGGCACCACCTCCAGGTACAGCCTGCCCTGATAGCCGGCGCCGATCTCGTCGAAGCGGTGGCTGCGGTCGGTGAGCACGCGCGTGAATACGTCCAGGCGCCCGGTGGAGCTCTTGGGGTTGGCCTTGGCGCGGATGTCGTCGGGCAGGCGAAGCTCCTCGATCAGCGGGACCAGATAGGGACGGTCGCGCTCCAGGGTGGCGCCATCGCGCAGGTCGATTCGCTGGAAGGCCAGATCCTCGATCTTCTGCTCGACTGTCGAGTCGCTGTCGGGCAAGAAGCTGCAGCGCAGCGCCCAGGCGTGCTCGCCGAGGCGCAGGTCGACGCTTGCCGGCTGCACGGATTCGGCGGGAATCCGCCAGGGTCCTGCGACGATCCATTCGCGGGCGATGGCCTCGCGCAGACTCTGCGCGGGCAGCACGCCGGCGATCCGGTGGGGGTCTGGCTGCGAGCCGCGCTGGACGCGGGAAGCGGGTGCAGCGCTCACGGCAGGGGTTGCTCTCCCATTGACCTGTGAGTGTATGGGCCGACGCGACGAACGGGCCTGAGGCGGCGAGCCGACGGGGCGGTCTGCCGAATGCGAACACGGTTTCGCTGACCCGCTCGCGCTCCTGCATGGTGGGCATCGCAGCGGGTTGGAAACGCCCCTAGATGACGCCGCATAAGTGGAACTAGTGTCCTGACTGGGCATCGCCCGAAACCGCATGTCGGTCGTGGATGGCTCGCCCGACGGCGGAAGACTTGAGCATCGCCATCCTCTCCGGTGGTGCTTGGGGAGAGATCGAGGCGTCCCCCCCGATGCCAGGTCTCCGCGGGCGTCGTGGCTCTCACCAGCCACGGCGTCCGTGAAGGCCTGGACGGATCCCGTCCGCAGCCACGTCTACCGTCAGGTCCATGCTCGTAAATGAGCTGACAGACGGCATGGAGATCGACCAGGTGCTCTTGGTCCGCGAGGCCGAGCGCAGGCAGCGCCGCGACGGTGGCGACTACCTGCGCCTGCAGCTCGGCGACCGCACGGGCGCGGTGACGTGCATGGTCTGGGAGGAGCTGATGGAGGCGCAAGAGCTGGCACGGGCAGGCATGCCGGTTCACGTCAGCGGCCGCTATACGGTCCATCCGCGCTTCGGAGCGCAGATCAACCTGCGCTTGCTCGCTGCGCCGGCACCCGGCAGCTTCGAGCCAAAGGATCTGCTCGACGGCCCCGCGCGCGAGGTCGCCCATATGGAAGCGGAGGTCCGCGACCTGCTGGACACGATCCGCGAGCCACATCTGCGGCTGCTGCTGGAGGGCGTGTTCGGTGAGGACTCCCAACTGTGGGCCGGCTATCGCGTGGCGCCGGCGGCCAAGCACTACCACCAGGCCTACCGCCACGGCCTGCTCGAGCACTGCCTCGGAGTGGCCCAGGCGGTGAGCGCGATCAGCGCGACGTTCGTGGGTATCGACCGCGACGTGGCGGTGACGGGCGCGCTGCTGCACGACATCGGCAAGCTGGAGGCCTACTCAGACGATGAAAGGGCGGGTGGGGCGGGTGGCCTCCCATCCTCCATCGACCTGACCGATGCGGGCAGGCTGCATGGCGAGATCGCGCTGGGCTATTACCGCATCCGTCGCATGATCGAGGACATCGACGGCTTTCCGCCGGGGCTCGCGCAGGCGGTGGGGCACATCATCCTGTCCCACCACGGCACGCTCGAGCACGGCAGCCCTGTGGTGCCGTGCACGCGCGAGGCGACGCTGGTGCACATGATCGACAACCTGGGCGGGCGCCTTGGCAGCTTCGACCGCCTGGAGAAGGAGCTGGCTCCGGGTAGCAGCTGGTCGCAGTTCGACCGGGCGATCGGAGCAGGCGCGTTCTTCGCCGACTGGCGGGCGCCCGACGGCGAGGACGATCACGTGGTGCCGGCGGAGCAGGCGGAACCGGTGCCGGCGCCGGTGCGCGAAGCTGCGTAGCGCGCGCTCCGGGACGCGCCGCGCCTGCAAAGTCCGCAAATAGCGGCGCGGCGATCGGCCCGCGCTGCATTCGTCTCGCCGTCGGCTTCTAATCTCTAAGAAGTGGCCAAGGACACCGAGAAGCTGATCCGCCAGCTGTCGCTGATCTCGTACCTGATGGCCGAGCGGCGTCCGGTGACGGCGCTCGAGATCAGGCGCGACGTGGAGGGCTACAGCGGCATGAACGAGGACGCTTTTGCGCGGCGCTTCTACGCGGACCGCTCCGAGCTTGAATCGCTGCGTATTCAGCTGACGGTCGACCGGCCGTCCGATGGGGCGGCCGAGCAGGAGAACTACTCGCTGCGCCCGGAGAACTTCCACCTTCCGCCGATCGCGTTTACCGACAAGGAGCTGGCGGCGCTGCAGACGGCGCTGAGCCTGCTGGACGGAGAATTCGCCTACGCGGAGCCGCTGCGCCTGGCGCTGCAGCAGATCACGTGGGGGCGCCCCAGCCCGCTGCGGGCGCCGGAGCAGCGCTCGGTGGCCCTGGGCATAACTGCGTCGGCGGGCGGCCATGAGCTGTCGGCGCGCCTGGCCAAGGTGGAGACGGCGATCTTTCGCAACAAGACGATCGTGTTCGACTACTACACGATGCAGCGCGACGAGGTGGGCGCGCGGCGTGTGGACCCCTATCACCTTCTCTTCCAGGGCGGCCAGTTCTACCTGCTGGGCTACGCGCACGAGCGCGACGCGGTGCGCGTGTTCCGCCTGTCGCGTATCCGCGGCAAGGTGTCCTATGCGACCAAGGCCGAGCACGACTTCCACCGCCCCGCGGACTTCGATCCGCGCGCGTATGCCAACCGCGCGGACTGGCAGCTGGGCGACGAGCAGGGCGTGGCGGAGATCCTCATCTCCGAGCGGATCGCCTGGCAGGTGGAGCGCCACTTCGGTCGCTACGGGGAGATCCTACGACCCAACCCGGAGGGCTGTGTGTCGACGACCCAGCTATCCGAGCTGTCTGCCCCCGATCGTTCGTCGGAGGGCGTCGAGGTGGGCGACGGCGACAGACTGTTCTTGACCGGTTATTCGGACCCGCGCGGGATTATCTCGTGGGTGCTGGGGCTGGGTGTGAACGCGCGCCTGCTGGGCTCGGACGACCTCGCGGAGGAGCTCCAGCACCGTCTCGAGTTGCTGGCGGAGCGCCACGACGAGATCCCGCCGACCAAGCCGGATGCAAGCGTGCCCGACAGCGACAGCTCGCCGCGCGCGCGGATGGCGTCGTCGCCGCGCCCAGGACGCAGGACATCGAGTGAGGAGGAGGGCACGGGTCGCGGCGAGGCGGCGATACGTCCAGAGCGCTTTGCGCGTCTTGTGACGCTGGCGAGCATCCTCATCCAGGCTGGCCGCGAAGGCGCCCAACCGGCGCGTCCGGGTCAGCCCGGCCGGCTGGGCAGGGTGGCGGTCAGCGAGGTGTGTGAGCGGCTGCAGATCAGCGAGGAGGAGTTGCGCGAGGACGTGAACGTGTTGAACGTGGTCAACTTCGGCGGCGGCTCGTACGTGCTGTATGCGGAGTTCAACGAGCAGGGTGAGATCGAGGTCGATCCGGAACCGTACAGCGACAACTTCGACCGCCCCGCTCGCTTGCTGCCGGTCGAGGCCAAGGCGCTGGTGGCGGCGATCGACCTGATCGGTGAGCACATCCCGGAGGGATCGCTTACGTCTGCGCGCGAGAAGATCGTGGCGGCCTTGGGCGAGGACCCGATGGAGCAGGGTCTGCAGGTGGCGCAGACGTCGGGCGACGACTGGGGCGTGGCGCGAGAGGTGTCGCGTGCGATCGTCAAACGGCGGATGATCGAGCTTGAGTACTACAAGGAGAACGAGGACGAGATGTCGCTGCGGCGTGTGGAGCCGTATGCGCTGACCAACGGCCGCGAGGGCTGGTACGTGGCGTCGTTTGACCCCGAGCGCGACGGGGTGCGCCATTTCCGCTTGGATCGCATCAAGCGCGCGACGGTGACCGACGAGAAATTCGAGCCGCGCCCGGAGGTGGACCCGGCGGCGGAGGTGGACGGCTGGCTGCGCACGGGCGAGGTGCAGGCGTCGCGCAGCGCGCGTGTGTGGGTGTCGCCGGAGCGCGCTCGCTGGGCACGCGAGGCGCGCAGGGTGGTGGACGAGTGGAGCGACGGCTCGGTGGTGGTGGAGCTGAGCTTTGCGGGAGTGGACTGGCTGGTGCGCGAGATCCTCAAGGAAGCAGGCGACGCGGCGGTGCTCGAGCCCCAAGACGCCCGCGAGGCGGTCAGCGCGGCGGTGGCGCGGCTGCGCGAGGCCAGTGCTGCGCCGGCGCCGGTCTGAGTACTACAGGAGTGCTACGCTTGTAGTATGAGTATCGAGGTTGCATCTAGGGACTTGCGCAACAACACAGCGGAGCTTCTGCGCCGTGTGAGCGCCGGCGAGCAGATCGTCGTCACTACCCGTGGTAAGCCGGTGGCTTCGCTGATCCCGTTTGAACGCAGCCGACGGCGGTGGCTGCCGCGCGCCGAGCTCACAAGGCGTCTCAAGGTTGCGCAGGCAGATCCGGGGTTGCGCGATGATCTCGCCCGCCTGGCGGGCGCCACGACTGACGATCTTGGGCCGATTGCGTGAGCGAGGGGCTTGGCGCTGAGACGGCAGCCGGGTCGGCGCCAGACGATGCAGGCGACAGGCCGGGTCGGGGACTTCTCGACACGAGCGTGTTCATCGCTCGCGAGAGCGGACGATCATTGGACGATGCGCTCCTTCCAGAGGAGTCGGCCATATCGGCCGTGACGGTGGGCGAGTTGCAGGCTGGCGTCCTTGCGGCGAGCGAGACCGATGTGCGTGCCCGCCGGCTGGCGACGCTGGAGGCTCTCAGCGATATTGAGGTTCTTGTCATCGACGAGACAGTGGCTGCATCGTGGGCCAGGCTGCGAGTACATCTCGCCGAGGCTGGGCGTCGCGTGAACGCAAACGACCTCTGGATCGCGGCGACGGCGCTCACCCATGGAATACCTGTTGTCACGCAGGATGAGGACTTCGATCCGGTGGAGGGAGTGGGCGGACTGTGCGTGGTGCGGGTATGAGCCAGCTGCCTGGCAGCAATATGCACATGCCATCGCTGAGCTTCATGGGATAAGGCCGCGGATGAGCAGGCGCGAGCAGATCAAGATGAGCGACGCGGAGGTCGCTGCGTTCCTGGAAGAGGAACGCACGGTGACGTGCGCGACGCTCGGCCCACGCGGCTGGCCGCACCTGATGCCGCTGTGGTACGTGCTGCGCCAGGCGCCCGCCGGGGAATCGAGCCCGCCCACCCCGCGTCTGTGGTCGTGGACATACGCGGTCTCGCAGAAGGTGCGAAACCTCGAGCGCGAAGCGCGCGCGACACTGCAGGTGGAGGCGGGTGAGCTCTACCAAGAGCTGCGTGGGGTGATGTTCGAGTGCGACGTGATGGTCCACCGCGATATCGAGGTGGTCAAAGCCCTCGGACATGAGATCTTTGTCAGATATGCGTCGCCGCGTGGCAAGCCGCCGGTAGGCGATCTCCCGGCGGAGGTTGGTGCGATGGTCGATAAGCAGGCGGCCAAGCGCGTGGCGCTGGAGTTCGTCGAGCGGCGCCGGGCGAGCTGGGACCACCGCAAGCTGGGCGCGACCTACTGACGCAGCGCTATTCCTCGGGCAGCCCAGAGGGCTTCGCTTCGAGTGCGCGCGCACGCTTCATGAGTTCGTCTGCCGTGAGCTTGAGGGCCGGGCACAGGCGCTTGAGATTGGAGCTGCGCGAGGGAGGAGCGCCGGCTGGGCCAGGGGGAGCTCGCTGCCGCGGCGGATGTCGACGAGCGGCGCCTAGAAGCGCTCGAGTCTGGGCAGGTCGATGCGGACTACGTGCTGCTTGTGAGGCTCGCCAAGGCGCTCGGCGTGGCCCCTTGGACAGTGGTCACTCGCGCGGAAGGGCTCGCAAAGAAGGACGGGGAGTTATGACACGCGTGTGATCGAGGCCCAACGGGTGACGCCGCCGCGTCCGCATGCAGTTGCGCCCACCCTGGCCCGGGCGACGCGTTAGGGTGACCGCGCTATGCAGCAACTCAAGGGACTGATCCTGTCCGGGGGCAAGGGCACGCGCCTGCGCCCGATCACGCACACGAGCGCCAAGCAGCTGGTGCCGGTGGCCAACAAGCCGGTGCTGTTCTACGGCATCGAGGCGATGGCCCAGGCGGGCATCGAGGAGGTGGGGATCATCATCGCACCGGACACCGGCCCGGAGATCGAAGTGGCGGCTGGCACGGGCGAGCGCTTCGGCCTGCGCATCTCCTACATCGTTCAGGACGAGCCGCTCGGGCTGGCCCATGCGGTCCTGACGGCCGAGTCGTTTCTGGGCGACAGCCCGTTCGTGATGTACCTGGGAGACAACCTGCTGCAGGGAGGCATCACCGACCTGGTGGCTGCGTTTCGCGAGCACGAGCCCGACGCGCTGATCCTGCTGACGCCGGTGCCCGATCCGGAGAACTACGGGGTGGCAGAGCTCGAGCAGTCGCCGCCTGGCGAGGTTGGGCGGGTGGTGCGTCTGGTGGAGAAGCCACGCGAGCCGGCGACGAACCTGGCGCTGGTGGGCGTGTACATGTTCACGGCGGCCGTACACGAGGCGGCGCGCGCGATCGAGCCGTCGGCGCGGGGGGAGCTTGAGATCACCGACGCGATCCAGCACCTGGTGGACTCGGGGCTGCGCGTGGAGCCGCACATCGTGCGCGGCTGGTGGAAGGACACGGGGCGCCTGCAGGACATGCTGGAGGCCAACCGCCTGATCCTGGACAACCTGGTGGGGCGGGTGGAGGGCGAGCTGGTGGACTCGCAGGTGGACGGGCGCGTGGTGATCGAGCGGGGCGCGCGCCTGGAGCGCTCGACTGTGCGCGGACCGGCGATCGTGGGAGCGGGTGCGCGCCTGAACGACTGCTACGTGGGGCCGTATACGGCGATCGGCGAGGACTGTGAGATCTCGCGCTCAGAGGTCGAGTACTCGATCCTGCTGGCGGGCTGTACGGTGTGCGACCTGGACGGACGCATGGAGTCGTCGCTGCTGGGGCGCAACGTGACCGTCCGCCGCGGCGATCGACAGCCGCGCGCGTATCGCTTCATGGTGGGCGACAACTCGGACATCTCGATCCTGTGATCTGCGGGTGACGCTGTGAAGCTGCTGGTGACGGGCGCTGCGGGGATGCTCGGCTTTGACGTGCTGCGCGTGGGCGGCGCTGCAGGCCACGACCTGGTGGCGGTGGACGTGGGCGACTTCGACATCACCGACGCAGACGCGGTGGGCCAGGCGCTCGAGCGCATCGCGCCGGACGCTGTGCTCAACTGCGCGGCGTGGACGGACGTGGACGGCGCGGAGAGCCACCGAGAGCAGGCGTTTGCGGTTAACGCGCAGGGAGCGGGCAACCTGGCTCGCGCTGCTGCGCAGGCGTCGTTGGCGCTGCTGCACGTGTCCACCGACTACGTGTTCGACGGCGAGGCCCGCGTCGATGCGAGGGGCGCCCCGCGCGCGTACGTCGAGTCGGACCCGACGGGGCCGCGCTCGGTGTATGGACAGAGCAAGCTGGCGGGCGAGCGTGAGGTGCTCGACGCTTCGCCGCGTCACACGATCGTTCGAAGCGCGTGGCTGTTCGGCGTGGGCGGTCGCAACTTCGCGGACACGATGCTCAGATTGGCGGGCGAGCGCGAGGCGGTGCAGGTGGTGACAGACCAGGTCGGCTGTCCCACGTGGACGGGTCATCTGGCGCCGGCGCTGGTCGGCCTGATCGAGCGCGGGGTTAGCGGGCTGGTGCACCTGGCTGGTACCGGCCACGTGTCCTGGAACGGCTTCACCGCGGAGATCTTTCGCCAGGCCGAGCTTGACTGCCGCCTTGAGCCGGCCACGACGGCCGAGATGTTGCGCCCGGCGCCGCGCCCGGCGTGGTCGGTGTTGGAGTCAGAGCGCGACGACGTCCTGCCGCTGCCGCCCTGGCAGGACGGGCTGGCGGGCTACCTGGCGGCACGCGCCGGCATCGTGCGCAGGTGAGCCGATCGAGCGGCGCCCCGGCACACTGAGTCGCCGCCTGGGATGATGAGTCCATGAAACTCCTCGTTTGCGGCGGCGCGGGCTTCATCGGCTCGACGTTCGCGCGCCAGCGCGTGCAAGAGCACGGCGACGAGGTGACGGTGCTGGACAAGCTGACGTACGCGGGCCGCGAGGAGAATCTCCAGGACCTGGCGGACGATGCCCGCTTCCACTTCGTCCGCGGCGCGATCGAGGACCGCGAGGCGGTGGCCGGCGCGATCGAGGCGAGCTCGCCGGAGGCGATTGTGAACTTCGCGGCGGAGACGCACGTGGACCGCTCGATCGCAGAGCCGGACGCGTTCGTGTCGACGCACGCGCTTGGCACCTACGTTCTGCTGGAGGCGGCGCGCGAGCACGCGCTGCGCTACCTGCAGGTGTCGACGGACGAGGTGTACGGCTCGATCGAGGAGGGGACATTCACCGAGCACAGCCCGCTGGCGCCCTCCTCGCCCTACTCAGCGACGAAGGCGGGCGCGGACCTGCTCGTGCAGAGCTACTTCCACACGTACGGCCTGCCTGCGCTGATCTGCCGCGGCTCGAACAACTACGGCCCCTACCAGTACCCCGAGAAGCTGATCCCGCTGATGATCCTCAACGCGCTGCACGGCGATGCGCTGCCGGTGTACGGCGACGGGATGCAGGTGCGCAACTGGATCCACGCGACCGACTTCGCGGCTGCGATCGGCCACGTGCTCGAGCACGGGCAGCCGGGCGAGGTCTACAACGCGGGCGGCCCCGACGAGGAGGCCAACATGACGGTGGTCAGGCGCATCGTGGAGCTGACCGGAGCGCAGGACTCCCAGATCGAGCACGTGACCGACCGCCCCGGTCACGATCGCCGCTATTCGCTGTCCTCAGGGAAGGTGCGCGCGCTGGGCTGGAGCCCGCGCGTGCGCTTCGACGAGGGCCTGCGGCAGACGGTTTCCTGGTATCGCGACAACGACTGGTGGTGGCAGCCGATCCGCTCGGGCGAGTACCGTGCGTACTACGAACGACAGTACGGGCGCTCCTTGCACCCCTGAGGTCGCCCAACGTCTTTAGAATTTGCAGACGATCATCGGTAGACACTTTGTCTGCCGCTGCGCGAGGCTGCACCACATGGACAACATACGCCAGCAGTTCGGCCTCAACCTTCGCGGTCTTCGCAACCGTGCTGGGCTGTCTCAAGAAGAACTGGGCGAGCGGTGCGAACTGGATCGCACCGAGATCAGCCTGCTCGAGCGCGGCCTGCGTTTCCCCCGTCTGGACACGGTGGTCAAGCTGGCTCGCGCGCTGGAGCTCGAGTCGCCCGGCGAACTGCTCGACGAGATCCACTGACGCTCGTTACGCGATCTCGAGCTGCGCGTCATCTGCGCGCTGCCCCTATTCGGGCGGCCAGTCGATCCGCTCGGCGAGCTCAGACGCGCAGGTCGATCAGCTGGCTGCGGTCCACAGGCCGGTACTCGCCCTCGCCCAAGGCCATCCAAGTGACCGACCGCGTGGCCGGGTCGACGAACAGCAGCTCGTCGACCCCTCGTTCGGCATAGAAGGGCAGCTTCTGCCACGCCTCGTCGGTCGGTGAGAGGATCTCGATGACGATGGCAGCCGTGGGGATCCACACGCCAGGCCGGCGCTCGCGGTGGACGCCGAGGTCGGGCACCCGATAGTTGTCCTTGTCGATGCCGACGTTGAACTCGAGGCTGACGTGCAGGCCGGCAGCGCGCGCGGGCGCGTCGAGCAGCACGGCCAGCTGCTGCGCTGCAAAGGAACGCGGTGCGTTGGGTCCGGGGACCATGTGGTAGACGCCCTCCCAAACCTCGTCGTGCCGGTCTGCGCCCATCCGGCGACGCTGCTCGAGGAGCTCTTCCAACCCGGCGGGCGGTGGGTCCAGGAGCAGTGTGGGCATGTCGCCGAACAAGCCTACCGCGGCCATCCAACCACCCGCTTGGGATGAAACGCTCGGGCGAGACGGGGAGCGGACCAGACGGCTACCCTCGCCGAATACTCTCCCTACAACTGCTGTATAGCTATGGTTATACACCAGTTGTAACGAGACATCTACCCCACAGCCCTCCGGCACGCGACCTGCGCGAGGCCATTACCAGCAACCTCCGACGCGATCCGCCCGGCGTCAGCCCAGCGCGGAGATCTTCCACTTGCCGCCTTCCTTGACGAGGGAGACGGTGCTTTCGGCGTGCTTGCCGGAGTGGATGCTCTTGACCCTGGCGCTGGCGGTCGCGAGACCGGGCGCGCCGGGCTTGCCAGCCGCGCCGCGCTTGCCGGCGCCGCCAGGCTTGGCGGCGCCGAGGGTGACCGACTGGACGCTGACTTCGAGGTTGTCGACCTGGTTGAGCTGGCTTTTGATGGCGGCTTCGCAGCGGCTGGCGCCGCCGAGGCGCGCAACGACGGCGCTGGCGAGGTCGTTGGTGCAGATCTTCTTCTCTTCGCCGCCGGTGGCGTCGGTCTGCAGGTTGGCGACGGTCTGGGCGACTTCGTGCTGTTCGCCCTTGAAGGCGGACGTGGACACGGCGGCGCCGCAGGCGGTCAGGCCGACCCCGACCAGGGACCAGCAGAGCAGGACGATAGCGCGGCGCATGGCCGCAAGGCTATTAGACCCTATGGATTGCCGCGCCTAGCTCTGCTCGTCGGCGCGCCGGTAGCCGAGGCGGGCGGAGATGCGATCGGCGGTGGAGACGAGGTGCGGGCCGAGCGCGTCGACCATCTCCTCGAGGGAGATCATTGAGCTGTGCGCGGACAGGCTGACGGCGGCGACGACCTCTCGGGCCTCGTTGCGCACGGGCGCGGCGATGGCGTACAACCCGGCGGCGAGCTCTTCGTCGTTGACGGCGAAGCCGGCGTCGAGCACCTCGTCGAGCTCCTCGCGCAAGGCTTTCTTGCTGGTGATCGTGTTTGGCCCGCGTTTGCTGGGTTTGATCGAGGCGATCAGGTCGCGCTGCTCGGCCTCGGGCAGGTTGGCGAGCAGCAGCTTGCCCATGGCGGTGCAGTAGGCGGGCAGGCGCGAGCCGGGGTGCAGGTCGAGCTCGGCTTTGCCGTGCCCGCGACGGAAGCTGCGCACGCGGTCGACGTAGAGGATGTCGGCGCCGTCGAGCGTGGCGAGGCTGGCGGTGTAGGAGGTGCGCTGGCGCAGCTCCTCGAGGTAGGGGTGGGCGTGCTCGCGCAGCCCGGTGGAGTTCAGCGCGGACATCCCCAGGTCGGTGACGCGCAGCCCCAGGCGATACTTGCGCGAGGCGCCCTGCTCGAGGTAGCCGAGCGCGACGAGCGTGATCACGTAGCGGTGTGTGGTCGAGCGGCTCATGCCGAGCTCGTCGGCTATGTCTGCGATGCCGAGGACGGGACGCTTGGGCGTGAAGCAGCCGAGGATCGCGAGGCCTCGCTCCAGCGACTGGGAGTAGCGCGGTTCGCGCAGGCTGGGGATCGACCAGGCGGGGTCGGCTCCGTTCGAGCCTTTGGCGGCACTTGAACTCGTTCTAGGCATTGGCATCTGGTCCCTGTGGTTGCGCTGGCATGGTCCCTCGCGTGGAGGATCCCCTGATTGATAGAGGACCGTAACTTGGTATAGCAGCGATAGCAATCATAAACACTAGAGTTTCAAGTAGGCCAAGGGTTCGTCTCTCTCCTGTTTACAACCCCATGGATTCAGGCAATGCTATGTGTTTCAGCATTTGGTTTCCAGATAGCTGGCTATCTGGTCACAAACGCGCCGTTACATCGTGCTCAAGGGCCAAGACGGCCTGCAGTGCGTGTGGCAAGCGACCGGCAGCCTGCTGTCGATCGCTTACCCTGCAGCGAGCGCGCTCGGCGCTCTGAGCGTGACGCGTGACCTACAGCGCGGCGGGACTGGGCTGCGCGGGCGCGGGTTGCGACTGCGCGGGCTGGGCCGGCGTGGCGAGCTGCTCGAGCTGGAACAGCCACGGCGCGCGCTGCCCAATAACCGCGCCGTTGAAGCGCTTGTGCCGCCCGTATACGACCCAGGTGGTGTCGACGGCGCCGTAGTACTCGACCAGGCGCAGCTCGTCGGGGTGTTCGGCTGCGTGGTGGACGTGCGTGAGACCGGCGTGATAGCGCCCAGCGCGCAGGTTGGCTGCGACGACGGGCTTGGAAGGCTCGTCGATGATGGTGTCCCACGGCGACAGGTCGAGGTAGCCGCGGGTGGCGGAGACGATGCCAAGGCTCTTGGGCTCCTCTATGTCGTTGCGCACGAGCAGCCCCAACTCCTTGGTGGGATAGATGAAGGTGTCGATGACGAACACGTGGTTGTGGTAGCGCTCGGTGACGAGGTGCACCTGCACGTGGGCGCTGCACTGCACGAGGAAGGTGTTGGGCCGGTCGCGCACCTGGACGATGGCGGCGAGCAGGTCGGGGACGAGGACGGTGTCGAAGGAGGTGATGCCCTGGAAGTCGAGGTAGTGCAGCAGCGCGTTCTCGTGGCAGGTGCCGGCGGGTCCGAGGGTGATGAAGGTGGGGCGGGTCATGCGGCGCGGCCGGTCTCGTCGCTCGGCTGGGCGTCGACGGTGTCGCCGACCGGCTGTGCTTGGACCTCGCTGCGGGGCGGTGCGTCGATCAGCTCGTCCTCGAGCTTGCAGGTGGCGCGGATGAGCAGCTCGAACAGCTGGGCGCTGAAGTCGGCGGGCAGGTCGACCTCGGCCCCGCGCGCGAGATAGCGCTGGCGGACCTGGGCGACGCGGTCGGGCTGCATCATCGGGATCTGGTGCTCGCGCTTGTACAGGGCGACGCTGCGGCAGATGTCGAATCGCTCGCCGAGCAGCTGCGCGATCTGGTCGTCGAGCTGGTCGAGGCGCTCGCGGAAAGGCTGGAGGCCGCTCGAGTCCTTGGCGCTCATCGCGAGGGCCCTCGATCAGACGATGGCGGCGTGTGGCTCACGAGAGCACCCGCCGCATGCGCGGCCCGTGCGTGTGAAAGCCGTTGCGCGCATAGAACGCGGTGGTGGCGTCGATCGCGGCAAAGCTGTCGCGCGGCAGCCCAACTTCGAGTCGCGCGATCCCGGCTTGGCGGGCAAGCTCGACGAGCGCGGCGATCAGCGCGGCGCCGACGTGGTTGCTGCGCGAGGAGGGATGCACCCACAGATCCTGGATGAGCGCGTAGCGGCCGGGGATGTGGATGGCCGTTTGCAGGCTGGCGGCGAGCACTCCTACGAGCCCCGTGTGGGCGTCTGCAACGAGCACGATCCCGGCATCGCGATCGTCGAGCAGCGCGCGCGTGGCGGCCTGCATGGCGTCTCGGTCGGGTGGCGTGGCGCCGAGCTCGACCAACAGCTCGGCTACGGCATTGGCGACCTGCGCGACGTCGGCGGGTGTGGCGAGTCGAACCGCCCAAGCGGGCACCGGCGCTGCGCTGCGGGGCGCTGCTATGGGATCGCTTGGCGCGGTGGCTTCCACGGCATCGAGGATAACCCTCGACATGGTGGTTCGGTGCATCGCATTGACGAGTGTTTCTGACAAACCCAGCAGGT